>JACQQK010000127.1 GCA_016207065.1 Nitrospinota bacterium
CCCCTCCCCAGCGTGACGCTGGACTCCATAGGCTCGGCTCCGATGGCGAAGGGGAGTCATCGGGGGCAATCCGGGTTTGGCCATCCCGCTCCGGGGCGTTCCCCGGTCAAGGGAGGGGGAGTAATTTGAGGGTCGAGCCAAAGGGTTTATTTTGTTAGACGCTCTAAGGATGGGGCCCCGCCGCCGGGCCGATTTGCAATTTGCGCGAGGCCGAAAGGTGGTATAGACTGAATGCAATCCAGGCCGTCGCGCGACGGCCGCGAGTAACGTTTCGCCAACAAGAGAGAGGCCCGATTTGAAGAGCGCGGCCATTTTTTCGGACCCATCGACGAACGCCGCCAACCGGCAGACCATGAACTCGGAACGACCGGCAAGCATTTACGAACTGATGAGGGAGTACGCCATCCTCAACAAACTCCCGCCCGCGTTGGAATCCCTCACGCCGGAGTTGGGAAACAGCCTGTCCCTTCTCCACTCGTGTCTTGTCGAATCCGGGATCGAGCGCGAGGAGGCCGACGGGAAACCCCGCGTCGCCGCTCCGCCGGCGGAAATCAACTCCAATCACCTGAGCCATTTTCTCGTCGGGTTCCTGCCCTTCAATTCCATCACCGCGAAAAACGACATCAACAACGCGCTGTTCGAAATTTATTCGTTTTTCCACTGGCTGGACAAGCGGGGCATACCGCACGGCCTGGCGAACCTGGATTTCACCAAGGCGGTCAGGGAACTGTCCTCCGACCAGGAACGTTGCCTGCGCTTGAGCCACCTGCTGGACGACGAGACGGGGCGCGTCCTGGAGGACCAGATGGAGATCATGGACACCGTCACCGACATCTTTTCGGTGGTGAAAATCGAGGGCGAGTTCGCGTATCTGAGGGGACGCAAATACGCCGAGCCGTTCCGATTGCGACTGCCCAGCCACATCCTTTGCCTTCTCGAGCCCAAGGACAACCTGGACCTCGTCCTGGGCGACACGGCGGAGAAATGGGTCCTGCTGGAAGCGGGGCAGGTCTTTCCGGATTACGAGATCTAGCGGTAATCGCCGGTCAAATTGAACCCCGCCCAATAGGCCGGGTGGGGATATAGCCTCTTCACCAGCAACTGGGCCTTCCGCAAGCTCTCCGCCTTGTCCTCCTGGATGTAGTTCCGGTAAAAGTGTTTGATCAGGACCGCGGTGGAAATATCGCTGACCCGCCACAACGAGGAGATAATGGCGTGCGTCCCCGCGTAGATGAACGCCCGGTTGAGCCCCACCAACTCGTCCCCGCCGACGATCTCCCCCAACCCCGTCTGACAGGCGCTCAGCGTGACCAGGTCGGCGTTGATGTTCAGCGAAAACACCTCGCTCGCCTGGAAACTCCCGTCCTGCTCCAGATCGGGGGTCAGCTTGAGGGAGGAGAACAGCGGGTTCACGGGATCGAACTCCCCGTGCGAGGCGATATGGATGATCTGGTATTCGCCAATATGTTTATGCACCCAGCTTTCCGCGGCCTTGTCGCGGGTCAGGACGTCGATTTCCGGAAAGTCCCACCGGATTGAATTGGCCTCCAACTCGGCCAGCGGCAAATCGTAATTGAAGTTCTTGAGGTCCGGATTGCCCAGGGCGAGCGCCTTGATCTTGCCCGTCTTCTCGAATTTGCGCTTGAAGGTAAACTTGAGCACGGAGGCGCTGGGCGCGTAAAAAATCGGCTTCTTCTCGATCAAGTACCCTTCGGCGTCCCTCAGGGACGCGAACGACACATAGTGCAACTGGCCGTGGGGAACGATGCCCAGGACCCGCTTGCCCTTGAAGTATTTCTCCGCCGGTTTGACGACCCATTCATATAACCTGGCGGATTGGTCCTCCGCGGGGGCCAGGCGCTGTATGCGCATGCGGTAATCCTTGACCAGGGCGTTGAGGTCCGCTTCCTTGACCGGCGCGCGGACGACGTCGATTTTCCCGTTGACGACGATCCACGCCACCAATTCGTTTTCCGTCGTCAGGTACTCCACCAAAGCCAGGTCGTCGCCCAGCAATCCATAAAGCTCCCGCAAGGTCAACGCATCGACGGTAACGAAGGCCGAGACCTCGGGATTCTCGGACTTGACCTCGATCAGCAAATCCTGGTAGCGGTTGCGTTCGGCGACCAGTTGTTCCTTCATCTTCTTGACGCTCTCGTCGTCCCCGAACGCCTTGCCCAGGGACTCCTCCAAGGCGCGTATCGCCTGTTTCTGCTGGAGGAGTTTTTCGTAAGTCTTCTGGCTCGCGTCGTTTTTCAAACCGATCTTCTGGTTTCCCAGAAGGTCGATGAAACTCCGCGACTTGGCGCGCTCGGCGAAATTAAAGGATTCCTCCACCTTCCCCTGGTCGAGCAGGAGCAGGACCAACTCCTTGTACACGTCCTGCTTGTCCGCGAGGAACCCGTTCTGGAACTCCTCCACCTTGATGGCGGCGCGCATCCGGTCCACCACCTCCGCGGCCTTCTTATAGGCGTCGAGGGCCTCCTCGGGGCGTTTCAATCGCGCCAGGCAGAACCCCTCGCCGCGATACGCCCGCCAGACGACCTCCTGAATACGCAGTCCCTCGGCCATCTTTCCGGTCTCCCGGAAAGCGGCGGCCGCCTTCTCGCAGTCCTTCCTCTCGATCGCCAGGTTGCCCATCTCCAGCATCGACTTGACGAGGTTGGTCTTGTTGCCGATCTCCGAGCTGAGGGCGACGGCCTGTTTGATGTGTCCTTCCGCCTCGTCCAGGCGCCCCATCCGCATAAAGCTCATGCCCAGGTTCCGATGGGTGTAGCCCTGGCCCCATTTGGACTTGAGCTGGACGTCCATCTCCAGGGCCTTTTGGAAATACTCGACCGATTCGGGATACTGCTTGTCCTTGCGGTAAACCAGCCCGATGTTGTTGTAGGCCGTCGCCATGTCCAGCGGCGAATGGATTTCCCCGGCCAGACTCAGGCCATGGTTCAAGTGGGTCAGCGCCCGCTTCGAATCGTTGAGCGTCCAATAGATCAACCCCAGCGTGTTGTAGATAAACGTCTGCTGGCGCTTGTCGCCGATGTCCTCGGCAATCTCCAGGGCCTGTTTTTGAAATTTGAACGCGTTCTGATAGTCCCCCTGGTACCAATGGGAGTTCGCTTGATACAGGAGCGCCTTGCTCAATTCCAGTTTTAAGTTTTTCGACTCCGCGAGGGACTGCCCCTCCCGGTAGAATTTCAGGGCCTCGGCGAAATTGCCTTCTTTCTCGGCAACCAGCCCAAGCTCCAGGCCGGTCTCGACCGCTTGATCGGCCCGGTCGAGCTTTTTGAACAGTTCGTTCGCCTGGGTAAAATATTTCCGCGCCTCGCCGTAGGCGCTCAACCGCAAATAATAAATCCGCCCGATCCGGCGAAGCTCTCTCCCCCGGTCCAGGTCCTCCCCGGTCTCCTCGCTGATCCTCAGGGACGCGCGGAACGCGTCCAAGGCCTTGTCGTAATCCAGCGCGTTCTCCTCGACGATGCCGAGGGCGCTGTAACTCTCCGCCAGTTTGTCCAGGGCCTCGTTCTTCTCGTATATGGCCAGAGCGGTTTTCAAATTCTCGGCGGCCTTCGGGTAATTCTCGGCGCGGGAATACAGGATGCCGAGGAAATAGATCGCCTCGGCATGTTCCTTCGGCTTGGCCTTCTTCTCCGTCAGCTTGACCAACTCCTGTTGATACTGTATGGCCTTCGGGTAATCCTCCTGGTTGTAAGCGGCCTGGGCCAGGACCTTGTATATTTTCGGGGCGGTTTTTTTGTCCTGCATCAGGTCCAGGAGGGCCAGCGCCTTTTCGAAATACCCGATGGCCAGGGGCCAGTCCCTGGCGATGAACGCCTTTCCGCCCTTTTCCACGTTGGCCTCGAAATGGGCCTTGGCGAACGCGTTTTTCTCGAACTCGTCCATCCCCGGAAACCCGTAAAACCGGTAGCCCGCCCACGCCAGCGAACCGGGGCGCTTCTTGCGGAGTTCCAACTGCGCCTGGCGGAGCGAGTCCGCGGGGTTGCCCTTCCTGAACCCGGCATAAAACAGGTCGAGAAACTCCGCATGCTCGTTGGGATTCTTCGGCCCGAAATGGAGCAATATCCCGGGGAACCCCATGAAATCCAGGCCGTGGAGAAGCGGCGCGGCCGGCGAGACGTCCAGGCCGGGGTCGATCTCGTAATCCACGTCGTTCAACGCGATGAAATTCGCCTCCAACGACCTGCCGTAAAGGTCCTCCAGCCTGGCGCGCTCGAACTGGTTGCCGCGGTGGGTCACGCCGATATAGGAATTGAACGGGTCCAGACGCTCCAGAAACGTTTTGCTCTCCACGTCCGCCACGCCGTATTGCGCCAGGCCCGAGAGGAAACGCTCGGCGGTCCCCTCCTCCCCGGTCAGGTTGACCGCCGAGGCGAAACGTCCGGCGATCCGGGCGAACGGTTTGTCCGGGAATTCCGTAGCCAGGAAACGCGAGTTGTAAAGGTTCCTCCTTTTCTGCGCATTGTAAAACTGCGTCAGCGAGGAGGCGAATACGACCTTCAACTTTTCGGCGAGGACTTTCCCGTCCATGGTCATGGCGGGCCAGGGGAGAAACTCCAAGGGCCCTCCCGCGACGATGAAAATCGTCTTGGCGTTGGCCAGCGCCTCCTGGTGAGGCGACAAGAGATACTCGGACAAAATTCCCAGGTCGCGCGGTTGAGGCCGGGCTCCGGAACGGCCCAGCCGCTGTAAAACGTCGTACAAGACCGGGTTGACCGGGATGCTCCCGCCGAGGACTTTCTTCCAGGTCACGGCCCACGTCAGGACATGGTCGTGCTCCCTCTGGAACTTGACGATCGCTTCCCCCGGCTTCAAGAATTTACGCACCGCGTCCAACGGCGGCGGTTCGGGGGAAAACAGGTTCGCCATGTCCTCGTCTTCCTGCCGGAGCGCCGCGATGAACTCCCCGTAATCGTCCAGAAGCTTGTCGAAATTCCCCCGCCGTTCCTCCGCCGTCCCCGGTCCGGGTTTTCCCCCATCGGCCAGGTCGCGCGCCAACCGGGCGTAATTGACGATCTCCTCGTAATAAGCGGCCCGCTCCTTGTCCTGGAATTTCAACCGCAGGTCCTGCCGGAAGGAGGCCAGCGCCCGCTGGAGCCCTTTCTCCGAGTAATACAAGGCCTCGCCGAATTGTTTCCGCTCGAACAACGAGCGCGTCAGGGACAGGTAGAGTTCCTCCGCCATGGCCCGGTCCGCCGGGCTGGAAGGCAACAATCCGTAGGGGAGCCGCGACAGAAATTTTTCCGCGTTCAAGAGTATGGACGTCCGGTCCATCTCCTCGGTCTGCAGGGAATCGAGGTATTCGAACTGCCATTCGAACCGGAGCAGTTCGTCCTCCGTGGGGAGCAGGCCAGCTTCCCCCTTGTCCCTTGCCTTCGCGCCCATCAACCGGCCGGTCAGTGCGAGGTTCTGCTTGAGGGCGGTCTCCATCTCGCGGAGCGGCGCGCCCTTGAAATCGGCGCGGGCGGAGGCCAGGGCCCCCTCGAAATAACGTCGCGATTCCTTCAGGTACCCGTATTCCTTGGCCATCTCCTCGGAAGCGGCCCGGTATATGGACTTCAACCGCTCGGGATCGGCGCCCGCCTCGGCCTTGCTCCGGCCGGGGGCCGTGAAACGCAACGCCAGATAATGGTAGACGATGCCGAGATAATTTTTCAGATACACTTCGTATTCCGGGTGGCCCAGGACTTTTGCCCGCTGGACCGTCCCAACAGCCTCCTCGAGCAAGAGGCGGACGCTTTCCGTCTCGTCGCGCAGTTTGTTCAGCGGGACGAACTCGCATTTGACCAGAAAAACGCGCGCCACGTTCGCCGCGTTGACCGCGGTCCCCTGCCGGTTCTCCAACTGGACGCTCAGCTTGTACGATTGCCGGAAGGACTCCTCTGCCCGGTCGTAATCCCCCGACCGATAATGGTAATGGCCGATCTGGTTGAGGATGATCGCCTTTTCGAGAACGTCGCCGACGTTCTTTTTCGGGTCTGGCCTGGCCGGCAGGAGGGCCAGCTTTTTCTGGTAATACTCGATGGCCTTGTGGTATTCGCCCACGTCCCCATAAATCCTGCCGATATAATTGAAGATCAGCCTCCGTTCGCCCGTCTGGTCGAACCCCTCGGCGGCCTGGGTGGAGTCCGGGCCCGCGCCCACCTCGACATTGACGTCGATCAACGCCGTTTTCTCCTTCTCCTTTTCCTTTCGGGCGACGCCGAATTTTTCCAGGTTCTCGATGGCCTGGAAATAATTGCCCAGCGCCAGCCCCAGGGATTTCGCGTCCTGACTCTCTTTTTTCCGGTTCAGGTCATACAGGTTGTTGGCGATGTTGCGCAGGGCCCGCGCCAGGGAAACGGTATTGCCGGTCCGCCGGTGCAGGTCGAGCGTCTTGGAAAAATACTCGACCGCCTTGGCGAAGCGCCCGCCGTCCTGGTACGCCAGGGCGATGCGGTCGTTAAGCTCCGCCATGCGTTTGAGGTCGTCCGTCCCGGAAACCAGCTTGAGGGCCTTCTTGTAAAGTTCCGCGGCCTCGTCGGCGAATCCCGACTTGAACGCGCTCTCGCCGTACCGCTGGTAATAGATGGCGTCGCGGACGGGATCGCTAAACGCCGGCTTTCCCCCGTCCCTCTCCCTGTAGAAATGATAGGCGGGGAAATAATTTTTCAACAGGTAATGCCCGTTCCCGAGGTTCAGGAGCAGGTCCAGCCGGTTGTCCGGGTTGTTCACGTTGTCGTTGAGCGACAGGGCGATCTGATATTCATGCAGGGAGCGCTCCAGGTAGCCGGCGTTTTTTTTCAGCCGTTCCTTTTGCTCGTAAAGCCATCCGAGCGTCTGATGGAAATACGCTTCCCGCGGGTCCAGCGTCAGGGCCCGCGCGATCTCGACTTCCGCCGCGTCCAGGGCCGGAGGGTCCAGGTAGGTATACGCCAGGCCCAGGGCATAATGGTCCGCCGCCGATTTGCCGTTGGCCGCCAGCCGCGTTTTGTAGAACGGGAGGACCTGATCGATTTTTTTAAGGGCGGCGTGCCCCTGGACGTATCCCCGATGGGCCTCGACGGTTTCGGGGTACGATTCGATCAGCTTGAGATAGGTTTTGACGGCCAGCTTGACCTCGCCGACCTTGAGTTCCCATTTCCCTTTCGCCAAGGTTTTGCGGACATACCCTTCCCTGGCGAGCAGAAGGTCTTCCTCATGTTCCTTGGAGGTTTCCGCGATCCGCCTATAGTAGTTGAGGCTCATCTCCCAGTTTTCCTCTTCCGCGAAAATCCTGGCGAGGGCGAACTGCGCCGCGAATTTTTCCCGTAGCTCTCCGGGAAACCGCTCTATGGTTTTCCGGTATGCCTCCTTGGCCAGCAGGTTCTCGTTGGCCTCATAAAAAAGATCGCCAATCCGGTTTTGAACGGCGGCGGACAACAGCGGGAGGGACTCGTATTGCTCGACGATGGCCTGCAGGCTTGAAACCCTCTTCTCCAAGCTCGGTTGCTTTTCGAACAAATCCAGGACTTCCTGGATGGCCTTTCGCGTCCACGACTCGACGTCGTAATAATCGCGGACCACCTGCACGAAGGCTTCCACCAACCGGTCGTGGTCGCCCACGGCCGAATAAATCCTGCTCCGCGAAAAAGCCGCTTCGGCGGCGATCGCCCTCTGGCCGGGGAACCCGGCGATGACCTTCTTGTAAAATTGCAGGGCCTTGTCCGGCTCCTCCAACGCAAAATACCGATGGCCCTTTTCCAACTCCGCGCGGGAAACGACTTGTGGCTGGGCCGAATCGCGGGCGGCAATGCGTTCCAACGGCTCCAAGGCTTTCCGGCTCGTTTCCTTGTAGGCGGCCGGCCCCTCTTTCCGGGCGTCGGCGACGTCGAGCAGGAGGACCTCGATCTCCGCCAACCCCTTGTACACCGGGTCGTCCGGAAACTCCTTGAGGAGCCTGGAAAAAATTTCCCGCGCTTGTTCCGCGTGTCCCATGTCCTTGTAGCCGACGCCCGACCGGTAAAGGATGCGGGGCAGGCCCTTCTCGCCGGCAAACTCCAACGTCACATTGCCGAGAGCCATCAGGCATCGATAGGAAGCCCCGTCTTCCGGGCAAAGGTCTTCGACCGTTTGCAGGGCTTTCCCGTATTCCTTGTCCTGGGGAACAAGCCCCTCGGCGGGGAGTTCCCATACGTCCACGCTCCCCTTGCGGTTGGAAACGAAATACAGGCTTTGGCCATGCAGGGCGGGCTGGAGGTCGTACGTGGAACTGTCGGTCAATTGCCGGAACTTGCCAGGCCAGACCGGTTCGGCGTTTCGTTCCTCTCTATCCGCGGAGGCGGGGGGACTTTGCGGAGCGGGCGTCCCGGCGGCGGTTTTTTTTTCCGGAGGGAATTCCTGCCATTCGACCCTCCAGATATTGGGGCGGTCGTCGATCGCGACCTGCCCGTCGAAATTCGTGTCGTCATGGTACCGCGCGAAATAGATCCATTTGCCGTCGGGCGACCAGCGGGGCGAAACGTCGATCGCCTTTCCGCTCGCGATCCGCCTCCGCGCGGAGCCTTTCAAATCGAGGACCCATAGCGCGTTCTCGCCGCCATTGGCGCCGGCAATATAAGCCAGATATCTCCCGTCCGGCGACACCGAGGGATTGACCCCTTCGGCAACGGCGTCCGGGTTTTTCGCCCGGGTTTTGACGTTGATCGAAAAAATTCTTTTCGGGCCGTCTCCGGCATCGTGGGAGGAAAAATAGATCGATTTCCGGTCGGGAGACCAAACGGGATCGGCGTCGGCGGTCGAGGCGTCGGTGAGGCGGACCAGGTTTTCCTCGGGACCGTTTCCGCGTTCGGGGCCTTCGGCCCGGGAGCGTCCCAAAAGGTCCGCGACTTTCGAGAGACCGAGGGGGAGCAGATAAATATCGCCGCGCGGGTCGGACCGGTTGGAGACAAAGGCGACCCATTCGCCGTCGGGACTGATGGCGGGGGAGTTGTCCTCGGCGCCGTGAAACGTCAGTTGGCGGTCCGGGGGATGGGCCCCCGGCCCCAGTTCTTTCAACCACAAGTCGAGGTTGCCCGACCGGTCCGAAACGTAGACCAGGAATTTGCCGTCGGGCGAAACCGCGGGGGCGAAATCCTCGCCCGGATTGGCGGTGACTTGGACGGGCTCGGCGAATCGGACGGGTCCGGCCCACGCGTCCAGACGCGGCAAGAGCAGGAAACCGGAGAAAAGAAACGCCCCGATGGATTTCAGCTTTGTTCCCAGGATTCGCATGTCGCCAAGAGTCTCCGCCCGGACGGCGTCGCGGTTTTCCATTTCGGCCAGGAAAGGCGCCGGGCGGACGAGCGGCGAGCCGAGGGTCTCCCCGCTCGCGGATAATGCCGTTCGGTTCCCGCGCCGCTCCCGATTATAACCCAACCGCGCAAGAAATGGGAAACCGATCCGAAACGGTTTTGAGAATTAGCGTAATAGAGAAAAGGCGGAGGGAAAGCGCCCGGCCAGCGACCTTTTAGAGGAGGAGGGCCGTCCAGACAAAATCCGCCAGGGGCTCGAACGCGCTCATCGCGTTCCGCGTCTCGGATGCGGATTGCGAAAGCGTCGCGTAATTTATGACCGCGGCGTTGAACTGGTCGCGGAGGGCGAATATGGAACCGAGAAGGTCCTGGATGTTTTGATATTTTCTCCCCGCGGGTTTTCCCCGCAGGCTCCCCTCCAAATGCATGGCGTTATAGAGAACGTCCACCGCCGAAAACAGTTTATGCCGTTTTTCCCCCAGGGACTTGTCCTCCTCGAAGCCCCTTTGCCTTGCGGAAAAATCGGGTCTCTTCATGGAGAAAATCAAATAGTACGGCTGGGTCAAGCCCGCGGACTGCAAGGTCCGCGGATGCGTTTCGGGGGCCATCTCAAAGCCGACGAACATCCAGCCTTCCATCTCCAGAATGGCGGCCGTCGTCCTGGCGAGGATGATGTTATCCAATGTCAGCAAAAGGCAACCACGGTCGCCGAGGAAGTCCTTGGACCGGAAGACAAAAAGGGAGGACATCCGGGGGTTGGGCAAAAAGGCCGTCACGCAATCGCACGGAAAAAAATCCGCCTGGCCGGCGCCATCCGAGTCGAGCTTATCGAGTCCAGCGTCGCGCTGGCCGGGCAAGCGCCCGGAGGCAATTTGCCCCGCCCGGACTGCCCCCGATGACGATTGTTCGCCATCCGAGTCGAGCCTATTAGATACAGCGGCGCGCGGGCGGGGGGAAAGATCGCGGATGTCGGTGTCGAACGAAATCTTGTCCCTGACGGATTCCAGGGACCGTTTCATTTCCTCCCGTTCGGCGGCGGACAGGTTCCGCGCGTTGGCGATGCGTTCGACCTCCTCCAGGACCTTCTCGTATTTCAGGACCTCCACGCCGCGGACCTCGTAGCCGGCGCCGGACAACGCCCGCGAACTCTGCCCGTCAAACACGCCCACGTCCAAAACCTTTTTGGCGGAGGAGCCGCCTGGCAACGAATCGACCTCCCGCCAGAGGGATTTCTTGAGGCCTTCGTCGCCTCCGGATTCAAACCGGACCTTGTTTTTTAGGATCGCTCCGCTAAATAACCTTAACGGCATTCCGCCCTTTTCTTCCCGAAAACATTTTCTAGAACTAAAGACCCCTTGACCGATCAGGGAAGAAAAAACGACGGAACAAATCCGGTATTAAAGCGCTCCGGGCCGTTACCTTAAACAGGCGGCGGGGGCTTTTTGCCCGGGGCCTGTATTTCCTCCTTGCAAAACAAGGGAAAATGATTTTACAATCCCTGAACCCAAAATGGGTCGAGCATTTTAAGACGCGGAATTTACGTTTGTCAATTAGTTAGTTCCCCCTGCCGGACGGCCATGGACTTTTTGATCGACACAAAAGATATGAACTGGATGGCGCTGAGCCCCGAACTGATCGTGCTGTTCACGGCATTTTCCATCCTCCTGCTGGGCCTGTCGAAAACCTTCAATACCAACGAATATCTTTCGAGAGCTTCCTTGATCGGCGTGGTTGCCGCGCTGGCGCTGTCCTTTTATCTGTGGGGAAAAGCTCCCGGCGCGGGCGGCTCCGTCAGTCCCGAGATGTTCAGCAAATCGTTGTTCAACGACCGGTTTTCGCAAATATTCAATGTCCTGTTTTTGACCATGTCGTTTTTCGCCATTTTCGCGTCGGTCCGTTACCCGGGGCCGGACAACCAGAACAAGGCGGAATACTTCACGCTGGTCCTGATGGCCGTCGTGGGCATGATGTTTCTGGCCAAGTCGGCGAACCTGATCGCGGCGTTCGTGTCCCTCGAAATATTTTCCATCTCGCTCTACATCCTCTGCGGCTTTTCCGCGAAGCACGGCGCCGGGACGGAAACCCCGGCGGACGGCGTGGAACTGACCTGGGAATGTCAAATCTCCCAGGAGTCCGCGGTCAAGTATCTCCTGACCGGCGCGTTCGCGTCGGCCATACTCGTGTACGGCATGGCGCTCATTTACGCGGGGACGGGGACGACCGAGATAAGGCTCATCGGCCACCAGCTCCGGGTCAACCCATACAGCCACAACACCCTCGTCTACATCGGGATGGGGTTGTTGTTCGCCGGCCTGGCGTTCAAGATTTCCGCCGTCCCCTTCCATTCCTGGACTCCGGACGTTTACCAAGGCGCGCCGACGCCGATAACCGGTTTCATGTCGGTGGCCACCAAGGCGGCGGCATTCGCCCTCATCGCCAGGATTTTTTACGTCTCGTTTTCCGAGATCCGCGAAATCTGGATGCCCATCCTGTTCACCGCGTCGGTCCTGACCATGCTGGTGGGCAATATCGCGGCGATATTCCAGGACGACGTCAAACGGATGCTGGCCTACTCGGGCGTCGCGCACGCCGGATACCTGCTGATCGGCATCGTCGCCAACAGCCAGGAAGGCGTCGCCAGCATCCTGTTTTACCTCGCGGTTTACCTGTTCATGAACGTGGGGGCGTTCGCCGTGGTCTTCATCATGGAGGGTTCCGGCAAGGAGGGGAACTCCATATACCGGTTCAAGGGTCTGGCCAGGCGGAAACCGCTTCTGGCGGCGGCCATGGCTTTATTCATGGTTTCCCTCGCCGGTTTTCCGCCCACCGCCGGGTTCTTCGGGAAACTATACGTTTTTGTCGCCGCCATCCGGCAGGGTTACGTCCTCATCACCGTCCTGGCGGTCGTCGCCAGCATGATCTCCGTTTATTTCTACCTGCGCGTCATCGTGATGATGTATTTTCATGAAGGCGAGAGCCGGGAAGCCATTGCCGTGAACCCGGGGATGGGCGCGTTGGTCACCGTAAGCTCCCTTCTCATCCTGGCCATCGGGTTCTCCCCCTCCGTCCTGATAAAACTGGCGCTCGACTCCGTCCCGTTTTAAAGCTTGCGCGGTCTCCTAAAACCGTCATATTCTGAAACCGCCATCGGCTCCCAAGCTTTTTTCATCCAAACCTTCGTCTGGCGCCGGCGTTCCGAACATGAGAAAATTTCCGCTCTGGTTTCTCATCCTTTCCGTCTTGTTCCTGCCGTTCTCCGCGGGTTGTAACAAACCCAAGACCCCGGAGGAGAAAATCGCGAAACACAAGCAAGCCCTCAAAAAGAACCCCGGTAACGCGGAGGACCATTACCAGATCGGCGCGCTTTACCTGGCCCTCCGGAATTATCCGGAAGCCATGGACCACCTCAAGGACGCCATCCGTTTAAAAAGCAACCACGCCTTGGCGCATCGGGACCTGGGCGTCGCCCACTATTATCTGAAACAGTATAAGGAAGCCGGCAAATGGCTGAAAAAAGCGTTCGCGATGAAACCGGAGGACGCGAGCGTCCTGAACAGCCTGGGCGGGGCGACGATCGCCCTCGGCCGCAACGAGGACGCCGTCGTCTATTTAAAGGCGGCCCTCAAGAGAGGGAACGAACATATCGAGACTTACAACAACCTGGGAGTGGCCTACGCCAACCTGGGGCAATACGACAACGCCATGGAACAGTGGAAAAAAGCTTTGGAGACCGATCCCAACCGCGCCGAAACCCACAACAACATCGCCGTCGTCCAGGAGAAACTGGGGCGGACGAAAGAGGCGATCGGGGAATACAAGAAAACCCTGGAATTGGACCCGAAGCATCTCATGGCGCATTACAACCTGGGGGCCCTCTACATCAAGGACGGCCAGTTGGAACAGGCCGCGGGGGAATTGAAAGCGGCGCTCAAGATCGACCCCAACGATGCCCAGACGCGCGCCGCCCTTGGCCTCGTCTATATGAGAATGACCAAACCGGACGACGCGCTGAGGGAATTCGGCAAGGCCCTGCAGATCAACCCATCGGACCCGCCCACCCTTAAAGCCATGGGGACTCTCCAAAAGGAACTGGGGGAGACGCGGGCCTCGATCGACGCCCTCGAAAGGGCCATCAATCTGAAACCGGATTACGCTGATGCCTACTACCAGTTGGGGATGGTGTACGACAGTATCTCCAACGGGAACAAGGCGATCGTCAACACCGCCATCGCGCGGAAATTGTTCCTGGACAAAAAGGACGAGGCCTCGTCCGAAAACGCCAGGAAAAACCTCGATATGTTCTATACCAAGTACAGCCTGGGCCCGAACGACTTCAAGAACATCGTCATGCCAACCGTCACGCAGGGCACGGCCGGAACCCCCTGAGTACGCCCGGAAGCAAGACGACAACGCGGGACGATCGCCAAAACGCGATTCCCGCCTCGGCGCAAGCGCGAGGCGGGAGCTATCCGGCGGCGATACGCCGCCTATCCTTCCAGGATGAAGGTGACCGGCCCGTCGTTTTGTATGTCCACGAGCATGTGGGCCCCAAACAGGCCGCAGACCGCGGTCAAACCCGCCTGTCTTATTTCCTCGACGAATTTGAGATACAACCGTTCCGCCGCGCCGGGCGGGGCGGCGTTTTCAAAACCCGGCCGCCTTCCCCGGGAACAATCCCCCGCCAGCGTGAACTGCGAAACGACCAGGACCTCGCCGCCGACGTCCTTGCAGGAAAGGTTCATTTTGCCGCGGTCGTCGGGGAAAATCCGCAGGTTGACCGTTTTTTCGGCGAGGTATTTCGCGGATTCCTCGCCGTCGTCCTTTTCCGCGCCGAACAAGACCATGAGGCCCTTGGAAATACGGGCGACTTCACGGCCGTCAACCCGCACCGACGAACTGGAAACCCGCTGGACGACCAACTTCATAAAAAATTATCCGGCTGTTATGAGAGGCAAAAAAAACGACCCCGCTTGCCCATTGGGGGAGTCAACAAGGCAAGCGGGGTCTCAAAGGAGGAGAAAATAGGCTGTTCTACCTACTAGAATTCAGATTAATTCCCTTGAAAAAGGATTCAAAAAACCTTTGGGAAGCGCACAGTCCGCGGAAACAACCCATTCCATCTTCATTATTCCGATAGAAATCAGATCCGGATTCTATTCCTTTTCAACCACTCCAACTCATCAAACCGGCCCTGACAATACTCATGGAAAAGCGCTTCGTTGAGCGTCAATTTTCTCCCGTCGATATACTGATTTTGTCCTTCGGGACTATCTTCCCTGGCGCTTGCGGGCAGGGACGGGACGACAGGGTGTTGTTTCCCGGGAGATTCTTGCGTCAGGCTTCCCACCAGGCTTCGCGTTTCGATAACGTCAATATACTCAAATAACTCCTCCAACATGTGATGGTCTTTTATGATTTTCACCAGATTTTTGACGTTATTGGAATCCTTAACCGCCTCGAATATTGCGCTTTTCAGCGCCTCATAAACCTTCATCTGAAAATTGTCAAAGCGATCTCCCATGACCATAACCTCCTGTTTCCTTATGAGTTCAGCCTGTTCATACCCCCGATGAACCAGAATATTTTGTCGTGGGAAAGGGTCCCCTGGAAAGCAATGCCGCATATTTTGAGCGGATATCCACAACAGCATTATCGGAACATTTCCCCGTTAAGATTAGTTTTGCAAAAGGCGCGCCATTTCCCGCGGTTTTAATGATTACGTTTTCAGACCAATGGAAATAGGATAAAATAAAAAATCGAGCGTTATCCTATACGCACGGAGAGGAAAATGAACCCGCTGGGTTGGGACAATTATCTTAATCCGAATCAAGAGGTTCAAAGGCGCCGGGAAGCTTGCGGGAACTCCTTCAAGGGGCAGAGGGAGCGCATTCGAGATCTGGCGCGGGCGCTTTCTCCCAAAACCGCGGTCTGCATGGGGGCCGGTCACCTCAACGACATTCCCATCGGCGACCTGATCGCCGGCGGTTCGTCGGTTTTTCTAGCGGATTGGATGCGCGGCGTCCAGCAGGAAGCTTTTCTGCGGGAAGTCGTTCAAAACGTCGACGGCCGGTTCAAATGCGCGATATGCAAAAACCCGGAAAACCCCAGGGAATATTGCCCCAACTTCTCCCTGCCGGACAATATGCCGGCCCGCAGGGAAGAAGATCATTGCGGCAACTTCATGCATTCCGGAGGTTTTTTCCCCCTGTGCGCGAATTTCCAATGGGGCCTTTTCCCCCGGTTTCTCGAGTCCGACGTCACCCAGGGAAGGGCGGGCCATTTCGCCCAACGCGTTGCCAAAGCGATAATGAACGCGAGGACTCCCAGGGAAGTTTTTAAAAGGGCCTGCCGGGAGGCCCGCGATTGCGGACGGGCCAGGGACTTTTTGCCGGTCCACGACCACAGCGCCGACCTGATCACCTCCTCCATGCTCGTCTCCCAGTTCGACCATGAACCCTACCGGTATATGTCGCTCCTCCTGGCCGAAAAGTTCGGCGAACAGACCATCATGGAAAAGGCCCCCGTCCTGACGCCCTTGATGCAAAAACTGCGCGACGATTTGTTCGGAACCCAGGTGGAGGGGCATTGCCGGGAAATGGCCCGTTTGCTCAAACCCGGCGGCAGGGTCTATTTTTCCGTAGAGACGTTCCACAAGTCCGGGGAATCGGGGACCTGGTTTCCCATAATTCTCGCCCGCCAGGCCCTGGCCATCATCGAAGCGCATTTCGATTACGATTTCGACGCTCTGCCGGCGGACAAACTGAAGGAAAAAATAAAAATACTCGACGGGGAATCCATGGTGGAATGCTACGTCCTGGCCCCGAAACGGCCGGACGCGGATTCGAAATATTCCGAGGAATAAAACCCCGGAGCAAAGGCTCTTTATTTATATATTACACGGACTTTAGAGGTAAATCAATAGACGAGACGGGGGCGTTAAAATCCAAACGGAAATCTCATGCCCGATATTCAAAAAACCTCTGAAAACCGCGATTTCATGTTCCCGGTCATGGGAACCCTGCTGACGGCGGCCCTGCTTGCCCTGGATTCCGTCACCGAACTGGGCGTGGCGAGCGGGGTCACCTACGTGGCGGTGGTCCTGCTGGGGTTGTGGGCCCCGCAGAAATGGTTCCTCCCGGCCGCCGGGGCCGCCGGGACGGTCTGCACGGTCCTCGGTTATTTTCTTTCGCCGCCCGGCGGGGAGTTGTGGAAAGTCGTCACCAACCGCGCGCTGGACATCACCATCATCTGGATAACCGCCATCCTCTGCATCCTCCAAAGAAGACAGGCCCTCGCGAATATCGACAAGGAACGGCGCTTGAGCGCCATCGTGGACCACATGTACGACGCCTTGATCGTCATCGACGAAAACGCCGCCGTCGTTTCCTTCAACCCGGCGGCGGAACGTTGCTTTGGATACGCCGCCGGCGAGGTCGTCGGGAAAAACGTCAGGATGTTGATGCCGGAGCCTTACCGGAGCGACCACGATAGCTATATAAAAAATTATTTGGAAACCGGCAAAACCAAAATCATCGGCGTCGGCAGGGAACTGACCGGCAAGCGGAAGGACGGGTCCCTCGTCCCGATGGACCTGTTTTTGAGCGAGATGTTCCAGAAAGGCCAGCGTTATTTCATCGGCATCATGCGGGACATTTCCAAGAGGAGGGAGACCGAGGACGCCTTGCGCGAAAGCGAGAAACGCTACCACACGGTCTTCGACCAGCTCGCCATGATCCTGGGCGGCACGTCCTCGGCGATCGGCGAGAAATTCCTCCGCTCTCTCGTGTACCACCTGGCTTCCGTTTTCAACGTCAAACACGCCGTCATCGGGGAACTGACGGGCAGGGGCAGGGACCGGGTCAAGACGCTGGCCATGTGGTCGAACGGAAACTTCGCCGAGCCTTTCGAGTATTCCCTGAAAGACACGCCCTGCGAACGGGTGATCGCCGCGGGCGAATGTTATTTCCCCCGGGACCTCCCAAAGTTGTTCCCCAGGGACCATCCGCTGGTCGACATGGGGCTGGAAAGCTATTACGGGGTCCCGTTGCAAGACCCGGAGGGAACGGTCGTGGGCCATCTGGCGATCATGGACGGCAAACCGATGGAAGACCTGCCGAACCGGCAGTTGATCCTGCCCATTTTCGCGGCCCGGGCCGAGACCGAACTGGAACGCGGAAGGACCGAGAGACAGCTCCACATCCTGTCAACGGCGGTGGAGCAGAGCCCGAGCTCCGTGGTCATCGTCGACCGCGGGGGACGGGTCATGTACGTGAACCCCAATTTCCTCAAAACCACGGGCTACACGATCGAGGAAGTCGTCGGCCAAAACCCCCGGCTGTGGAAATCCGGCATCCACCCGCCCGAGTTCTACCAGAACCTGTGGCAAACCATTTTGTCCGGCAAGGAATGGCGCGGCCATATCTGCAACAAAAAGAAGAACGGCGAACTGTATTGGGAACTGCTGTCCATCCTGCCCCTGCGGGACGATAGAGGCGACATCGCCTACTTCGTCGCCGTCAAGATCGACGACACCGAGCGCCGCAAGGCCGAGGAAAGGACGCGCCACTACGCCGCCGAACTGGAACGGAGCAACCAGGCCCTGCAGGATTTCGCCTCCATCGCCTCCCACGACCTGCAAGAGCCCCTGCGCAAGGTGATGGCGTTCGGCGACCGCGTGCGCGACCGCGCCCCCGCCCACGACCCTAAAATCGCGGACTACCTCGACCGGATGCAAAACGCCACCCTGCGCATGCAGAAGTTCATCGACGACCTCCTGCAATTTTCCCGGGTGACCACGAAAGCCCAGCCGTTCATGCCGACCGACCTGGGCGAGATCGTTTCCGGGGTCCTGTCGGACCTGGAGACCCGTATCGCCCAGTCCCAGGCGAAAGTGAGCGTCTCCAGCCTGCCCACGGTCCAGGCGGACGGCATGCAGATGCGCCAGTTGTTCCAAAACCTGATCGCCAACGCGCTGAAGTTCCACCGCAAGGACGAGCCGCCCGTCGTGACCGTCGCCAGCCGCCCCGGGCCAGACAGCTTCTGGGAGATCTCGGTGGAAGACAACGGCATCGGCTTCGACGAGAAGGAGACCGAGCGCATCTTCAAACCCTTCGAACGCCTGCACAGCCGGAGCGAATACGAAGGGAGCGGGATCGGTCTCGCGATTTGCCGGAAAATCGTACAGAGACACGGCGGGACTATCACCGTCCATAGCGCCCCGCAAAAAGGCGCGAAATTCGTCATCGCGCTTCCCCGCAAACCAAACCTGGAGGAAAATCTCCAGCCGTCCAACGCTCGAACTATTTAGAGCTCCTAATAAAATAAATTCCTTTATAACTCCCTCCCCCTTGAGGGGGAGGACGGGTGGGGACGCCGGGCAACCGCCCGGAGGCGACGCGGCGATGACGCTGACGCGGTCGCCGGAATGCGAATCCCCCCGGCCCCCTTTGCAAGGGGGAGTTGCATCCCGCCTCGGCGTCAGCCTGAGGCGGCGTCGGGTCCAGCGTTCACGCGGGTCACCCTCCCCCAGCCCCCTCCCCAGCGTGACGCTGGACTCAACGGGCTTGGCTCCGATGGCGAAAGGGCGTCATTGGGGGCAATCCAGGCTTGGCCATCCCGTTCCGGGGCGTACCCCGGAGGGAGGGGATGGTTTTTGCGTCGAGATCGCCGGTTCATTTTGTTAGGCGCTTTTAACAAAATTCGAAAATCTTTCTTGCCATGCGGCGCCTGCCTGCGGATAATTCCATTTTTCCCCAACGTGAACGCGAGCGTTGGATCCAATGCCGCCTCCCCGACCGCGCGGGAGCAAACTTTACAAGAGGGAGAAAAGCAAATCCCCCTCGGTCCCCCTTTGGCAAAGGGGGGCTGGGGGGATTTTGCCGGAGGGATCCGGCGGCGCTCCGGCAGACCAAACACTGGAAATAAAATAACCGATGAACTTCGAAAACGCTTTAAAGAAACACGTTTTGATCATGGACGGGGCCATGGGGACCATGGTGCAGTCTCTGCGCCTGCCCGACTCGGCCTTTGGCGGTCCGGAATTCAAGATGCTGACCGACCTGCTGACCTTCTCCCGTCCCGCGGACCTGGAAAACATCCACCTCGAGTACCTGCGGGCCGGGGCCAACATCGTCGAGACCGACACGTTCGGCGCGTCCCCGCTCCGCTTGAAGGAATTCGACTTCTCCCGCATCGACCCGGCCGGCATACGCTCCATCCCTCCGGGTTTGGACCTGGCGCGGGCGGACTTCGGCGAGATCGCCTGGCATCTGAACGTGGAGGCCTGCCGGGCCGCGCGAAGAGCGATAGAACGCTACCGGGCGTCTCCCGAACACGATGGGCGGCCGCTGTTCGTCGCGGGCTCCATCGGCCCGTCCAACCATGTCGTGTCCAGCACCCAGGCCAACCTCAAACGCGCGACCTTCGCGGAAATCGAGGACAACTTCCGCATCCAAGTCGCGGGCCTGATCGACGGCGGGGCGGACGTCCTGCTGTTCGAGACCCAGCAAGACATCCTCGAGACCAAGGCCGCCATCCTCGGGGCGAAAAAAGCCTGCCGGGAAAAAGGCAAAACCCTGCCCATCATGGCGCAGGTCACCGTCGACGCCTTCGGCAAGATGCAGATATTCAACACCGACATCCTCGCCGCCTACGTCGCCGTCGCGCACATGGGGATCGCGGCGTTCGGGATCAACTGCAACGTCGGGCCGGAGTTGATGAAAGAAACCGTAAAAAGAATGTCCCGGTTCTGCAACCTCCCCTTCTCCGTCGTCCCCAACGCCGGCCAGCCGGTCTCCGAGGACGGCAAGACCTGCTACAAGCTGACGCCGGAAGCCATGGCGGAGACCATGGAGCCCTTCGTCCGGGAATCCGGCGCGGCCATCGTGGGCGGCTGTTGCGGGACCGCGCCGGAACACATCCGCGCCCTCCGCCGGCGGCTCGGCGATTCCGTCCCGCTGGAGCGGCCCCGCGACACGCGGGTGTTCGTCTCCGGCCCGCAGGAGGCGGCGCACCTGGACAGCTCCAAGGGCCTGGTGCGCATCGGCGAGCGCCTCAACGTGCGCGGTAGCAAGAAAGTGCGCGACGCGGTGGAGCGCGACGGCGAGATCCGCATGGACGTCCTGGAGGAAGTCGTCTCCGAACAGGTGAAGGACCTGGGGATCGAAATCATCGACGTGTGCATGGACAGCAACATCGTCGAGACCGAAAAGGTCCTGCCTGCGGTCGTCCGCGGCTTGACCGCGGACTTCAAAGGCGCGATGTGCATCGACTCCTTTTCCGTCGAGGCCCTGGAGCAGGGCATCCAGGCCTATCCGGGGAGGCCCATCGTCAACTCCATCAGCCTGGAGACTTACGCGGAAGGCGTGTCGAAACTGGACGCCGTCCTGTCAACCACGAAGGACCACGGCGCCCTCTACATCGCGCTCGTCAACGGCCCGGAGGGGCCGGGACAGACCGCCGAGGAGAAATACGCCCTGGCGGCGGAGATCGTCCGCCAGGCCCGGGACAAGCACGGCGTAGGCCCGGACCGCATCCTGATCGACGTCAACGCCTATCCCATCGGGAGCGAATCGGTGGAGGGGCTCAATTTCTGCGCAGAGACCCTGAAGTGTCTGCCCATGATCAAGGGCATCCACCCCGATTTGTTGACGACCATCGGCGTGGGCAACCTTACCAACGGGCTCGCGCAAAAACCCTATATGCGCCAGGTCTTGACCAGCGTGTTCCTCCACGAAGCCCGGGAAAAGGGACTGGACTGCGCCATCCTGAACCCCCAGCATTACGTCCCCGCGGAAAGCCTCCCGCCGGAGGACGTGGAACTGGCGCGCAAGGCGATCCTGGACC
This sequence comes from Nitrospinota bacterium, assembly GCA_016207065.1. Classification (GTDB taxonomy): domain Bacteria; phylum Nitrospinota; class Nitrospinia; order Nitrospinales; family JACRGP01; genus JACRGP01. Next base: position 21,111 of record JACQQK010000127.1, read on the forward strand.
ACGACATGAACGCCTTCGCGGAACTGGAGCGGATCGCCCTGACCAAAAAGACCGGCGAAACGGCGAAAAAGGCCGACTACGCGGGCCTGTCCCCGGAGCAAAGCGTCTGCCGGAAAATCATGGACGGGTTCAAGCAGAAGGAGGACGGGGTCCTCGAACACGACGGCGGGGAATTCCCCTACCACGACCGCATCGTGCTGGAGGCGGCGCAAGTCATCGAGCGGCGCGAGCCCCTGGAGTTCATCGGCCAATACCTGGTCAAGACCATGCGCGAGCTGGGCGACCGGTTCGGGCGCGGGGAAGTGAGCCTGCCGCACCTGCTCAAGAGCGCCGACGTGATGCGCAACGTCATGGGCTTCCTCGAGACGTACATGCGGTTCAAAAGCGGGGCCGAGCCCGGCGCGATCGCGTACAAGGGCGTGGTGGTCATCGGCACGGTGTATCAGGACGTGCACAGCATCGGCAAGGACCTGGCGAAAACCCTCCTCGAGAACTACGGCTACCGCGTCGTGGACCTCGGCGTCCAGACCCCGCTGGAAAAGTTCATCCAGGCCGCCCGCCAGGAAAACGCCGACGCCATCGGCATGAGCGCCCTCCTGGTGCAAACGTCCAACCACATGATCGCGGTGGCCCGCATGGCCCGGGAACAAAATTACCCCATCCCCCTGCTCGTCGGCGGCGCCCCCGTGAACGACCGGCACGCCGGATACGTGGCCATGCACGGCCAGAACGACCTCGGGCAAATCCTCGACAACGTGTTTTACTGCGAAAGCGGCATGGAGGGCGTCAACGTCATGGGCGCCCTGATGGACAAGGAGAGCCGCGCGTCCTTCCTCGAACAAAACAAGGCCAAACTCGTCCGCGAATACCAACGCGCCAAGGGCATCCAGGACGAGAAAGAGAAGCTCCTGTCCACGCTCGCGCGGCGCAAGGTCGATTTCAAGCGGCACGAGCCGGTCCGCGAGGGGTTCGGAATCCACCGCGTGGAGTTCAAGTTGAGCAAACTGGGACCGTCGCTGGACTCCAAGAGCCTGTATTCCCTGAACTGGAAATTCGGAAAACAGTCCGGGTGGAAACAGCACGGCATGACGCTGGAACGGCTCAAGGAACTGGAACGGGAATGGATGGAAAAAGCGGAAGCCAACCGCTGGATCGTCCCCAAGGCCCGGTTCGCCCTCCTGCCCGCGCAGTCGGAAGGCGACGAGGCGATCGTCTACGACCCGGAGCTTTCGGGAAAGGAGTTGGGCAGAATCCGCTTCAACCCGGTCGTCGGCAAGGGACGGAAGGACGTTTTTTCCGTCGCGCAATATTTTTACTCCAAATCCTCCGGACGCATGGACGCCATCGGACTGCTGATCGCCACGGCGGGAGACGAGGCCCTCCCGGCCATCGAGGAATTCAAGGCCCGGCACGACTCCGAATCGGCCTTGTATCTGCAGGGACTGTGCGACCGGATCGCCGAGGACCTCGCCGAATACATCCACCAGCTCCTGTTCCAACGCGCGGGCCTGGCGAAGGAAAAACCCGGACAACGCTACAGCCCCGGTTACGCCGCCCTGGAGGACCTGACCAACAACAAAACCATCCATGAAATCCTGCAGGCCCGGGACCTCGGCATCGCCCTCACCAGCGCCAACCAGTTCCACCCCCCCAGCGTCACCGCGGCGGCAGTCTGTTTCCATAAGGACGCCGGCTACAGTTGACCCCGAAACCCGGACGCCCAAATTGGCCTACCCCCTCCGGAAGCGCCCATAAAGGCGGGCACGCTCCCCATCCCTTGTCCCCCTGCGGGAGAAAACGCGAGACCGCCGCTCCGCCGGGAGCCTGAAAAAGTGGATTAGGGCATATAAAATAAATACTTGTAAATTTGACTTCGTTTGTTAGAATAAATAAAAGAGGTTCCCAGTTTCTGGCTCACGGGGATTCCATCGGTTTGTTTTTTTCCGGAACAACCAAGACCCGCACCTTTTTTCCATAAGGAAACAAATCATGTTTAAGCGATTTACGGAGAGAGCCCGGAGAGTGATCATCCTTGCGCGCGAGGAAGCGGAATTGTACCGTCATGAATACCTTGGAACGGAACATATTTTGCAGGGCGTGCTTAAAGACGGCGGCGGCATAGCCGTAGCCATCGTTCAAAAGGCCGGGGTCGATATCAACCAGATCAAGCAAGAGCTCGAGAAGAACCTCCCGCGAAGCTCCAACTCATTGATTATTGGCGACATACCATTTACCTCCAGGGCCAAGAAAGTACTGGAGTTCGCGGTCGAGGAAGCTCGCTCGCTGAATCATAATTACATTGGCACCGAACACCTCCTTTTGGGTTTGCTCAAGGAAAAGGAAGGCGTGGCGTGCCGGGTGTTGAACAGTTTTGGCCTGTATTTTGACGACGTTAAGGAAAAAATCGTCGAGATGTTCAAGGAGCCCCAGGAACAGGCCAAGGAAGGCGGCAAGACCCCCACCTTGGACGAGTTCAGCCGCGACCTCACGCAGATGGCCATCCAAGGCAAGCTGGACCCCATCATCGGCCGCACCAAGGAAATCGAGCGCGTCATCCAGATCCTGAGCCGCCGGACGAAAAACAACCCGGTCCTGATCGGCGAGCCCGGGGTCGGCAAAACGGCGATCGTGGAAGGGCTGGCGCAGTTGATCGTGGAACGCGAGGTCCCCGACACCCTGTACGACAAACGGGTCGTCTCCCTCGACCTCGGTTCGTTGATCGCCGGCACCAAGTACCGCGGCCAGTTCGAGGCCCGCCTCAAGGGCATCATGAAGGAAATCACCCAGAACGAGAACATCATCCTGTTCATCGACGAGTTGCACACGCTGGTCGGCGCCGGGGCGGCGGAGGGTTCGGTGGACGCTTCCAACATGCTCAAACCGGCCTTGTCCCGCGGGGAAATCCAGTGCATCGGGGCGACCACCCTGGAAGAGTACCGGAAATACATCGAAAAGAACGGCGCCTTGGAGCGCCGGTTCCAACCGATCATCGTCAACCCGCCCACCGTCGAGGAGACGATCGAGATCATCAAGGGCTTGAAAGTCCCCTACGAGGTGCACCACAAGGCCAGGATCACCGACGAGGCCATCGTCATGGCGGTGCGCTATTCCGACCGCTACATCAGCGACCGGTTCCTGCCGGACAAGGCCATCGACGTGATCGACGAGGCGGGGTCGCGGGTCCGTCTGCGCAAACTCACCCAGTCGCCCGAAATGCGCTCCATCCAGCGGGAAGTGGACAGCATCGTGCGCGAGAAGAAGATCTGCATCGAAAACCAGGAGTTCGAGAAAGCCGTCGAACTGCGCGACCGGGAAGAAGCCCTGCGCGCCGCCATGCAGAAGGAAAAGGAAAAATGGCACGCCGAGCACGAGAAGACCGAGCCCTGCATCGCCGAGGAAGACATCGCCGCGGTCGTGTCCGGCATGACGGGCATTCCCTTGTCCCGCATCGAGGAAAAGGAAAGCACCCGCCTGTTGAACATGGACAAGGAACTCGCCGGCAAGATCGTCGGCCAGGACGAGGCGATCCACGTGATCTCCAAGGCCATCCGCCGGTCGCGGTCCGGCTTGAAGGACACCCGCCGTCCCATCGGCGTGTTCCTGTTCCTAGGCCCCACGGGCGTCGGCAAGACGGAGCTGGCCGGGTCGCTGGCCGAATTCATGTTTGGCGACCGCAACGCCCTCATCCGGCTCGACATGTCCGAGTACATGGAGAAGTTCAACGTGTCGCGGCTCACCGGCGCGCCTCCGGGGTACGTCGGCTACGAGGAAGGCGGTCAGTTGACCGAAAAAGTCCGGCGCAAGCCCTATTCCGTCGTCCTGTTCGACGAAATCGAAAAAGCCAACCCCGACGTGTTCCATCTCCTGTTGCAGATCATGGACGACGGCCGGTTGACCGACAGTTACGGCCGGCACGTGGACTTTAAAAACACCGTCATCATCATGACCTCCAACATCAGTTCCAAGAGCCTGGAGAAAGGGTCCGGCCTGGGTTTCCGTTCGGACAACCCCGACCTCAATTACGACAAGATGAAAAAGGACCTGAAACAGGACCTGAAAAAGACATTCAACCCGGAATTCTTGAACCGGATCAACGAGGTCGTCGTGTTCCATTCGTTGACGATGGAACACGTGGGACGCATCCTCGACATCAACCTGCAACAGTTGAACGAACAGTTGATCCAGCAGGGCATCACGCTGGACATGACCGAGGACGCCAAGAAGTGGCTCGCGGAAAAAGGCTACGACTCCCATTTCGGGGCCCGGCCGCTCCGCAGGGCCATCCAAAAGTACCTCGAGGACGTGCTGTCCGACGAGATGCTGAAGGGACGGTTCAAGAACGGCGGCGTGGTCGAGGTAAGCCTCCACGAGGACGAACTGGTCTTCAGCGAAAAGTCCGGGGCGCTCAACTCCGCCCTGGGTTAAACGGAATATTTAAACAAATTCAAGCCGTTTTGTGGTAAAAGTATTAGGCTTTCCGGCCTTCGGGCTGGAAAGCTTAATGCTTTTTTTTGCCCAAGAAACGTTATCAAGAGAAATCGCCATTAACCCGATTAATAACAGATAGTTCCGCGAGAAATAGTGAACACCCGCCAAAAACTTTTTATCGCCTTCTGGGCGTTGTTTTTTACAACGTGGCTTGTTTGCCCGTTGTACGCCCAGGAAGGGATGATCATCCGCTCCATAAAAATCCAGGGCAATAAGCGGATCGACAACTCGACCATCGGCTATTACATCAAGTCCGAGGTCGGCCAGCCCCTCGCCGGCGCACAGGTCCGGAAAGACATCGAACAAATCTACAGCCTGGGACAGTTCAAGGACATCCGGGTGGAGACCAACGAAGCCGGCGGCGGAGTGGAAATCACCTTCATCGTGGAAGAGATCCCCTCCGTCGGCACGGTCAAGGTGGTGGGCAACGAAAAAGTCGAGACCAAGGACATCCTCGAGAAAATAGCCATCAAGCGCGGCGCCACGTTCAACGAACATCTGGTCCAGAGCTCGATCGACGAGGTCTCCAGGGTCTATCACGACAAGGGATTCTTTTTCGTGGACGTGAAAGTCGAAAGCGACATCAGCCCGGAAAACCTGGTCAACGTGGTCATCCGCGTCGTCGAGGGAGGCAAGGTCAGCATCGAGACCATCCGGTTCTCCGGAAACAAGAGCTTCGCCGACAAGGAACTTCGCAAACAGATGGAGACCCAGGAAAAAACCTGGTTCGCCTTCCTCGACGAATCCGGGATCTATAAAAAAGACGTGTTGAAGCTCGACCTCCTGCGGGTGGAGGGCTATTACCACGACAACGGTTTTTTGCGCGTCCGGGTCCTGGAACCCCAGATCGAGATCAACAAAAAGAAAAAGGAAATCCACATCACCATCCCCGTGGAGGAGGGCGAGCGGTATAAAATCGCCAAAATTCATATGGCAGGCGACGACACCCTTTCCGCGGAAGAGCTTCGCAAAGCCGTCGCGACCAAGGAAGGCGACACCTACAACGAGTCGCAGGTCCGCAACGACGTTCTGGCCGTGACCGAATTGTTTTCCAAAAAAGGCTACGCCTACGCCGACGTCAACCCCACCACGAACGTCAACGACAAGCAAAAGACCGTCGACATCAAGATGGAGATCGAAAAGGGCAAGAAGGTCTACGTCGGCGACATCAGCATCGTGGGGAATACCCGGACCCGCGACAACGTCGTCCGCCGCGAATTCCGCTTGAAAGAGGGAGACCAGTTCGACAGCGAGAAACTCAAGAGGAGCAAGCAGAGGATCAACAACCTCAACTTCTTCGAGGACGTGAAGATCGACACCAAGCGGGGGAAGAACCCCGAATTGATCGATATCGCCACGACGGTCACCGAAAAACCGACGGGCTCCGTGACCGTCGGCGCCGGGTTCAGCTCGGTGGAGAACTTCATTTTCACCGGCTCGATAGCGCAGGACAACCTGTTCGGCAGGGGGCAGAAACTGGCCTTCATGGCCAGCTTGTCGTCCGTGCGGACCAACTTCAACCTGTCGTTCACCGACCCCCGCCTGTTCGACAGCGAGGTGCTGGGCGGCGTCGACGTGTTCAAGCGCGATTTCAATTTCTTCAGCTTCCGCTCCGAGAGCGCCGGGAGCGGTTTGCGGTTCGGCAGGAACCTGGGCGAATACGACTGGCTGGGCCTCAACTACCGCTTCGAGGAAGTCGAGGTTTCCGACGTCGCGCCCGAGGACGTCACCGAATTCCTGAGAAACGAGACCCGCGTCACCAGCCGGATCGGCCCTACCTATGTCCACGACACGCGGGACGATTTCCTCAACCCGTCCAGCGGATGGCGCCATGTGGTCCGGTTCGAGATCGCCGGCGGAGCCTTGGGCGGGACCAACTTCCACCGGTCGGGTTACGAGATGACCTATTACCGTCCCCTGATCGCGAAACTGGTGGGCATGGTCCACGCCGAGATCAACTACGCCGACGGCTACGGCAACGAGGAACTGCCCATTTTCGAGCGCTATTTCATGGGCGGCCCCAATACGCTTCGCGGCTACACCATCCGTAACGTCGGCCCCAAGAACAACAAGGACGAACCCATAGGCGGAAACCAATCCGTCTTGATCAACGTGGAGGCGCAATACCCGTTCACCAAGGCCTTCCGCGGGTTCCTTTTCTACGACCGCGGCAACGTCTACGGGACTGGGCCCATCCTGTCGGCCACCGCCGATAACTTCGACCCGGGCGTGATGCGCTCCAGCGTCGGCGCGGGAATCCGTTTCGTCAGCCCCTTCGGCCCGATCGGCGTATCTTACGGAATCAAGCTTGACCAGCGCGACGGCGAAAAACCCGGCGAGTTCCACTTCTCCGCCGGAAGCGCGTTCTAGCCGCCATAAAACCCAACTTCTTGAAAGGAACCGGCCCATGGTTGTGAAGAAAATCGATCCCATCCGAACATCCCTCTTGCGATCGCTTTTCGCGGGTTTGGTTTTGGCCTTGAGTCTTCCCGCGTCCCTCGCCTTCGGCCAGGACGCCAAGATCGGATTTGTCGACCTGCAAAAAGCCGTCTCCGGGACCAAGGAGTGGAAAAAGGAGTTCGCCACCTTCAAAACCGACTTCCAAAAAGAAAAGTCGGTGATCGCCGAAAAAGAGAAATCCATCCGCCAGGAACTGGAAGACCTCAACAAACAGGGTTTCGTGCTTAGCCCCGACTTGAAAAAGAAAAAAGAAGAAGGCTTCATGAAAGACAAGCGCGAGTTCGAACGCTACGTTCAGGACCGCAACGAGGAATACAACCGGAAGGAAAAACAGATCACCGACAATCTCCTGCAAAAAATGATCAAGGTCGTCCAGGCCATGGGCAAGGAGAAAAAATACACCATGATCCTCGAGAGAAGCGCCGTGTTCTATTTTTCTCCCGACGACGATTTGACGGACCTGGCCATCAAGGCCTATGACAAGGCCAACCCCTGACGCGCCGTCGCCCCGTCTCTTCGCCCTCCTTTTCGTTTTCGGACAGGAAAGGAATGCAACGCCATGATGGACATCAAGGAAATCAAAAGAATTCTCCCGCACCGCTACCCGTTCCTGATGGTGGACCGCATCATCGAATGCGACAACGAGTCCCGGATCGTGGGCGTCAAATGCATCACCGTGAACGAGCCTTTTTTTCAAGGGCATTTTCCCGAATATCCCGTTCTGCCGGGCGTTTTGATCATCGAGGCCATGGGCCAGGTGGGTTGTATCCTGGGAATGAAAATCCTGAAAAAAGAGGGCCATCCGCTGATCTATTTCACCGGCATCGAAGAGGCCAGATTTCGGAGGCCCGTGGTCCCCGGAGACCTGCTCCGCCTGGAACTCACGAAGATCAAACAGCGCGGCGACTTGTTCAAGTTCCAAGGCAACGCTTTCGTGGGAGATCAACTGGCCGCCGAGGCGGTTTTGCAGGCGATCATGGGCAGGACGGAAAAAGCGGAGACGGCAAGTCCCGAATGACTTTACCCCGGACGGCCGTCAAAACGTCCGGACGAAAACGAGCGCATAAAAAGTTTCGCGACAACGACTTGAAATAGCCCAGGGTCTTTAAACCCTGGCAATTCGAACCTGATCCGCCCCACACGCCTTCCACGCATGAGGATTTTCCAGAATACACGATGGGGCTCATGGCATTGCGGCCTTTGGCATCGAACATCCACAGCACGGCGATAGTCCACCCAAGCGCGGTCCTCGGAGACGGCGTTTCCATAGGCCCCAACTCCATCGTTGGCGCCAACGTCCGCATCGGAGACTCCACCGAGATCGGCGCCAACGCGCTGATCGAGGCGGGCGTTACCATAGGCGGTAATTGCCGGATCTTTCACGGCGCGGCCATCGGCGGTCCGCCGCAGATATCCAATTTCAAGGACGTCCCCTCGTCGGTCGAGATCGGCGACGGTTGCGTGATCCGCGAGTACGTCACCATCCACCGGGGAGGAAAGGAAAACAGCGTCACGCGCCTCGGCAGAAACTGCATGTTGATGGCCTATTCCCACGCGGGACACGACTGCGAAGTCGGCGACAACGCGACCGTCGTGAACTGCACGGGGTTGGCCGGACACGTGACCGTCGGCGAACACGCGTTCATTTCCGGGTTCGTCGGCGTACACCAGTTCGTGCGGGTCGGCAAGCACGCCATGGTGGGCGGAGGGATGATCGTCAGGCAGGACGTCCTGCCTTACAGCATGGTCGGCGGACCGCCCCCCAGGTTGGTCGGTCTCAATTCCGTCGGACTGCGCCGGCGCGGTTTTTCGCCCGAGGTCCGCGCCGCCCTGAAACGCGCCTTCAAACTGCTCCGCAGGGCCGAATTGAACACCGCCCAAGCCGTCGAGAAAATCGAAAGCGAAATTGAAATGGCGGAGGAAATCGGATATCTTGTTCAGTTCATCAACGATTCCTCCCGCGGCATAACCAAGGGCATAATCAAAGGAAATTCCAATCATGAGTCCGATTAAAACGGGCGTCGTCGGCGTCGGGAAAATGGGCGAATACCATGTCGGGGTCTTGTCCGAATTGCCGGAAGCGGAACTCGTCGGCATAGCCGATATCGACGAGACTCGCGCCGAGTCGATCGGGAAAAAATACGGCATCCCTCATTACGCCCGATGCGCGGACATGATCGGCCGCGTGGACGCCATCGTCATCGCCGTCCCCACTTCCTCGCACTATTCCGTGGCGAAAGAGTTCCTGGCCGCGGGAGTCCACGTCCTGCTGGAGAAACCCTGCGCCAACACGTTACAGGACGCGCGCGAGCTTTTCGACCTGGCCGGCAAAAAACGGCTCACGCTCCACGTCGGCCACATCGAACGCTTTAACGGCGCCGTCCAGGAACTGCACAAACTGGTGACGGACCCTCTCTTCGTCGAGTGCAAGAGGACGAGCCCCTACTCGGACCGGATCAAGGACGACGGCGTCGTGATGGACGTGATGATCCACGATATCGATATCGTCCTGAACCTCATCCAATCGAAAGTGTCCGCCGTCAACGTCATGGGAATTTCCGTGTTTTCCGGCAAGGACGACATCGTGAACGCCCAGATCGAGTTCGAGAACCGTTGCGTCGCCAACCTGGTCGCCAGCCGGGCTTCGCAGAACAAGGAGCGGACGCTCTCGGTCACGCAAAAAGACTCTTTCGTCCTCTTGGACTATACGGAGCAGGAAATCTTCGTCCACCGCCAGTCCTCGTCGGAAAACGTCATGCGCAAGGGGTTTCTCCGCTACAAGCAGGAATCCCTGGTGGAGCGGATATTCGTCCACAAGGACAACCCCTTGAAGCTGGAACTCAAGCATTTTCTGGATTGCGCCGGAAACGGGAGCCCGCGCAAAGTGGCCGCGGAGAAGGAACTCTATTCCCTGGAAATCGCCCTGGATATTCTGAAGCAATTCGACGACCGGAAGACCCGCGGTGCGCGGGACGCCTAGGCAGTACCCCGGAAATCGCGCCAAGGCCCGGTCCGCGACCGGAACGCGACCATGAACGAAACTTCGCCCAAGCGCATCGGCCTCCTCGCGGGCTCGGGAGACATTCCCGTCTACTTCGCCCGCCAGGCCCGCGACAAGGGGATCAAGCTGGTCTCCATCGCTTTTTCCGACGACATCGACGCGCGCCTGGCCCCCTACGCGGAAAAAAATTATTCCATCCCGATCGGCCGCGCCGGGAAAATCTACCAGACCTTGAAGGACGAAAACGTCGCCGACCTCATCATCCTGGGAAAGGTGGAAAAGGACCTGATCTTCAAGCTCCAGCTATTCGACTTCCAGGCGCTGAAGTTCCTTGCCCGCTTGAAGAACAAGGAAGACAAAACCGTGATGACCGGCATCATTCAAACCCTGGAAAACGACGGTTTCAAGGTCCTGGACCAAAGAGAGTGCATGAGGGAAATATTTCCCGGCGAGGGGCTGTTGACCCGCAACCGTCCGTCCCCCGCGGAGATGGAGGACATCGGGTTCGGGATTCCCCTGGCCCGGAAAATGGCCGACCTGGAAATCGGGCAGACCCTCGTCGTAAAAAACAAGACCGTGATCGCGGTGGAAGCCATCGAGGGAACGGACCGCGCGCTGGAACGGGGATGCACGCTGGCCAGGGACCGGGCAGTCGCCATCAAAGTCAGCAGAACGGAACAGGACTTCCGCTACGACTGCCCTGGCGTCGGTCCGGAAACGGTCCGTACGCTCGTCCGGGGCCGCGCGTCGGTCCTGGCCCTGGAGGCCGGGCGCATCATGCTGATCGACCAGGCCGAAACGGTCCGGCTTGCCGACGCGGCGGGGTTGTCCATCATATGTGTCTAAAGGCGCCGCCGAGACCATGAGTTCCGGACCTTACAGGATTTTCATCAGCGCGGGCGAGGAGTCCGGCGACTTGCAGGGGGCCAGCCTGGTCGCGTCCCTCATGGAAATGCGGCCGGACTTTCAAATTTCCGGCCTGGGCGGCAAAAAAATGCGCCAGGCGGGCGCGCGTACGCTGTTCGATATCGACCACCGCATGGGAGGGATCGGTTTCTTCGAATCCCTGGGAAACTTTCGCCATCACTGGCAAATCTACAGGGCCCTGAGCAAGGAAATCCTGAGCGGCAAATACCAGGCCGCCATCCTGGTCCACTACCCTTTGTTCAATCTGCTCCTGGCGAAAATCTGCAGAAAAGCCAACCTGCCGACGTTCTTCTTCATCAGCCCGCAGGTTTGGGCCTGGCGGAAGGGACGCGTCAAGAAGATCCGCCGGCTGATAAATAAAATGTTCGTGATCCTGCCCTTCGAGGAGCAAATCTACCGGGATGCGGGGGTGGACGTCGAGTTCGTCGGGCACCCGTTCGTCGAGTTGGTGCGTCCCGCGCTTACGACCGAGGAGGCTTTCCGCGAATTCGGGCTCGCGCCGGGGACCAAAACGGTGGGCCTCCTGCCGGGGAGCCGGATCAGCGAAATCGACCGCCTCCTCGACACCATGGTCCGCGCCGCCGCCCTGATCCGGAAAGGACTGCGCGACTGCCAGTTCCTACTCCCCATCGCCGACTCGATCGACCCCGGATACATCCGGGAGAAACTGAAAAACAGCCCGGTGGCGGTCCAGTGCGTCGCGGGAAAAACCTACGACGCGATGAATTGTTGCGATTACCTCGTCGTCGCATCGGGTTCGGCGACGCTCGAAGCCGGTCTGCTGGGCCGCCCCATGGTGATCGTGTACAAACTCCGTCCGCTCACCTTCTGGATGGGCCGCTGGTTTGTCCGCGTGAAAAATTTCGGCCTGATCAACATCGTCGCGGGAGAAGAAGTCGTGCCGGAACTGCTCCAGGGAGAAGCGACCGCGGAGCGCATAGCCCAGGAAGCCCTAAGCGTCCTCGGAGACCCGGCGCGTAGCCAGGCGATCCGCTCCCGCCTGCTCCGGGTCCGCGAATCCCTTGGGGAACCGGGCGTGGCCCGCAGAATAGCCAAAAGCATTCTAGCCTATCTGAAAATCAGCCCCACCCATGAAAAAATTTCTATTTAATTACGTCCTGCCCTACCTTCTTTACGGCGTCGTCCAACTCCTGTGCCGGACCCTGCGCGAAAAGAATTTGAACCCGGAAGGGGAAAATTATTTTCAAGACCTTCCCGGGAAATACATCCTCACCTTGTGGCACGGCAGGATCTTTTACCTGTTCTACCACTACCGGTCGCGGCCCGATTATTACCTTCTCGTCAGCCCCAGCGCGGACGGCGACCTGCTGGCGCGCCTGGCCCGTCTCATGGGTTATTCCGTGATCCGCGGCTCGACCTTCAAGCAGGCCAAGGCCGGGGCCCGCTCCCTGATCAAGGTACTGCGCAACGAGGGAAGAATCATCGTCGTCGCCGACGGTTCCCGCGGCCCGCGTTGCCAGGCCCAACCCGGTTGCATCCAACTGGCCCGCGCCACCGGCGCCCCGGTGATCCCCATGACCTACGACGCCGAACGGAAAATCGAGTTTAACAGTTGGGACCGGTTTGCCCTGCCCCTGCCCTTCTCCCGTTGCCAACTCAACTTTGGAAAACCCATCCATGTTCCCCGCGAAGCCGGCGACGACGCCGTCCAGACCAAACGCCGGGAAATGGAGGATTCGCTCAACCGCCTCACCGCCGAGGCGGGAAAGTTTTCCTAGAACTCTATTTTATGGTTTTGACTCGACAACCCGCCCCCATCCCCTACCCCCTTTTTGTGCTTCCCGAAGGTTGAAAAATGGTGTATAAAAGTGCTTTATTTTTTATCACTTTGTAAACTCAATGTCGAAATGATGGGCAAATATTCGGCGCGCGAATTCCGCGGCGCCAGGCCCCAAACCTCGATATCGCGCCAAACCATTAAAAAAACAATCGGTTAACGCGCGCTACTTTTCCAGTTTTCGCGGTTCCGCATTGGCATGATTATTGAACTATTCGGCGATATAGAGGCGGGCTGATTATTTGAAATCGGCGTCTTTATCAAAGGAGTCCGGTTGCACGGCGGAAACGTTCCGCGTCCCGCGGAAATTCTCGACCCTTTGCTTATTATCCGATCCGCTTTTGGCCCTATTAAAAACGTCGGGAGTTAGGAGAGACCAGGAGTTATGAAAAAAGTCGAGGCGATCATAAAACCATTCAAGTTGGACGAGGTTAAGGATAAATTAAACGAAATTGGCGTCAAAGGCATCACGGTCAGCGAGGTCAAGGGGTTTGGCAGGCAGAAAGGGCATACGGAGCTGTACCGGGGCGCGGAATACGTGGTGGATTTTCTCCCGAAGATAAAGCTGGAAATCATCATCTCGGACGGCCTGCTCGACGAAGTCATCAACACGATCATGAAAACCGCCCAGACGGGGCGGATCGGCGACGGGAAGATTTTCGTCACCGACCTTGTCGATACGATCCGGATTCGCACGGGAGAGCGTGGGGAAGACGCCATTTAGGCGGAAACGCGTCCCGTCGTTTTACGCTCCCCACATCCGATTCCGCGGACGCGGCGCGGAATCGGAACTACCCCGGGAACTCATTACCCGATCGATGTATTTAAAATCCCCGACTTCCTGAAAGATGGAAGGCCGGGGAAACTTTATTTTTTTTCAACCCAACATTTTTTTGGAGGAAGTCATTCGATGACGCCGAGAGAGGTAGTCGATTTTGCAAAGAAAAACAACGCCGCGATAGTCGATTTCAAGTTCATGGACCTGTTGGGCACCTGGCAACACACCTCGGTGCCCATCAGCGAATTGGTGGAGCACCTGTTCGACGAAGGCAAGGGGTTCGACGGGTCCAGCATCCGCGGCTGGCAGACCATCAACGCCAGCGACATGCTGATCGTGCCCGATCCCGCCACCGCCGTGATGGACCCCTTCACGAATATTCCGACCATCAGCATGATCTGCAACATCATCGACCCCATCACCAAGGAGAAATACACCCGCGACCCCAGGAATATCGCGCAAAAAGCCGAAGCCTACCTGCAATCGACGGGGATCGGCGACACCGCCTATTTCGGTCCGGAGGCGGAGTTCTTCGTGTTCGAGGACGTCCGCTATCAACTGAACCAGCACAGCGCGATGTACACCGTCGATTCCACGGAAGGCAACTGGAACACCGGCCGGATGGAGAGCCCCAACCTGGGCTACAAACCCCGCTACAAGGAAGGCTACTTCCCCGTCCCGCCGACGGACAGCCTGCAAGACATCCGGAGCGAAATGACTCTGCTGATGGAAAAGGTCGGCATCTCCATGGAATGCCACCACCATGAAGTCGCCACCGGCGGCCAATGCGAAATCGACATGCGCTTTTCCAGCCTGACCAAGTGCGCCGACAACCTGATGTGGTTCAAATACATCGTCAAGAACGTGGCCCGGAAGCACAACAAGACCGCCACCTTCATGCCCAAACCGCTCTATGGCGACAACGGTTCCGGCATGCACGTGCACCAGAGCATCTGGAAAGGCGGGAAACCCCTGTTCGCGGGCAACGCCTACGCCGGCATGAGCGAGATGGCCATGCATTATATCGGCGGCATCTTGAAACACTCCAGAGCTCTCGCCGCCATCGTGGCGCCCACCACCAACTCCTACAAACGCCTGGTGCCCGGATTCGAAGCCCCGGTCAACCTGGCCTATTCCAGCAGAAACCGCAGCGCCTCCATCCGCATCCCCATGTATTCGCCCAGCCCCAAGGCCAAACGGATCGAAGTCCGCTTCCCGGACCCTTCCTGCAACGGCTACCTGGCGTTCGCGGCGATGCTCATGGCGGGCCTGGACGGCATCCAGAACAAAATCAACCCCGGCGAACCCCTGGACAAGGACATCTACGCCCTGGGGCCGGAGGAACTGGCCAACATCCCCAGCCTTCCCGGTTCCCTCGACGAAGCCCTCGACGCCCTCGAAAAAGACCACGACTTCCTGCTCAAGGGCGACGTCTTCACCCAGGACATCGTCGATCGCTGGATCAGCTACAAGAGAGAAGCCGAAATCACCCCGGTCCGTATGCGGCCGCATCCCATGGAATTCCATCTTTACTACGACGCGTGAGCGTCCGGATTTCCCCGGGACTCAAGACAACCCGCAACGCAAAAACCCCCTGGAATTTCCCAGGGGGTTTTTTTTATGGTAAATTACATCCAAACGAGCCAGTACTCCAAGTTTCACGCGGAAGCACAACCGGCGACCGGACGATAACCCGCCGCGCCGATCGACGCCCGAAAAAGTGGGAATCCCAATATTTCAAGTAGACGCGTTCACCGACAAACCGTTCCAAGGCAATCCGGCGGCGGTATGCCTGTTGCCGTCGCCGCGAGAGGAAGGATGGATGCAGGCCGTCGCCGGGGAAATGAATTTGTCCGAAACCGCGTTTCTCCTCGAAGAAGGCGGCGGCCACCGCCTGCGCTGGTTCACCCCCGTCACGGAAGTGGACTTGTGCGGCCATGCCACCCTCGCCAGCGCCCACGCGCTATGGGAGAGCGGACGGTTGCCGTCCGGCAAACAGGCGCGGTTTCATACACGGAGCGGTCTCCTGACCGCCGAACTCAAGGGCGGCTGGATCGAGATGGATTTCCCCTCGGCGCCCCCCCAACCGATCGAGCCGCCGGAAGAACTGGCCCGCGCCCTCGGCGTCGAGCCGAGGAGTTCCGGATACAACCAGACGGACTACCTGGTCGAAGTGGAAAGCCCCGAAACCCTCCGCGCGATGAAACCGGACTTTAAGCTCTTGGGCGCTCTGCCCGTCCGCGGGGTCATCGTCACCTGCGTTTCCGATTCCAGCAAATACGAGTTCATCTCCCGGTTTTTTGCCCCGCGCGCGGGCATCGACGAAGACCCGGTCACCGGTTCCGCCCATTGTTGCCTCGCGCCCTACTGGGCCGGGGGCTTGCGGAAAAAGGCGTTCACGGCTTATCAGGCGTCGCCGCGCGGCGGCGTCTTGCGCGTCCGCCTGAACGGCGGTAGAGTGACCCTCGCGGGGCAGGCCG
>JACQQK010000128.1 GCA_016207065.1 Nitrospinota bacterium
ATGCGGCAGATGCAGGCGGGCGGGGGCAAGGCCCTGTCCTTCGGCAAAAGCCGGGCCCGGCTCTTGAATGACAAGAAAAACAAGACCACGTTCAAGGACGTGGCGGGCGTGGACGAGGCCAAGGAGGAACTGCAGGAAATCATCGAATTCTTGAAAGAGCCGCAGAAGTTCAGCAAGCTCGGCGGCAAGATTCCCAAGGGCGTTCTCCTGGTCGGTCCTCCCGGCACCGGCAAGACCCTTCTGGCCAGGGCCATCGCCGGCGAGGCCAACGTGCCGTTCTTCAGCATCAGCGGCTCCGATTTCGTGGAGATGTTCGTGGGCGTCGGCGCGTCCCGCGTCCGCGACCTCTTCGACCAGGGGAAGAAAAACAGCCCGTGCATCATCTTCATCGACGAAATCGACGCCGTGGGACGGCACCGCGGGGCGGGTCTCGGCGGCGGCCACGACGAGCGCGAACAGACGCTGAACCAACTGCTCGTGGAGATGGATGGGTTCGAGAACAACGAGGGGGTCATCCTGATCGCCGCCACCAACCGGCCGGATGTCCTCGACCCGGCGCTGTTGCGGCCGGGGCGGTTCGACCGCCAGGTGGTCGTCTCCCGTCCGGACGTCAAGGGGCGGGAAGGCATCCTGAAGGTCCATACCAAGAACATTCCCTTGACCGACGAGGTGGACCTGAAAGTGATCGCCCGCGGCACGCCGGGGTTTACCGGCGCCGACCTGGCCAACCTGGTCAACGAAGCGGCCCTCCTGGCCGCCCGCGCCGACAAGAAATCGGTTGCCATGCCGGACTTCGAGGACGCCAAGGACAAGGTGTTGATGGGCGTCGAGCGGCGGAGCATGGTCATCAGCGAGAACGAAAAAAAGACCACCGCCTATCACGAGGCGGGCCATGCGCTGATCGCCTACCTCCTGCCGGGGACCGACCCCCTGCACAAGGTGACGATCATCCCCCGGGGACGCGCGCTGGGCGTCACCCAGCAACTCCCCATAGACGAGAAACACACCTACAAGAAGACCTTCTTGTATCACAACCTCGCCATCCTCATGGGCGGCCGGGCGGCGGAGGAAATCTGCCTGGGTCAGGTCACCACCGGCGCGGGGAACGACATCGAGCGCGCCACCGAGCTGGCCCGCAAGATGGTCTGCGAGTGGGGCATGAGCGAAAAGATGGGACCGCTCACCTATGGGCAAAAAGAGGAACAGGTCTTCCTGGGCCGGGACTTCAACGTGCAGAAAAACTTCAGCGACGAGACCGCGAAGTTGATCGATTTGGAAGTCAAGGCCCTGGTGATGGGCGGCTACAACAACGCGAAGGACCTTCTCATGAAAAATCGGGACCGCTTGGAAGCCATCGCCCTGGCTTTGCTGGACAAGGAAACCTTGACCGCCGTCGAGATCGACGAGATCATCAAGGGGAAACCCGCCAACGGCGAGGAGGCGAACGTTGAAGGAGGCGCCGAGGAACCTTCCAAGAACATCCTGGGCGCCGTGGCCGACAAGATCAAGAGAAAACCCGGCTTGGGCGACGCGGGCGATTTCGTCGGCGGCGGATTTCCCGATCCTCATCCCGCCTGATCCGGAGACCGGTTTTCTTATCCCTCCCCCCTTGTAAAGGGGGAGGGGGATTTGAAACGGTCCTCCACGATTATGGACGCGAATCCCCCAGCCCCCCTTTGCAAGGGGGGCGATTTCATTCTTTTTCCCGCCTCCGCAAAAAATCCGCGAAACCTTTGATTTTGCCAAACTTGGCAATTTTCGATATAATTATATGAATGTGTGTAATTGCTAAAAAAGGCGTCGGCCATGCTGAATACCGCGAGGGTCCCGAAAGCGTTCGAGCCGCTTTTTGAGAAGGCCCAGGAGTATGTCGCCAAATACTTCCAGGCCAAAAACGAGGACCCGTCCAAAGGGACCATCGATATCTTTGGCGAGCGGTATATTCTGGTCCGGGCGGCCTCCATGTCCGTGGACTTCTTCTCGGTCGTGATGGACCTGTATAAAAAGGAAGGCCCGGAAGAAGCCGCGAATATCGCCCGGCAAATCCTCTTCGATATCGCCCACGCCATCGGCAAGCAGGACGCCAAACGGTTTCACGAAAAATTAAATTTAAAAGACCCCGTCGAGAAACTGTCGGTCGGGCCGGTCCATTTTTCTCATGCCGGATGGGCCTTTGTCGATATCTTCCCGGAGTCGCATCCTTCCCCCGACGATAATTTTTTCCTCGTCTACGATCATGTCTATTCGTTCGAGTCGGACGCGTGGTTGTCCGCGGGAAAAAAAAGCGATTTTCCGGTCTGCGTGATGAACGCGGGTTATTCCTCCGGATGGTGCGAGGAAAGTTTTGGCGTCACGTTGGTCGCGTCGGAGATTTTGTGCAGGGTGAAAGGCGACGACGCCTGCCGGTTCGTCATGGCGCCTCCTTCCCGGATCGCGGGCCATGTGGCCGACCTCGTCCACAGAAAGCCCGAACCGGCGTATAGGGTAGCCAAATACGAGGCGCCAGTCTTTTTCAAGCGCAAGCAATACGAGGACGCGCTGAAGGAAAGCGAGGAGAGGTTCCGCGGCGCCTTTGAATCTTCCGCCATCGGGATGGCCCTCGTGTCCCTGGACGGGACCTGGCTCAAAGTAAATCCATCGCTGTGCGAGATCGTCGGCTATCCGGAACGGGAACTGCTGACCAAAACCCTCAAGGACATCACCCATCCCGGCGATCTTGAGGCCGACTCGGGATATATCGAGAAACTGCTGGCCGGGGAGACTCACTATTACCATCTGGAAAAGCGGTATATTCATAAGCAGGGACATATCGTGTGGATATTGCTCAGCATCTCGCTGGTCCGCGATGCGCAAGGCCAGCCGCTGTATTTCATCGCCCAGATGAAAAATATCACCGAGCGCAAACGGATCGAGGCAAAACTTCTGGAAAGCGAGAAGCGGTTCCGCGCCTTGATCGAACAAGCGTCCGACGCGATCTTTCTCCACGACAAGGAAGGCCGTTTCCTCGACGTCAACCAAAAAGCCTGCGAGAGCCTGGGTTACGGCCGGGAGGACCTTCTATGCATGTCCGTCCCCGACATCGAGAAGGGCGTTTCCATCGAGGAACTGAAGCCCATTTGGGACCGGATGTCCCTGGGCCAAGCCAAGATTTTGGAGGGAATCCATAGGCGGAGAGACGGGACCGAATTCCCCGTCGAAATCCATCTGGGCATGATCGATTACTCCGGAGAAGAGTGTTTCCTGGCTTTCGCGCGGGACGTCTCCGGGCGCAAGGAGGCGGAGAAAAGACTGCAAGCCGCGCAACAACAGATTTCGGTGTCGGAAAAACTGGCGGGGATCGGGCAGTTGTCGGCGGGCGTCTGCCATGAAATCCTGAACCCCCTCAACATCATCTCCTTGCACGTTCAGATGCTGTTGCGGCGGGAACCGGAGGACTCCGCCCTCCGGGAAAAACTGTCGAAAGTCAGGAGCGAGGTGGACCGTATCGAGAAAATCGTGAGCGCACTCATGACCTTTGCCCGTCAGAAGGAGCCGGAGGTCAAGCCGGTCCAAATCGATGCCGAGTTGGAACTCGCCTTGTCCCTCGTGGAAAAGGATTTCATGCTGGACAATATCAAGATCGTCCGGGACTACCGGCCGGGATTGCCGGAGATCAAGATCGATGGCGACGAGATGCGCCAGGTGTTTCTCAATCTTTTGCAGAACGCGCGACACGCCATGCCGGCGGGCGGCTCCTTGACCATCAAGGTCGATCCGGTAAAAATCGAGGGTTCCGGTCATTTGCGAATCCAATTTTGCGATACGGGCACGGGGATCAGAAAAGAGCACCTGTCCAAGGTTTTCGATCCCTTTTTCACCACCAAGCCGGAAGGCAAGGGGACGGGGATGGGTCTGGCCATCGTGCACGGCATCGTCGAAAAGCACCGGGGGA
The DNA here is from genome assembly GCA_016207065.1 of Nitrospinota bacterium. GTDB lineage: Bacteria > Nitrospinota > Nitrospinia > Nitrospinales > JACRGP01 > JACRGP01. The sequence continues at coordinate 3,932 of JACQQK010000128.1, forward strand.
CCGTCGCCGTCGAGAGCGTGGCGGGCGAAGGGGCCACCTTCATCATCGATCTGCCCGTGAACTGAAAACCGTCCATGACGACCGATCCAGGCAGGGCCAAAATTCTCGTGGTCGACGACGAAACCGAGGTGTGTTCTCTCCTCAGGGAATTTTTTCAGGACCGGTACGATGTCGAGACGGCCCACGATGGCGCCGAAGCCTTGCGGAAGATCGGAGTGTTCCGGCCCGACTGCGTTCTTTTGGACATCCGGATGCCGAATTTGGACGGCAGGGAGGTTTTGCGGTTGACGAAACCGTCCTATCCCGAGATGGAAATCATCATGATCACCGGGGTCGGGGATGGCGCGATGGCGGGGGAATGTCAAAAGCTGGGGGCGTTCGCTTACATCATGAAACCCATCGACCTGGACTTTCTCGAACGCCAGGTCCGCTCGGCTTTGAAGAAGAAGGGCGACAAGGCGGATGATTGACGGGCAAGGCCGGACTGTCGACACGGGCAGATGAAGAGACCTTGAAACTATCTAAAGATGTTATAATCCCTGTTGAAAAGATCGTCCATTATCTCCTGACTCCCCGGGCATGGGATGATAAGTCGCAATTCCTCGTCCAGGCGGGATTTTCTCAAGACAATCCGGATGTCCTGAAAAGGGACCTGGCGGCTCTTGCGGAAACCTCGGAAGCGGCGGAGGACGGAGTAAACGAGTATGGCGAATTCCTGCGGACTGACGGCGTGTTAACCGGTCCGAACGGACGTAAACTGCCTGTGACGGCCATCTGGCTTCGCTGGCGTAGCGACGGAAGCGTTCATTTTGTAACATTAAAACCGAGAAAGGAGAAACGGTCATGAAGCTTGCGCTTTACCAGCGGGTGGCTTTGGCTACCGACGAGCCGGAGTTTCGCCTGAAAAAGGGCGATGTGGCGATGCTTGTCGATTATGTCCCTCATCCTTCAGGCGGCGAAGATGGTTGCGTGCTGGAAATATTCAACGCGCTGGGCGAATCGATCGCCGTTGTGACCGTAAGAGAATCGCATGTGGAACCGCTCCAAGCCGATGAGATATTAAGCGTTCGTCATATAGCAAAGGCGGTATAAACCTTGCCAGCCGTCTCCTTCCTTTTTCATGTAAGATTCCAGCGCCGTGGAAAGACCATTCTCTTTTGCGGATAAAAACGATATAAACTCCGTTTTCGTGGCGGGCGTCCTGAACCTGACGGACGACTCTTTTTACGGAAAGAGCCGTTTTCTGGGTCCGGACGAGGCGCTGGCGCGCGCCGAGCGCATGGTGGAGGAGGGGGCGGACCTGCTCGACGTCGGGGCCGAAAGTTCGCGCCCCGGTTCCCTGCCCATTTCCGAGGAGGAGGAACTGGGCCGGTTGATGCCTACGGTTCCAACCCTTTGCAAGCGGTTGAAGGTCCCCATTTCGGTGGACACGTACAAGCCGGAGGTGGCCGAACGGGTTTTGGCGGCGGGGGCCGGATGGATCAACGACATCACGGGACTGCAAGGCGACCCCGCGATGGCCGGGACGGTCGCCCGCAATCATGCCGGAGTCATCATGATGCACATGCGGGGGACTCCGCGGACCATGCAGGACAACCCGCGATACCAGGACCTGTTCGGCGAAATCATCCAGTATTTGAAAAAAAGCGTCGCCATCGCCGCGGCCGCCGGGATTGCCCCCGATAAAATGATCGTCGATCCCGGCATCGGGTTCGGCAAGACTTCCGAACACAACCTGGAATTGCTCCGCCATTTCGAGCGGTTCCAGGAATTGGGCAAGCCCGTCCTGCTGGGCGCGTCGCGCAAATCCTTTATCGGGAACGTGCTGGGGTTGCCGGTCGAGGAACGGCTGGAGGGCTCTCTGGTCGTCGCGGCGATCGGCGTCCTCAAGGGGGCGCGCGTCCTGCGCGTCCACGACGTGAAAGAGACCGTCCGCGCCGTCAAAATGGCGCGGGCCATCATGGGACCGAACGAGGAGAAGAAATGATCAGGCTTTTTGTCAACGTTGACCACGTGGCCACCTTGCGGCAGGCCCGCGGGACCGTGGAGCCGGACCCCTTGGCCGCGGCCCTTCTGGCGGAACGGGCCGGGGCGGACGGGATCACCGTCCACCTCCGGGAGGACCGGCGCCATATCCAGGACCGCGACGTGGACCGCATCCGCAAGGGCATTAAAACCCAGCTCAATCTGGAAATGGCGGCCGTGGAGGAGATGGTCCGGATCGCCCTCGACACAAAACCCGAGCAAGTCTCGCTGGTGCCCGAGAAGCGTCAGGAAATCACCACCGAGGGCGGGTTGAACGTCCGCTCCCAGAAGGAACACTTGCTCGGGATCGCGGACCGGTTGAAACCGGTCGGCATCCGCTTCAGCCTGTTCGTCGATCCGGACCTGGAACAGATCGAAGCGGCGCGCCAGATCGGCGCCGACAGCGTCGAGATCAATACGGGGATTTATACCGAAACGAAGGAGCCGGAGGCTTTACAACGCGAACTGGACAAAATACGCGCCGCCGCCCGGCATGGGGCGGGATTGGGACTGCGCGTGTTCGCCGGACACGGGTTGACCCGCGAAAACGTCGTCGCCATCGCCGCCATCCCGGAAATCGAGGAACTGAACATCGGGCACTCCCTTATCGCCAGGGCCGTCTATTCGGGACTGGAAAAATCCGTGAAAGACATGCTCCAAGCCATGGAACAGGGGGCGCGTATGCGGAAAACATAAGACCGCTTCAAGGGCGGACCGCGGTCCTCCACGTGGTCAACAAAAGGGCTGTGCGGTTGCGCGAACAGATCATCCCCGTCCTCGGCCTCGACAAGGTCCTGGGACTGCCTGAAAAGGAACCGGCGGGCAGAACGGACGTCTATGTCCTGATCTTGACCATGGGAAAGGAAAAGCTGGGGGCGGTCGTCGATACGCTGATCAGCGAGGAGGACATCGTCCTCGCGCCCCTGCCGCCGCACATGCAAAAAAACGATCTGGCGGCGGGGGCGACTTTGGTGGGCCGGGACGAGGTCGTCGTCCTGCTCCATGCGCCGAAACTGTTCGCCCTGGCGAAAACCGCCGGCGAGATGGACCTCGCCGCGAAATATCGCGGGGAGGAGAAGAAAACCCTCCGCATCCTGGCGATCGACGACTCCTTGAGTACGCGCGAGATCGAGAAAAGCATCCTCGAATCCTACGGATACTCGGTGGACCTCGCCTCCGACAGGGTGGAAGGACTGGAAAAAGCGATGGAGTCCAAGTACGACCTCGTCACCACCGACGTCGAGATGCCGCGCATGGACGGTTTCTCGCTCACCGAGAAACTGCGCGGTGAGAGCGGATACAAACACACGCCCATCGTCATCGTCACCTCGCGCGACCGGGAGGAGGACAAGAGGCGCGGCATCCAGGTGGGCGCCAACGCGTACATCGTGAAAGACAGTTTCGACCAATCCAACCTGATCGAGACGGTACAGAACCTCGTCGAATGAACCGGACGTGGTTTGCCCAGGGATTTCCGCTTCGGCTACAAGCGCCGGACAAGGAAATTGGCAAGCGCCTCGCGCTTGATCCGAATGGCCTTATGGGCATCTCTAAAAAGTTGTAGTTGCCTGATTCATCAGGCGCTCCAAAAGCCCAATAAATTGGGCAACTACAACTTTTCAGACCCGGTTGGATTCGTTTTTAGAGATGCCCATAAAAAGAAGCATGGCAGGGAACGTCGTGTGGCGAGGCTTTCGCGGATTCATATTTGTTCTCCTCGATCAGTCCACGCTTTCTTTTTTCGGCGATTCCAGTTTTTTTCCGTTGGGGTCGAACTGGGGAAAGGATTTCATGCCGCGTTTTGCCAGGTAGTATTTCACGGCCGTCAAAAGCACGCCGAGTCCGTATTTCACGCTCCGCTGGAAGTCGATCGAGGACGCTTCCGGGAAATAGCTCGCCGGGCAGGCAACTTCGCCGACGTCGAACCCGAAATAAAAAACCTGCAAGAGCATTTCGTTGTCGAAGACGAAATCGTCGGAATTCTCCAGCAAGGGCAGTTTTTCAAGGACCTTTCGGCTGAAAGCCCGGTAACCGGTATGGTATTCAGACACCTTTTGCTTGATCAAAAAGTTCTCCAGAAACGTGAGGAAGCGGTTGGAAACGTACTTGTAAACCGGCATGCCCCCGGCGAGGGCTTTGTTGCCGAGGATCCGGGAGGCGATCACCGCGTCGAAAACGCCCTCCGCGATCAGGGAGGCCATGGCGGTGATGAGTTTTGGGGTGTATTGGTAGTCGGGGTGGAGCATGATCACGATGTCGCAATCGCCGCGCAGGGCCTGCTGGTAACAGGTTTTCTGGTTGGCCCCGTAACCTTTGTTGTTCGGATGCACGAAGGTTTTCAGGTCCAACTCGCGGGCGATTTCCACCGTCCGGTCGCGGCTGGCGTCGTCCGTCAAAATGATTTCGTCGACGACGTCTTTCGGGACTTCGTCGTAAGTCCGGCGCAGGGTTTTCTCGGCGTTATACGCCGGCATGATTACGGTGACGCGTTTGCCGTTTATCATGATTTCATATTGCCGCGAGACTTGAGTTTTGGATGGGAACGCCCCGCGAACGGCGGGGCGAAAAATATATTTACAACGGGCGGGCGGACTATTATTCTAGGCCATACGCATTCCTCCGCGAACTTTCAATGCCCTGAATTTCCCGCAATTTAGGCTTTTATTTTCGAAGCAATCCTTATAAAATTCCCGGTTTCATATAATTCACCAACTGGAATTGAAAAACAACATGAAAAAAGAACTCTCCATTGCGTTGTTCCCCGGCGACGGCATAGGCCCGGAAGTCGTCCGCGAGGCGGTCAAGATTTTAAAGGTCCTTGAGTCCAAACTGGGCCTGAAACTGGGCCTGAAGGAGGCCCCCGTGGGCGGCGCCGGTTATGAAGCGTCCGGCCACCCGTTGCCCAAGGAGTCGCTGGAACTGGCCAGGCAAGCGGACGCCGTCCTGCTGGGCGCGGTGGGCGGTCCGAAATGGGAGAAACTCGACTTTTCCCTGCGCCCCGAACGCGCCCTCCTGGGCTTGCGGTCCTCGCTCGGGCTGTACGCGAATCTGCGCCCGGCGAAAATATTCGACGCGCTGATCGAATCCTCCACTTTGAAACGCGAGGTCGTCGAGGGTCTGGACATCATGGTGGTCCGCGAGTTGACCGGAGGGATTTATTTCGGCGAGCCCCGCGGGGTGCAGGTCATGCCCGACGGCAAGCGCAAGGGCGTCAATACCGAGGTTTACACGGAGCCGGAGATCGAGCGGATCGCCCGCGTGGCGTTCGAGGTGGCGCGGAAAAGGAACAAGCAGGTCGTGTCGGTGGACAAGGCCAACGTCCTGGAATGCACGGAACTCTGGCGTCAGGTGACGGTCCAGACCCATAAGGACTATGGCGACGTCGCCCTGCAACACATGTACGTGGACAACGCCGCCATGCAACTGGTGCGCAACCCGAAACAGTTCGACGTGATCGTGACGACCAACATGTTCGGCGACATCCTGAGCGACGAGGCTTCCATGCTGACCGGTTCGATAGGGATGCTCCCCTCGGCCAGCGTCGGCGGGAACAACGGCATGTATGAACCCATCCACGGTAGCGCCCCGGACATCGCTGGAAAAGGGCTGGCGAATCCCCTGGCCACCATCCTGTCCGTCGGCATGATGTTCAAATATTCTTTCGCAAACGAACAGGTCGACGCCTGGGTCGAAACCGCCGTCGAAGCGGTTTTAAACAAAGGGTACCGGACCCGCGACATCATGTCCAAGGGCAAGGAGGAAGTGGGGACCTCAGCCATGGGCGACCTGGTTGCCGGAGAACTGGAGAAGATCAAATGTTGAAACTAAAAGACGGTTACAATGTCGCGGTGGTCGGCGCCACCGGCGCGGTGGGCAGTCGCATGACCGCCATCCTGGAGGAGAGAAAATTCCCCGTCGCCAAACTGGTCCCTCTGGCGTCCGCCCGTTCCGTGGGAAAGACGGTGACGTTCCGGGGGAAGCCGGTCCCCGTCCAGGAACTCCGGGACGACTCGTTTCAGGACATCGACTTCGCGTTGTTTTCGGCGGGCGCGACCGTCAGCAAGAAGTTCGCCCCCATCGCCGCCCGCGCGGGAGCGGTGGTCATCGACAACAGTAGCGCGTTCCGGATGGAAAAAAACGTCCCGTTGGTCGTCCCCGAGGTGAACCCCCACGCGGTGGGCGACGACCCCGGCATCATCTCCAACCCCAATTGTTCGACGATCCAGATGGTCCTCGCCCTGAAACCCATCCACGACAAGTACCGGATCAAACGCGTGGTGGTGTCCACCTACCAATCGGTGTCGGGGACCGGGCAGAAAGCCATCGAGGAACTGAGGGATCAGAGCCACGGGGTGTTGGCGGGCCAGCCGGTCGCGAGCAAGGTCTATCCGCACCAAATCGCCTTCAACTGCATCCCGCACATCGACGAGTTTTTGGAGAGCGGATACACCAAGGAAGAAATGAAGATGGTCAACGAGACCCGGAAAATCATGGAGGACGACTCCATCCAGGTCAGCCCCACCGCCGTCCGCGTGCCGGTGTTCTTCGCCCATTCGGAGTCCGTCAACGTGGAAACAGAAAAGGCGATCCTGGCGGAGGACGTGAAAAAATTGCTGTCCTCCGCGCCGGGGGTGAAGGTGGTGGACGCCCCGGACCTCAAGCAATATCCCCTGGCGATCGACGCCGCCCACAAGGACGCCGTGCTGGTCGGGCGCATCCGCAACGATATTTCGAAGGAGCGGGCGGTCAATTTCTGGGTGGTCGGCGACAACCTGCGCAAGGGCGCGGCCCTGAACGCCGTGCAGATCGCGGAACTGCTGGTGCAGAGAATGAAAAGCTAAGTCTGAATGACTGGTCTTCTTCCCGAACAATAAATAACTGGTAATATATGGTTGAAACGGGGCGAGGGCGTAGCCCGAGTGGGATTTTCAATCGCGCCGGAAGCTATCATGATGGTCGCTGAAAAAGAAGTTGGTTCGTCAGCGTCCGGGTGCTCTGCATTTAGGCGAGGCCCTTGGCAATGTCACCGAAACGAAAGCGACGTATTTCCCGCAACGAGTTCTATGAACACGAGCACTGGTTACAGACCCACGGCAAGGATCTTCCGCCGACCCAAAGTCACCCAATTGACAAAAAGAAAAAAGTTGCTTGAATATATGAGAAACTGCCGCTCAACGACTTCCAACAAGGGTTGGGACAGTTTCCATTCAGAGTTTCAAAGATGTATTACCGAAGAATAAGAAACTGGGAATGTGAGAAACGATATGTCAACCGATAACGATCTTGACCTTCCCCCCATAAACTGGACGGTTTTTAAGTAGAATTTTCCTGATACGATGACCTTATACAAGGGGGATTCTATGAAGAAGAGCCGGTATTCTGAGGAAGAGATTATTGGGATATTGAAGGAGCACGAGTCGGGGGTGGCGACGGGGGGTTTGTGCCGCCGTCACGGGATGAGCCCGGCGACTTTTTACAAGTGGAAGTCGAAGTTCGGCGGGATGGAGGTGTCGGACGCGAAA
>JACQQK010000129.1 GCA_016207065.1 Nitrospinota bacterium
CATGTTCATCTTCCTGTACTCGATCTCCAAGATCGACGACACCCTGCTGGCGGAGGCGCTCTCGTCGATCCAGGCGAAAGAGGCGCACATCACCAGCACCAACATCCGCCTGACCATGGGGGAGTTCCGGATGCTGGAACGGGTCCGGGAATTGGTCAAGGACAACGTCGACCCGGAAAGCCTGGTGCGGAGCGATACGCGGACCATCATCATCCGGTTGAACACGTCGGACCTGTTCGCTCCCGGCTCCGCCGAGTTGATCGATGGCGCCGACCAGGTCATTGTCAGCGCGGTGAAGGAAGAGGCGCAGGAAGGGGTGAAACAACTCGTCGTCGAGGGACACACCGACGACGTGCCCATCAAAACCGAGCAATTCCCGTCCAATTGGGAATTGTCCACGGCGCGGGCCGCGAAGGTGGCGCGCTTTTTCATCGAGCGGTTGCGTTTTTCGCCCAACCGGCTCGTGGTCGCCGGCTATGGGGAGTATCGCCCCCTGGAGCCTAACGACAGCGACGATCATCGGGCCCTCAACCGGCGGGTCGAGATCAAGATTTTGAAAGACAAAGCCGTGGCCAAGGAGGAAGCGGCAAAGACCGCCCCAGGCGCCGCGCCCGGGGCCGCGCCCAAACCCGCGGAACAAACGCCTCCGGGAAAGGCGGCTCCGCCCGAGGCTTCAAAAAAGTGATTCGGCGGTCGCACATTTTTGCCTTAAACCGCGGTTTTTTAATATAATGATCTGAACGGACGGTCCGGCTTGGAAGGATTTCCGGCCGCCGCTAGAGCGATCCAATAATTTCATGGACGAAAGCCATGTCCGAAAATTCCCAAAACCCGGCGGAAGTGTTGTTCAGCAACCGGCAGGCGTTTCTTAGATACAATCAGTTCAAAATCAACCGGACGCTTCAGACCCTGTTTCGCAACGACCGCATGGTCTTTACGATCATCCCGCGCCTGCTCCATGTTCACCAGAAGGGCCTGCCCGGCTACATCGAGGGCGACGTCCCCTCCGGCGTTTACAATTTCGCGTTGAATAAGGAATCGCTGACGGCCTCGGAGAGATTGTTTCCCGACACCATCATCAAGAGGACCTCCAAACTCGAGCCCGTCATCCACTCGGTCCTGCTGATCGGGAGCGTCGGGTCGATCGCGCAGACCAAAAAGTCCGACCTCGACTACACCCTGCTCATATCCAAGAATTCGATGACCCGGGAAGGCATGGAACTGCTCAAGAAAAAACTGCAAGCCATCGAACAGTGGACCTGGGAGACCTACCATCTGGAAACGCATTTTTTCCTCAACGACATCGAGGAGGTCCAGAGGAACATCTTCGGGGAAAGCGACAGCGAAAGCACGGGGTCCGCGCTGGCCAAACTGCTCAAGGAGGAGATGTACCGCACCGCCATCGTCGTGGCGGGTAAAATCCCCTTCTGGATGATCGCCCCCGTGGAAAGCGACGACGAGCGCTACGGCTCGCTTTACAAACTACTGCAGTCCGGAAAAACCCTGCTCGACCAGCACGAGTTCGTGGACATGGGAAACGTGGACGATATCTCCCAGGGCGAATTTTTCGGCGGTTCCATTTGGGCCCTCATCAAATCGTTCCGCTCCCCCTTCAAAACGCTCATGAAAATGGGGTTGCTGGAGGAATACATGTTCACCGATACCAAATCCAATCTCCTGTGTCACGAAATCAAGAGAAAGGTGTTTGAGGGAGCCGAACACCTGTCCATCGACCCTTACATCATGTTGTTCAAACGGGTGGAAAAATACTTCCTGGAAACCAAGGCCGAGAACGAAACGGACGCCCTCCGGACCGCTTTCTATCTTAAAGTCGGGACGCAAGTGAGCGGGGAGGAATTGGAATCCGGCTCCCACGACATAAAAAAATCCACCCTGATCAAGATGATCAAGGAATGGCAATGGCCCCCCCACAAGGTGGAGCAACTCAACAACTACATCGACTGGCAGATGATGCAGAAGGCCGGCCTGGGCAACCGGGTGAACAAGATATTGATGAATTCGTACAAGCTCATTTCAGAAAAGAACAAGAGCCTGGATCCGAGCGAAAGTCTGATCACCGAACGCGACACCCACCTGTTGGGACGGAAACTGTTTAGTTTCTACCGGCAGGCCGCGAACAAGGTGGAAAACGTCTTCGCCCTGGTGGACGGAAAAACCGCCGAGAAAGAATTGACGTTCCTGCTGGACCAGCCCAACGTCCGCGAAAAGGGGGAATGGTACCTCATCCGGGGCAAGACCCTGGCCTACGTGGAGCAGATCCCCAAGGACTACATCATCAAGAAATCCGCCACCTTGCAATTCCTGATCGCCTTCGCGGCCTTCAACAACCTCTACGATAAGAACACCCATCTGCTGTTGCGGGCCGAGCAACAATCGTTGAAGGACTTCGACCTGCATACGCTCCTGGAACAGATTTCCTCGTTCATCGCGCGCGTCAACATCGCGAGCATCGCCAACGTGGACCTGTTGAACGACGCCACCCTTAAGCAACTGTATGTCATAATCGACTTCGGCGCCCCCATCCCCAGGGAAGTGGTGATGGGGAACATCAAGGACTGCCGGAACAGCGACGAATACCAGGCCTTCATACACAAGCGCTTGGAAAGAATCCAGAGCATTACCGCCGTTTACCTGACGTCGTGGGGAGAACTGTTCTGCAAGACCTTCGCGGGCGTGAACAGCATGGCGCGTTGCCTGGCCGAGCTGGGCCCGCAGATCCCGTCCGACCGTTTTTCGGACCCGCATTTCCTCAAGACCTATATCCCCTGCGGGAGAAAAGAGCCCCTGGAGATCGCCTGGCTGAATTTTTACATGATCCGCTACATGCAAGCCAGAGGGCCGTCCTCCGTCGAAAAAGTCGCAAGTTGATCGCTCCATCCATGAGAACGAATTGAGCCAATGGCCACAGCGGTAAAAGAAAACGAAGCCGTCCAGGAAATGCCCCTGGGGGACGTACGCACCGCGCCCCCGACGGGCATGGACATGGGGACCATCTGGGGATCGCTCATCGGCACCGTCCTGATCGTCATCGCCATCCTGATGGGCGGAGACTGGGTGGTCTTCCTCAATTTCCACAGTTTCCTTCTCGTCTTCGGAGGGACCATCGCCACCACCTTCATGGCCTTCTCCTCGAAGAAGATCATGGTCCTGCTCGGGGTCACGATCAATGCCTTCAAACCGGACGTCCGCCAGCCCGCCGACTATATCGACGAGATCATGAGCCTGTCGAACAAATACCGCACGGGAGGCATGAAACGGCTGGAACAGGAGGAGTCGTTGATCGACAACCGCTTTTTAAAAAACGGGGTCGGCATGATCGTGGACGGCTACAACGCCAGGGAAATCCATGAAATCATGGAGCGGGAACTCACCGCCCTGGGCGACCGGCACAACGAGGGACAGAAAATACTGCGGTTCATGGCCGTGCAAGCGCCGGTATTCGGGATGGTGGGGACCGTCATGGGCATGATCCAGATGTTGCAACAACTTTCCGATCCATCGAGGATCGGCCCCAACATGGCGCTGGCCTTGACCGCCACCTTTTACGGGCTCCTTCTCAATAATTTCGCGATAACGCCCATTGTGGCTAAACTGGCGAACCGTACCGAAAGCGAAAAAATGCTGGCCAAGACCATCCGGGTCGGGGTCATTGGCATCCACGACCGGATCAACCCGCAAAAAATCCAGAGGAACATGAACTCCCTCCTGCCGCCCGAGTTGCAACGCTGATGTCGAACGTAGACGAACTCCTATCGCTCGTATTGCACAACACCTGCCAGGACGGGGTCAATTTCAGCGCTTACGAATTGACCGGGATCAGCCTGAACGGCGTCACTTTCGTGTACGCCACGTTGAACGACGCCGTCGTCAACGAATCGGAGCTGATCAACGTCAACTTCTCGCAGGCCAACCTGAAAAACGCGTCCTTCAAGGGGGCCAGGATCAAAAACGTCAACTTCTCCAACGCCAGTCTCCAGGGCGCGGACTTCGAGGACGCCACGCTCGTCAACTGCGCGTTCCACAATTCCATCGTGGAAAACTCCAATTTCACCGCCGCCAAGCTGGAGAAATGCGATTTCAAGGGTTGTAACCTCAACTACGCCAACATGTATTCGGCCGTCCTCAAGGATTGCGACATGTCTTTCACGCGGCTTATGTACGCCTTCCTGAAACAGATCGACATCGCCAACACCCCGATGAAGGGCATCAACGCCCGCGGATCGGACTTGAGCTTTTCCAAGCTCAACGACGTGGACTTGCGAGGCTCGACCCTCAAATATTCCGACATGAATTCCTGCACGTTGAACAAGGTGGTCCTTTCCCACTCCAACCTGCTTGGGGTCGAGTTGAAGGACGCGCACTGCAAAGGGATCGAAATGGCGGAGTCCAACCTGGAAGGAGCGGACCTGACCTATGCCAACTTGACGGAATCCAACTTGCAAAACGCCTTCCTGCTGGAGGCCAACCTGCACGGCGCCGACTTGAGCAAGGCCAACTTGAAGGACGCTTATCTCGTGGACGCCAACATCGCCAAGGCCATCACCAAGGGAGCGAACCTGGAAAACACGATCCTGGAATAAAGTCCAAGTTTATCCCCGTCCTTTTTCCCGCTATTCCCTGTTCCGGGCAGGACCCACATCATGGCGGAAACCGTCCTCATTCTCCATTTTCTCGTCATCCTGTTTCTGGTCGCGGGGTTTCCCGTAGGGCTTGCCGTCAACCATACGGGTTTCCGCCTGTTCCACGCAGGCGTCCTGGCGTTCGTCACCCTGCTGGTCCTGCTCGACGTCCCCTGCCCATTGACCCTCGCGGAGGACGCGTTCCGCGGCGAGCCTTACGGAGATTTCTTTCTGGCCCATTGGCTGACCCGGATCGTTTATCTGCAATGGTTCCAATCCAGTCATGTTTTCATTCTGGACATGGCTTTTGCCGCGCTGGTCTTCTCGTCCTTCTACTGGCGGCCGCTCAAACGTCGGGATGGAAAAAAAGGACCGCCGCCTTAACCGGTTACCGCCGGTCGCCCATGATCCTGAGGATCATCAAAAACAGGTTGATGAAGTCGAGGTAGAGCGTCAAGGCCCCGATGATCGATTCCTTGTGGTCCTCGGGCGTCCCTTCGTTCCCCAGGACGTTCATCATTTTAATTTTTTGCGTGTCGTAAGCCGTCAGCCCGACAAATATCAAAACGCCGGCATAGGTGGTGATCCAACCGATCGTTGGGTTATTCAGGAACATGTTGACCAGCGAGGCGATGATGATCCCTATCAGACCCATGAACAGAAAACTACCCCACGACGTCAGGTCCTTTTGCGTGGTGTAGCCATAGAGGCTCATGGCGCCGAAAGTCCCCGCCGTCACTATGAATGCGGACGCGATCGACGACGCGGTGTAGGCCAGGAAAATGAACGAAAAGGTGACGCCGTTCAGTCCCGCGTACAATATGAACGTCCCCGTGGCCTGGCTGGGGGTCATTTTGTGCACCGCGGCGGACAGGTAGAAGACCAGCCCCAGTTGCGCGACGATCAGCAGGAAAAACAGGATTTTGTTCTGGACGATCAGGCGTAGCATGGTCTCGTTGTTGGCGACGTAGAACGCCATGGCTCCGGTGGTCGCGAGACCCGCCGTCATCCAGTTGTAAACCTTCACCATGAACCTTTGCTGTTCGGCGGCAACGGCTTGAGGGCTCATCGTGGGCGCGTAGTTTCTGTACATGGTTTGCGTTCCTTTCGTGAAGAGATGAATTGGCCCGGGGCCAAAAACATATATTCTTATTATAGGGCATCTCTAAAAATTGCCTTTTTCTTGAATCCAACCGGTTCTGAAAAATTGTAGTTGCCCAATTTATTGGGCTTTTGGAGCGCCTGATGAATCAGGCAACTACGATTTTTAGAGATGCCCTATAGATAAGACCGGGAGATTCCTTTGTCAAGTTCGCGGGAGATCTAGTTTTCCCGCAGGATGAACTCCAGGCTCAGGCAAATTACGGAAAAAAACGCCAGCCATTGAAACCGTTCCTGCCAGAGTTGACGGCGGGTTGTTTTCAATTCCTTCTTCTCCACTTTGTTTTTGATGTCCTCAAGATAGATTTTGTTCAGGTCCATGTCCCCGGTCACGGACCGCGCGTAGCTCCCGCCGGTCTCGATCGCGATCTTTTGAAGCGTCGATTCGTCGAGTTTGGCGAGGACCATGTCCCCGGCGCGGTCTTTTTTGAACCCGCCTTGCTCCAGGTTGGGGATCGGGGCTCCCAACTCCTGTCCGACGCCGATGGCGAAGATGCGCGCGCCCTGTTCCCTGGCCTCGCGCGCGGCTTCCAGGGCGTTTCCCCGCTGGTCTTCGCCGTCGGTGATCAGGATGATGGCCTTGGATTTTTTTTCCTTGCCGCTGAAGGCCTTGAGGGAGGTCCGCAGGGCGCCGCCGATGTCCGTGCCTTGCACGGGGAGCAAGCCGGTGTCGAGGGCGTCCAGGAATATGGCGACGGCGGAGTAATCCAGGGTCAGGGGGCATTGGATGAAACTTGTCCCGGCGAAAGCCACCAGGCCGACGCGGTCGCCTTCCAGCATGTTCAACAAGTCGGCCACCTTCCGCCGGGCCCGCGTCAGCCGGTCGGGTTTGACGTCCGCGGCCAGCATGCTGTTGGATACGTCCATGGCGACGACGAGGTCGACGCCTTCCTGCCGCAGTTCTTCCCATTTGGACCCCCAGCGGGGTTGCGCCAGCGCGACGATCATGGCCGCTATCGCAAGGACCGTTAAAACGGCTTTCGTCCGTTGCTTCTGGAAACAGCGCTCGTCCAAAAGTTTGCCCAGGATTTGCGGAGAGCAAAACCGGGCCAGTGCCCGTCTTTTCCTCCGCGCGGCCCAGATTAGAAATAGGGCGAGGGGGACGATCGTCCACAGGAAGTGCAGATATTCGGGCCGGCCAAAACGCATCTCAGGGAATCCTTTGCAGTCGCGTGTTGGAAACGAGGACGTCCAGGAGCGCCAGGAGCAGGCCAGGGACCAGGAAAACCGGGAACATTTCGGTATGTTCCGAATGGTCCACGACCTTCACCTCGGACTTTTCCAGTCGGTTGATCTGGTTGTAGACGTCCGTCAGGGACTCCCGGTCGGCGGCCCGGAAATACTTGGCGCCGGTGAGATTGGCGATGGATTTTAAGGTGTCCTCGTCGAGGTCCACGTCCTGGTAGACCAGTTGTCTCCCGAAAAAGGCGTCCACCAGGAACGGGGCCTTGCCGTGGGTCCCGACTCCTACTGTGTAGACCTTGACGCCGTACTGTTTGGCGATCTCGGCCGCTTGCAGGGGCGGGATGTTGCCCGCGTTGCTTCGGCCGTCGGTGAGCAGGATGACGACTTTGGACTTGGACTCGAGGTCCTTCAACCGTTTGACGGAAATGCCGATGGCGGAGCCGATGGCCGTGGCGTCGCCCGCCACCCCGATCTTCACCCTATCAAGGAATGACAGGAGGACATTGTGGTCGAGCGTCAACGGACATTGCGTGAACGCCTCCGCGCCAAAGACGACCATCCCAATCCGGTCGTTGGGCCGGTTGTTCACGAAATCTCTCGCCACGTCCTTCACGACCTCCAGGCGGTTGACCCGGTTTTTATCCTTGAGGAAATCCAGGGCCTGCATACTCCCGGAAGCGTCGATCGCCAGGACGATGTCCACTCCAGCCGAAAGGATTTCGACCGTTTTTCTCCCTTCCTGGGGCCGGGCCAGGGCGACGACCAGGAGGGCGATGGTCAGATACCGGAGCGCCGGAGGGATGACGGAAACAAGACTCAGCGTCCGCGAGCGGACCGCTTGCAGATTTTGAATGGAGGAGTAATGCAGGACCGCCCGGCGGTTTTCCCGGTCCATCATCATGAGGACCGGGATGACCGCCAGGAGCAGAAGGAGCCAGGGGTCGTGGAATCGAAAGAAGATCATGGGAAGTCAGCCGCGATTTGCGGGGGATACGATGGTTTGCATGGTTTCCTCGGCGGACCGGACGAACCGGCGCGCCGAGAGAACGGTTGCCGTGAACGCCTCGCGGTCGACGGAAACCCTGGCGAATTTCACCTTGTCGGCGCGGTCCAGTATGTTCCGCGCCTGGTCCCGCAAGGGTCCGTCGAGTTCCGGCAATTGCCGGAGTCTGGCGCCGATTTCCTCCGCGGTCCAATCCAGAGCGGGGAAGCCGTAACGCGCCCCGAGGTATCGCCGGAAAATTTCCGATAATTCGAAATGAAGTTCCTGGAGCACGTCTGGTTCCCGCGGACTTCTGGTCTGCAACGCTTCCAGTTCGCGCAGAGCGAGTTCGCCGGGCGTCGGCGGCCGTTCCATGGCTTGAATTTTACGCGGTCTTTTCTTCACGAACTGCCGGGCCAGAAAGCCCAGCAGACATAATGCGGCAACGGCCAGCCCGTACAAAAAGTACCGGGCCCGGTCCGTGACGGCGGGGACCAGCGGCTTGATGTCCCGGATGTCCGCGGGTTCTCCTTGCAGGCGGAGGACGGAATGGACTTCCGCGGCGACTTGTGGAGTCAAGATCCGCCCATCGATTTTTCGTCCGGGTTCCCTGGCGTCGGGTATTTTGAAATGGACCGGGATGGGTTTGAACGCGAAAGAACCCACCCGGTCGGCGCGCAGGCGAAACCAGTATTCCTCCGTTATTTTCCCCTCGCGCGACCGGGGTTTGGCGGTCCCATTCCGCACGGGCTCGAACCCGTCCACGTCTTTACCCAGGTCGGGCGGGACGATCTCCAAGTCGCGGTCGCGATGCACGGTTATGGAATAGACGACAATGTCCCCGACCGTGGCGTTGGGTTTGTCCACCTTCGCCTCGACGGCGATCGGCGCGGCGGCGCCGGGGGCCGTTTCGGCGAGACCTGGCGCGACGGCGAAGACAAGCCAGGCGAGGGCCATTCCGCCCCATCGGACCGTTTTGTCCATATCTCAGCGTTGGGGTAAATTTACTTGATGCTGACAGGCATCGATTTTGACGTTGAACTCGTTTTTCCTGGAAAGTTCCGCGTCGGACAGTTCGGCTTTGTAGAGCCAGACCAATGCGTCGCGGCAGTCCCCCATCTCGACGAAGAGGTCGGCGATGGAAACGGCGATACGCGCCCGCGCCGCCCGGTCGGGTTTCGACTGGCGCAGATACTCCTGGTATTGCTCGATGGCCTTGTCGGGGAGCCCCGCGGTCTTGAGCTTGTCGGCAAGGACCAGGAGGTCCGCTTCCCCCGCCGGGTCGGACTTGATCGGCGCGATCACGCGGTTGAAGACCATGACGAAAAAAGCGGTGAACGCGATCAGGGTGAACAGGGAAAACGCGATGACCGTGATTTTTAATTTCGGGCTTACTCCGTCTTTGGGTTTCTCGCGCGCGGCGGGGTCCATTCAGCGTTTTCTCTCTTTCTTTTTGAAGTATTGAAGGATGGGGGCGACCAGGGAACGTCCCGGATCGATTTCGATGGTATCCACCCCCAGGGAGGAAAAAAATCTTTTGAGCCCGTCGCGTTCCGCGCGCGCCAGTTCGGAAAACCGTCGCGTCAGGTTTTCGTCCCAGGTGTCCACCAGGACGGTTTCCCCGCTTTCCGTATCCTTCAAGCGCAATAAGCCGATGTCCGGGAGCGAGAATTCCCGCGAGTCGGAGACGACGATGGGAACGATTTCGTGCCTGCGGACCGCCAGCTTGAATCCGGTCTCGTAGTTTTTTCCCTGGAAATCGGAAATGAAGAACGCCGCGGTTTTCCGCTTGTGGACCTTCAGCAGGTATTCCAACGGCAGGCCCAGGTCGGTCCCCCGGCCTTCCGGGGCGAGGTTCAGAATTGCGCGGACGACGTTCCAGACGTGGGCCTTGCCCTTTTGGGGCGGGATGTAATGTTCTATTTTGTCCGAGAAGACGATCAGCCCGATCTTGTCGTTGTTCTTGATCGCCAGGAATGCGAGGATGGAGGCGATCTCGGCCGATACTTCGCTTTTGAGTTTTCCGCCGGAACCGAACTCGCCCGAGGAACTGACGTCGACGATCAGCATCATGGTCAACTCGCGCTCCTCGCGGAATTCCTTGATGTAGGGATGGTCCATGCGGGCCGTGACGTTCCAGTCGATCAGGCGCGCGTCGTCGCCCGGCTGGTATTCGCGGACCTCGGTGAATTCCATCCCCCGGCCCTTGAAGGCCGAAACGTATTCGCCCGCCATGATGTCGTTCGCGAGATAATTGGTCTTGATCTGGATCAGGCGGATCTTCTCCATCAGTTCCGGCGGGATTCTGTTGTCCCGTCCGGCCGGGGGCGGGGAGGGGATTTGGAAACGGTCCATGATTTTTCGCGCCAGGTTTCGGATCATACTCTCCGTAAGGGCGGATTAGCTGGGATATTGCATGAGTGAAGCTAAAAGAAGCATCTCCGGCTTTTTTAGCGCCCCCTCATCCTGACCTTCTCCCGTCAGGGGAGAAGGAACATTTTGTCACCCTCTCCCTTGACGGGAGAGGGCCGGGGTGAGGGTGAATTTTTGACCCCCTTCAACCAGAAGCATGAAACTCATGCGATATCCGGATTAGCTCGTTCCTGACGCCCTTGATGACGTCTCGATCCGGTCCGAGCAGTGCGTATTTCAGGGCACTTCAACGGTGTCGAATATTTTTTTGACGATATCGTCCGTTGTCACGTTTTCGGCCTCGGCCTCGTACGAAAGGATCAGGCGGTGCCGCAAAACGTCCAGCCCGACGCTTTTGATGTCGTGCGGGACCACGTATCCCCTGCCGTTCAAGTAGGCGTGGGCCCGGGCCGCCCGGTTCAGGTAGATGGAGGCGCGGGGCGAGGCGCCGTATTTGATCAGGCCGGCCAGCGAATCCAGGCGATACGCCCTGGGATCGCGGGTGGCAGTCACGAGGCTGACGATGTAGTCCTCCAGGTTTTCGTCCATGTAAATGGAATCGATGACCTTCCGCGCTTCCAGGATCGCATGCGGTTCGACCACCGGCAGGACCGGGACATGGTTGTTGGAGGAGGACATCCTTTGCATGATCTTCTTCTCTTCCTCCTTGGAAGGATACCCGATTTTGAGCTTGAACATGAAGCGGTCCACCTGGGCCTCGGGCAGGGGATAGGTCCCCTCCTGCTCGATCGGGTTTTGCGTGGCCAGCGTCATGAACGGTTCATCGAGCTTGAAAGTCTGTCCGCCGATCGTGATTTGCCTTTCCTGCATGGCTTCCAGCAAGGCGCTTTGCACCTTGGCGGGGGCGCGGTTGATCTCGTCCGCCAAAACCAGATTGGCGAACAGGGGCCCTTTTTTGATGGCGAAGCTCCCATCCTTGGGCTGGTAGATCTGCGTGCCGATGAGGTCCGCCGGGAGAAGGTCGGGAGTGAACTGGATCCTGCTGAACCGCGCGTTGATGGTTTGGGTCAGGGTTTTTACGGCCGTGGTCTTTGCCAGCCCCGGTACGCCTTCCAGCAGGATATGTTCCCCGGTCAGGAGGCCGAGGATCAAGCGCTCGATCAGGTACTTCTGGCCGACGATCACCCGCTCCATTTCCCCGACGATATCCTGGACGAAACGGCTGGAATGCTTGACGGTCTGCGTTATTTCCTCGATGTTTTGCGGCATGGCGGCGGTTCTTGTCCCGATTCCTTGAGTTTTCAATGGTTAAAAAATGTCCGAAAAGCCAAATTCCCTATCAAGGTATTAAAATCTTGTTAAAAAAACATTAAAAAAAAATTAAAATAATTTAACTTTGCCCAAGCGGTTTCGCGCCGCCGGTTTTTGTCCCCGTCCGCGGTACGATTTCCTTTACCGCGGATATACTTTGCAAATTACTCTTTACAAATTCGAGAACTTTCTTAGAATGCTCCGAATACCCTATAAAAGAAATTTGATGACCGCGGTTGGGAGAGAGGACCAATGGTTGATATTGAAAAACTGATCGACGAAAATTTCAACATCGAAAAAGGCGAGCTCGATTTGCGCGAAAAGGAGTTGGGCGACGAGGAAGCGAAGGCTCTGGCGAAATCCGAAAAAGCCAAATCGGTCACCGCCTTGTTCCTGGAGTTCAACAAAGTGGGGGATGCCGGAGTCCAGGCCCTGGCGGAGTCGCCGTACCTGACCAACCTGACCGCGCTGAACATGTTTAAAAACGAGATGACGGACAAGGGCTTGAAGGCCATGGCGGACTCCAAAAACTTCCTGAACCTTTCCGAGTTGATCCTGAGCGATAACAAGCTGACCGCGGAAGGGGCCAAGGCCTTGGCCCAATCGCCTCGTCTGGGCGGCCTGGTCTCTCTCTGGATCGGAGACGGGCTGGGCGACGAGGGCGTCCGGGCGATCGCGGAATCGCCTTATTTGACCCGCCTCAACTTGTTGTCGCTGTACCGGAACAATATCGGAAACGAAGGCGCCAAGGCCATCGCCCGGTCGAAGACCCTTGCCAAGCTGACGGAACTGAACTTGAACTGGAATTACGTCGAAGGGGAGGGGGTCGAGGCCCTGGCGCAGTCCGAAAACTTGAAGAACCTGACGCAGTTGACGCTCACCTACAACCCGATCAGGAATCGCGGCGCCAAGGCCATCGCCAATTCGGAGACGTTGAGGAACCTGACCCTTTTGGACCTTTACGAAACCGAGGTCGGCGACGAAGGCGCGCGCGCCCTGGCGACCTCCAAAACCCTGGCCAACCTCGAAACCCTGGTCCTGATCCACAACGACATCGGCGAGGAGGTCCAGGAATTGTTCAAAAATTCCCCCAACCTGAAAAAACTCTCCAAGGTGGTTTTCAGGACCCCCTCGGCCATCGCCTGAGCCGGATTTTCGCGTGACCCGGTGGCCGGTTGCGTCCCCGGATGTTACAATGAATGTTCACGGCATTCATGACCGCCAATCCAGAGAAGGAAAATAAAGGACCATGTTCGTCGGCGAAAAACCTGACCTGTTGGATATCTGGGTATTCAGCGAAGACAATATCTACGTGGTGGGGAAGGACGGCGTCCCCCAGCATTTCGACGGTAAGGAATGGATCCAGGTCCGCACCGGCAACACCAACCCCTTGATGGGGATCTGGGCGGCGAACGAGAACGACATTTACGCCGTGGGGGTGGGCGGGGTCGTGTTGCATTACGACGGAAAAAACTGGAGCCAGAGAGACACGGGCAATTACGACTCCCTGAATTCGGCCTATGGATACGGCTCCAACAACGTCTTCATCTACGGCGTTGGCGGACGGTTGTTGTTCTGGAACGGCGAGCGGTGGGAATACCGGGAGCCCAATACCATCCACGACCTCTTCTGTTTATGGGGGGAGGATCTCAACCATATCTACGCCGTGGGCGGGGAAGGGACGTTCAGGTTCTACAACGGGACCGCTTTCGAGCGGAAGGACGAATTGACGCCGGAGCATATCTCCCTCTACGGGGTTTGGGGGACGCGTACCGATAACGTGTACGTCGTCGGTTCCCACGGGACCATCCTGCATTTCGACGGCGCCGAATGGAAACCCATGGAATCGGGGACCGAGGATTACCTTCTCAGCGTCTGGGGGACCTCGGAGAACGATATTTTTGCGGTGGGCGACAACTCCGTGATTCTGCATTTCGACGGCGGGAAATGGGAACGCATGAAGTCCTGCGCCGACGACTACCTGACCAAGGTGCGGGGCCTCCGCTCCGATTGCGTCTACGCCGTGGGCGACAACGGTTGCGTGGTCCGTTATGACGGGAAGCAGTGGACCGACATGTCCCTGCCGCCGCTGTAGTTTTTTTGCAACTTTGAATCACATCTGGACGTCGCCGAATGAACTACCCCGTCAGCTTGCTACGGGGTAGTTCATTACAAGGTGTTTAGACAGTCGGCGGGAAAAGCGCGATAATACTTTTTAAACGACGAGGACTTGACGATGACTATTACGGATCAGATTGAAATCAACCCGAAGGTGATGATGGGCAAGCCGGTGATTCGTAATACGCGGATCACGGTGGAACTGATCCTCCGCAAAATCAGCGAGGGCGCCAGCGAGGCCGACTTTTGGCCGCTTATCCAACAAAACTAACGCGTGAAGATATCCGAGCGTCGAAACGGGAGCGCTGATTGATTTTTCAGGTAGAGTTCAAACCCCGCGCCATTAAAGACTTGGAATCCATCCCCAAAAATCATGTCGTTCGTATTTTGGAAAAAATAGAGGCGATGCATACCGACTTGTCCGGAGACGTCAAACGCCTGACTCATTTCACATCCGAATATCGTTTGAGGGTTGGCGATTACCGTGCCCTGTTCGAGGTTGAAGGGGATAAAATAATAATTTATCGCATTAAACATCGAAAGGACGCCTATATTTAGCGAGCGGAGACCGTTATGAAATTACACCCCGAAGTTTTGACCAAAAATGGCAAGAAGGAGTTTGTCGTTCTCCCTTACGAGGAGTTTGTCGCCTTGCAGGAGTTATTGGCCGATGCGGAGGACATCCGGGACCTGCGCGTCTCCAAAAAGAAGGAAGCCAATCGTCCCAGCGTCGGTTTGAAAGAAGTTAAGAAAAAATTCTCGAACCGGGATTCGTAAAGATCAAGGACCAAGATCATGTCCAAACTGACGACCAGTCATCTGTTATCCATATTCGGGTTCGGGGCGAACGACGTCTTCATCGGCGGCGCCGAGGGGACCATCCTGCATTTCGACGGTAGCCGCTGGAGCAAGATGGATTCCGGCGGACGATGGACGTTCAAGAACCTCTGGGGTAGCGCGCGCGACAACGTGTACGCGGCGTGCACGGACGGGAAAATCCTGCATTTCGACGGCAGTAAGTGGGCGCCGCTGGACATGGAGAGCCTGCCGCCGATGTCCGGCATCTGGGGACTGGCCCCGGACGATATCTACGCCTGTTGCCGGTTGGGGAAGATCGTCCATTTCGACGGCTCCGCGTGGAAACACATGAAAACCGGGACCGACACGGACATCGCGCGTCTCTGGGGATGCAAGGAAGGCGGGATGTACGCCGTGGGGTTCGACGGCCTGGTCCTCAAGCAAAGCGGGGATTCCTGGCGGCGGTTGACCTTCAACTCCAATTCCGAGTTGTACGGTATTTACGGGTTCGGGCCCAACGACATGTACATCGCCGGTTCCGACGGAGCCATCTTCAAGTTCGACGGATCGGAGTTCACGGAGATGCCCACCCGCACCATGGAATTTTTCCTCGACGTTTGGGGGCCCTCGAAGGACATGGTCTTCGCCGTTGGCGACGCGGGGATGATCCTGTATCTCGACGGCGGCCAGTGGACCCGGATCGAGTCGAACACCGAGGAGTATCTGACCGCCATTTGGGGCAGTTCCGGGGACAATATGTACGCGGTCGGCGACAACGGCTTGATCCTGCACTGGAACGGCGACGACTGGCGGGCCGCGGACTGAAACCTCCCTTTGGCTCCGGAATTCCTCAATCGCAACTCACCTCGAATTTTTTCTTCTCCAGAAAATTTCCGTCCAGATAAATCCTGGTTTCCCATTTGCCGATGAACTTTGACGAGGCGAGACTGGGCAGGACGGGGTTCCTCTCCCGTTTCAAGTCCAAAAGCTTCAAGGCCACCCAGTTCTCGGTTTTCCCCTCGCTGGCGATGAATTTGAGGTCGATCTGGCTCTCCTGTTTTTCGCTCGGGTTGAACCACAGGGCGGTGATCTTGTGAAGTCCCGAAAGCCCATGCCAGGTAAATAAAACGTAAACGTCATGGTTGCAATCGAATTCCAAGACCGGCGTTTTCCTGGCCGGACTGTCGGCCAAAACCGCGGTATAGGAGGGCGCTTCCGTTTCGCCGGCAAGAGCCAGCGAGCCGGTCAACGTCAAGACGGAGCATACGAGTAGGGCGCAAATAAAACGCGAAGGCGTTTTCCCGTCGAAACTATTCCGCCGGCCGTCCCCCCGGCGGAACGTTCCGCAAGGCGTGGGAATGGGGATTGGGTTCATTGTTCAACCGGTTGAGCACATTGTTCATGTGGTCGAAGCCCATCGGGTTTTTCACGACGACGAAAGTGTTCCTGGCCTGCGTGAAATACTGGATGGCTTCGGGAATCTTTTGGATTTCCCAGTTGAGGTGGCCCAAGG
The DNA here is from genome assembly GCA_016207065.1 of Nitrospinota bacterium. Lineage (GTDB taxonomy): Bacteria > Nitrospinota > Nitrospinia > Nitrospinales > JACRGP01 > JACRGP01. The sequence goes on from JACQQK010000129.1 coordinate 16,082, forward strand.
CTTCCTGGACGAGGGCCAGGACCAGGTGAGGTTCGCGGTCCTCGAACACGCGGAGGGCTTTCTGATACCATTCGTTGGCGAGGTCCGGGCGTTCCAGGGAGACGTGCAGGTCTCCCAGTTCTTTCATGGCCCTGGCCTGACCGGGGTAGTTCTCGATGCGTTTATGATAATCCGCCGCCAGGATGTAGTTTTTCTCGGCTTCCTCCGGTTTTTGCGCGGTCTTGTACAGGTCGCCCAGCGATTCGTAAGTCTTGGCGGCGCGCGTCAAATCCTTTTGTCCTTCGTAAAGGACGATGGCTTTTTGATAGTTCTCCGCGGCCTTGCCGTACTCGTGGTAAAAATAATTCTCGGAAGCTTGCTGGATGAGGGCGTCCGCCTCTTCCGAGGACGAGGGCGGGGGTTTGGGTATGGAACGTTCCCGGGCCTCCTCGGGCGGGTTGACCTGGCTTGACCGGTTCAGCAGTATAGGGACGACCAGCATCAAGACGAGACCGGCCAGCAAAAAGGCGCTTTTTTTCCGGGGGAAAAGAAAGGGCACGTCATGACCTCCCATCATGGGCGGCGCGATTCGATCGTTCATTCATTATACAATCAACAGGGTTCCGGTGGGATTGAAAAAAAACGGGGCAGGAAGATCAAATTTCACGGACGCGAAGGCCGCGCCGGACGAAGCGGAAGTTCAGGACTTGCCCGCCATTGCGGGTTATGGCGGCGGCGACCCGTTCCCGGGCGTTTTTCCGGACGATGAACGCCAGGCATCCCCCGCCTCCGGCGCCGCATACCTTGGCCGCGAGGGCGCCTTCGCGCAGGGCGGCGGAGATGATCCGCTCCATTTCCCCGGTGGAGATCCCCGGAGCCAGGGCTTTTCGCGCCGTCCACTCTTCGGCGAACACGGGGGCCATCCGGTCCAGGTTTCCCTGGTCGAGGACCCGCTCCATTTTCAGCGCCGCGTCCTTGATCCGGGACAGTTTTTGGAGAACTCCCTTGTCCCCGTCCAGGGCGTTTTTCGTCACCTCCCAGTTGTTGATGCCGGACTGCCGCGGTTTGCCCGTGTAACACAGGACGAAGCGTCTGTTGAGGTCGTCAAGGTCGATGGGGAGTTGTCTGGAGGTCACCCCCGTCATCGTGGGCAGGACCGCCTGCACGCCTCCGAGGAGCGCCGGGAAATAGTCCTGCCAGCCGGTGGGCGTCCGGATCACCTGGGTTTCGATGTTCTTGGCGATATCGATCAACTGACGGTTTTTGTACCGTCGGCCCGTCATGCGGTTGAGCGCCCCGTTCAGCGCGATGTTCAAGGCCGACGACCCGGCGATGCCGGATCCGGCGGGGGCCTGGCAATCGGTCACGATTTCCGCTCCGCGGGCGGGGCGATAAAACTTCAGCGCCCGCAGGACCAATTCCAGCGGGTGGTTGTCGGGCAGGGACTCCAGCGAGGGGAACGTTTCCCGGAGTTTCAGGTCCTTCGATTCGACGACGATGGTTTTGTCTTTACGGGGCCTGATCTCCACCGTGGCGTACAGGTCGATGGCCGCGTTGAGCGTCGGCGGGTTGCCCAGCAGGAGGTACAGCGGCCAGATGTCCAGCGTGCCGCCGGCAAGGTCGATGCGGGTGGGAGCCGAGCTTCGGATCATGCGAAGGGATGGAAATGCATTAAAGGATGGGACTGGGAAGGGGAAGGGGACCGGCCCCTTCCCCCAAAAGTCGATTCTGACGAATCGCGAAAGAGAATCAGAGCTGGTCGGTTTTCGTCTTGTCGTTGCCGGACTCGAGTTCCTCGATTTTGGCGGTCATTTTTTTCACCAGTCCCTCGTATGACTCCTTGTGGATGATCTTGGAGAACTGCGACCGGTAATTGCGGATCATGCTGACGCCTTCGATGATGAAGTCGTACACGCGCCACTGGCCGTTGATGTTGATCAGTTTGTAATCGACGCCGATGGTGTCGCTCTTCCGGGCGATCTCGGTTTTCACCATGGCGTAGCCGTCCCGCACTTCCTCCGCCACATAGTTGATTTTTTCATCGCGGTAACTTTCGATCTTGGTGGCGTAGGAGTTTTCGAGGAGTTTGCCGAAAAGGTCGACGAACTGCTTCCTCTCCTCCGGCGTCCGGGGGTTCCAGTCCTGTGCGAGCGAGCGCATGCCCATCTGCTCGTAGCTGAACTGGGCGTCGATGATCTCGCGTAACAATTTCCGGCGCGTCTTTTTGTCGGTCTTGTATTTTTCGTCGGTGACGATATCGAGGACCTTATCGATCGTGGCCTTCAGGTTGTCCGTGATCTGCGAAGCCGAGGAAAGGGACGGGACGGAACAGACCAAAACCGCGGCCGCCAGGATCGCCGGGACGAATCGGACCCATAAGTTTTTAGCGCTCATATTTATGCTTTGTCTCCTCCAGAAAAATTGATTATGAACAGACGCGATTCGATTAAACTTTACCAAATATGTATTGACTGATCAAGTTTTCCAGGTCGATGACGGATTCCGTTTCCATGATCACGTCCCCGGCTTTGAGGATCTGGGGAGAGCCACCCAGGGAGACGCTGATCATCTTGTCGCCGATCAACCCCCGGGTTTTCACCGAGACGATGGTATCGTCCGGGATTTTAAGGTTTTTGAGGATTTTCAATTCCACCCGGGCCATATTTTTCGCCAGGGAGATCGTTCCCACGGTCCCCACCTTGACCCCGGCGATCTCGATCTCGGCGTTTTCGCGCAACCCGGAAATGGATTCGAAGTCCGCATACACGGAGTAATAATCGGTCCCCAGGATTTCCTTTTTCCCGAGCTTTACGGAGAGCCATCCCAAACCGGCGATCCCCACCATCATGAACACCCCAACCACGAGTTCCAAACTGACTCTCTTCATAACGATTCTCCCTCAACCTCCGGACTAGTTGTCGGTTTTTTCCGTCCATTCCTTACAACGGAGATGTCCCCGGCCAGCGTGCCGCTGGACCCAACACCGCCTCCCGCTTACGCGGGGGCGGAAATTCCCCCCCCTTGCAAAGGGGGCCGGGGGGATTTGCCTCCCGGCGTGGTCCCCGGCCGGTAAAATGGTTAGCTGACGCTGATAGGTCCCGTTACCTCGCCTTTGAGAAACTGTTTCACCACCGGGTTTCCGGACGATTGAAAAACCTCCGGCGTCCCTTGTTCGATGATGACCCCGCCATACATCATGGCCACGTCGTCGCTGATCTCGAATACGTCGGGGATGTCGTGGCTCACCACCACCGCGGTGAATCCCACCCGCCTCTGCGTATCGTAGATCAACCGATGGATGGCTTTTTTCATGATAGGGTCGAGGCCGGTCGTGGGCTCGTCGAACAGGACGATTTCCGGTTGCATGATCAGCGCCCGGGCCAGCCCCACGCGTTTTTTCATGCCGCCGCTCAACTCCGCGGGGTACTTGGCGTTCATGCCCACGATGCCGACGTTTTTCAATTCCCGGTCCACGCGCTCCTTGATCTCTTTTTTCCCCAGCCGGGTTTTCTCGCGCAGAGGAAAGGCGACGTTTTCGAAGATGTCCATCGAGTCGAGCAGGGCGGCTCCCTGGAACAACATGCCGAACCGCAGGCGTATGTCGTTGAGCCGCCGCCCGTTCAATTGGCAAATGTCCTCTCCCGAGACGAACAACTGGCCGGCGTCGGGTTTCAACAGGCCGATGATGTGTTTCAGCAGGACGCTTTTCCCGCAACCGCTGGGGCCCACGATGGCGGTGATCCGGCCTTTGGGGATTTCCAGGCTGAGCCCCTTGAGGACCTCCTGGGCGGCGAAATTTTTCCTGATGTTTTTAATGCGGATCATGCGCGCTCGAAAAATTCAAATCATGACCGAGGTGACGAAATAGTCCCAGATCAGGATATTGACCGACGACAAAACGACCGCGGTGGTGGTGGCGTGGCTGACCCCCTCGGCGCCATGACCGCTGTAGGTGTCGGCGTAAAAACCCTCGAAACAGCAGATCCAGCTCATGAGCGCCGCGAAGCTGATGGACTTCATGATCCCGCTGTAAACGTCTTTCCACGCCACGCTGGTTTCCATGCTTCCCGTGTAGGCCCCTCCGCTGACCCCCAGCAGGTGTACGCCAACCACGTATCCGCCGACGATGCCGACAATGTCGAATATCGCCGTCAACAAGGGAACGGCCACCAGCGAAGCCAGGATTTTCGGGGCCACGACGTATTTCATGGGGCTCAGGGCCATGGTGTCCATGGCGTCCAACTGTTCCGTGATCCGCATGATGCCGATCTCCGCGGCCAGGGCCGAACCGGCCCGCCCCGTGACCATGAGCGCCGACAGCACCGGGCCCAGTTCGCGGATGATGCTCAACGCCACCGCCGCCCCCAGCAAACCTTCGGAACCGAATTTCTTCAAGGTGTAAAACCCCTGCATTCCCAAAACCATGCCGGTGAACGAGGCGGTCAGGATGATGACGAACAGCGACTTGACTCCGATGAAATGGATCTGTTTGGCAACTTCGAACAACCGGAAGGGGGGCCGCAAGCCCCAGTACAGGGCTTCCAGAAAAAAGACCAGCCGTTGCCCCAGCTTGCCTATGAAGTTGAGCGTGGTCCGGCCTATGAATTCAACGAGGAACATGGTGTGAGCCGATCGATTTGGCCTTCGCCTTGTTTGTGAAGGGCGGAGTGGGAAACCCGGAAGCCGCTGGGCGCATGATGGAAGACAACTTTTTTCCGCTGGAAAGGTTGTTTATGAGTTCCTGCGGATCACGCAGAAAAAAAAGGAAAATCCGGCGAGGCCTTGCAAAATCAAGCTTCGATAAATAGCATGAAAACGGGCTTGAGTCAATAAGAATCGATGGGTTTTGGGAAAATCAACTCCTTGAATTTATAGGAGTTATTGGAGCCGATCGCGCCGATTTCCGAAAACGGCCATAACGCTTTATTTTTTAATAAATTATGAGGAGATAAGGATTGACAATTTCTATCCCATTGATTATATTGAAGCTTGCGGATTTTTGATCATAGCCTTTGTTTTTCAATGGGTTAAAAAAGTTTCTGGAGGTCGAGCTTGCATTCCGGGCATTTTATTCCAACCGGTTGGCCGCAAAGGACTTTCTTGATAGCCGCTCTGGGGACGATATTTTTTCTCCTGGGATGCGGGACCGCGAAAGTCAAGGTATACAATTTCCCTCAAGTCGACGGTTTTCCCAGGAAGGTAGCCGTTCTCCCTTTCACTCACGATATGGACCTCGCCGACGGTGATCGATGTTCCTCCATATTGCGGCAGGTATTCTTTAACTATTTCGGTTACCTGGGGTACACGGACATGCCCTTGGACGAAGTGAACCGCCGGTTGTCCCAGGCGGGTTTCAATTCCCCCAACCAGGCCGCAGACATGTCGGTGGCCCAACTCCGAGACGCTCTTGGCGTGGACGCGGTGGTCCGGGGTCATGTCTTGGACGCCAATAATTTCACCGGCGGGTTTTATGCCGAAACCCGGATCAGGGCGGCGCTCAAAATGATCGATCTGAAAAACGGTCATACGCTGTGGGAAACCGAGCATCAGGAGTGGGACAACTCCAGCATATTGACCCTGACGGTGGTGGACACCATCCAAAGCCAGGTTGAAAACGTCAACGCCCCGCAAGCCTATTACAAAATTGCCGAATCGTTCGTGCTGAAGGTCATCGAGGAACTCCCCGATCCGGCGGAGTATCGAGAGGCGGATATCCGTCTGCCCAGGATACAGGAGATTCGCGCCGAGGCGGGGGCTTCCGACCCCAAGTCGGGCCGGTTTGACCTGGTCCGGGTGCATCTGGCAGGCGAACCCGGGTTGGCCGCCACGTTCGACGTGCTTCAGAGGCGCGATGGGATTGCCATGGTGGAAAGCCTTCCCGGTAAATACCATGGAGTATACAGGGTCAAGCCGGAAGACGGAATGGCCGATATGGTGATCGTCGGCAGATTGAAAAACAAGGACGGCATGGTCGGAAAAAAAGTTTACAAGGTTTCCCTGCCGGCGACGCAAAAAACGGGACTGGATACGGCGTTGAGATGACGATGAATTCCCCTCGCGGTTATTCCGACGAAACGCTTGCTGGATGGCGCAAGGCCATGGGGCGGAGGATCGTCCTCGCGGTCCTGGCGCTAGGGATTTCGGCGTGCTCATCCGGGCCGCAGGTGCAGATTTCGGGCAACCTGAAACAATTGTCGCGGAGCCAAAGCGTGGCGATCCTGCCCGTGGAAACCCTGGAGAAGGGGCAGAGGGACGCCGCGGCCATGTTTCATCGAAGCCTGTACGCCAACCTCACCCAGGCCAGGTTCAACGTCCTCGAACGCTATGTCGTGGAGAGCCTGCTCGTCCAGAACGGGTTGACCGACCCGTCGAAATACAACAGGGTCCCTGTCGCCCGGCTGGGCGAAATCCTGGGGGCCGACGCGGTGGTCTTCGGCAGAATTCAGAAAGTCGAACGGGCTTACCTCGTGCTCCATTCCTCGATCGCCGTGGGGATGTCCGCCACCATGGTGGATACCCGTACCGGCGAAATCCTCTGGCAAGCGGAGGAGTCCCGGTCCGACTTCTCCGGGCTCGGGAAACTCCCCACCGGCATGTTTGCCGCCGTCTATGCGCCCATCTATTTCGTCACCAACAAACTCAACCTGCGCAAGATGACGACGGACATGACCAACGGAATGACCGCGCTGGTGAGGAAACCGGAGGAGAAACCGGCCCGCGGTAAAAACTCCGGCGAAGTCCAGTTGGCCCAAGCGACACGGAAACGCGCGAAAGACATGAGAGCTCCGCGGCCCGGCGACAGGCGCGATGACCGGCGCCCCGTCCCGTCTCTGCCTCGTCCGGTCCCGGCAACAGTCATTTCCCCCGCGCCGGCAACGAATTCCGGCGAGCCGGTCAAGGCGTTGCCGGACATCAAGGTCGCTCCGCGTCAGTCCGGACCGGCCCCGGTCCAACTGGCCGCCTTGCGGACCCCCGAAAAGAAAGACGGCGTCCGCAATAGGGCTTCCTCGAAAGGCAGGGCGAAAGCGCCCGTCTCCCCGGAAAATGACGAGTCGGTTTTTTACACCATCCAGGTGGGGGCGTACCAGACCAAGGCCCTCGCGGAATCCATGATCAACAGCCTCGCCATGAAGGGGTACAACGCGTTCATGACCTTGCTCCACAATAACGGCGGCGACTATTACAAGGTCCAGGTGGAACGGTTCGACGACAAGGAACGCGCCCAGATGTTTTCCAAGGAGCTGGAAATGCGCGAAAAACTGGACACCTTCGTCATCCGTTTCGACTGATCGGCGGCCAGCGCGAACGTCGGATCCAATGGGCTCGGCCTGGTTGCGAAAATTCCTCCCCCTTGCAACGGGGGCCGGGGGGATTCGCTTCCCGACTTCATTTCGTCGAATCCTATTTGAGGCGTCGGAACCGGTCGAGTAAATCGAAGAAGGCGTCGATTTCCTCCGCCGTGTTGTAGAAATGCGGGGACAGGCGGACCATGCCGTCCCGCACCGTGAGGG
>JACQQK010000137.1 GCA_016207065.1 Nitrospinota bacterium
CCAATGCCGCCGGGGACGCCCCCGGGAGCAACGCCGCCCCGCGCTTGCGCCGGGGCGGTAATGAGTTCGGCGTCACGCCGGCGCGGAGCGTCATCGCCGCGTTGCCTCCGGGCGCCTGCCCGGCCGCGACTCGCTGGCGCGAACAGAAGTTTCAAATCCCCCTATCCCCCTTTGCAAGGGGGAATAAAGGCAAGGCGCTTTTTGTTACTGGCGCCTCCTGTCTCAAACGTCTGGCGGACCTTGATACCAGGATTCGAAAGCGCGCCGACAGGTTGGTCGTTCATGTCATATCCGGGCCCATCCATCGATCGTCCGGGAACGTTTTCGGGAATCCGGGTCGCGGTTATTCCTTGATCAGACTTTGCCTTCGCCCGTAGTAGAAGTGCTTGACGCTTTCGTAGGGGTCCAGGGCGCTTTCATCAAGGTCTTTTTTCGCGTCCAGATTGAAGGAATACGCGTTCATGGTTTCGCCCAGCGTCGACCCGGCGCTAGCGGCAAAGGGAGCAAAATAGGACGTCGGGTTGACTAGGGAATCCACCGCGCGCCCGATTGCGTGCCGGGCGGTGGAAGGGCCAAAAAAAGGAAGGACGATATAAGGGCCGGCGGGAATGCCGTAACTGCCCAAGGCCTGGTCGAAGTCTTCATTCACCGGATCGAGGCCGAAGTGGTCCCGCGCGACGTCGAACAAGCCTCCAACGCCCACCGTGGAATTGATGAGCAGACGCCCGACAACCTTGACGGTTTTTCCGACGTCGCCCTGGGCCAGACTGCCCAGAAAACCCACCGGAGCGGAAGCGTTGGCAAAAGCGTTCTTGACGGCGACGCGGCCCTCTTCGGGGACGATCCTGACATACCCGCGGGCCAATGGGTCTAAAACATAATCGAGGAGGGTCTCGTTGACTTTATACATCCCCCGGTTAAACCGCTCGAACGGGTCCTTGAGTTGCGGGAGGCTGTCGAGTTGGGATTCGAACGGATCTTTAAGGTCGTCGAAAGATTCGGCCCGGGCTTTTTCGGGCTGGCCGGAAGGTTTCGGGGCCCCCGGCTCCCGTTCTTTCCCGACCGCTTGCGGCGCGGTCTTTTTTTCAAGCTCGATGGTGATCTTGCTACCCTTGTTTTCCTCGTCAACTCCCGGGGTTTCGACGGGAGGCCCTTTTTCCTTCGCGGAAACCAGCGCAAGAGCGTCGGGAGGAAAGCAAATCCCCTCGTTCAACAACGCCGCGAGCGCCAAACCGATCAAACTCAAAAATACCTTGCGGACCGACATGAATCCTCGATTGCAAATCCGGTTTCGACAAACGCCGGAATGGCTTTTATTCGGAAAGTCAGTTACAATATATTGTCGTCAAAAACGTAAAAAAAACAAGTCAAAACTACGGGCTCGCCGACCCATTTTTTGGAAACCGCGGGCCGCCCCCCCGGAAGGACCCAACGCAACCGGAACCTTACACACGATTCCACAATGGCCGAGACCTCCCCCAAAACCCAACCGGAAAAAGCGATGTTCCGCCGGGGAAACAAGATATTAAAGGACATCCCTTTAAAAATCGTGCTCCCCAGCATCCAGAACAAATCGCTCCTGCCCGACGACGAAATTTCGCTGGACGGAATCGAATGGCGGAAGCTTAAACTGCACCCCCGGTTTGCCCGGTATTTCCAAGCCTCGGCCCTTGACGAAAAGGTTCCCAAATTGGGAGAAGTCGCTTTCATCCGCCAGGAAAACCTGGACGAAGCCAATAGTTACAACCCCGTTAAGGACCGCCCCGTCGAAATAGAAACGGGGAAATGGCTCCTGTATGGGAAAAGCAATTTTCCGTTTACCGTGATCGGCGCCAAGGAAGAAACCGCCAAGGCCCTGAAAAGAGCGTTCGATCTTTTGTGTTTTCCGGAAGAAGTCGCTCAATATGAAAAAGAGTTGAACCCCAAAAAAGCGCGGGAAGAACGGTTTTTTGAAACCGACGAGGAAGAGGAAAAACAAAGACGGCTGGACTACGAAAAATACCAGCAAACGATCCTATTGATTATCGCGCGTCACAACTTGCGGTTCAAAGAGGTGGACGATTTGGTCAATGCCTATAAGACCCCCCTGGTAAAAATCCTGAAGGAAAAAGCGTATGCCTCTTCCCCATGGAAAACGGCCTCCGGGGAGGAAAAGGAAGCTCTGCTGGGGGACTTCAAGGACGAGGCGATCGAGTCCTTTGAAATCCAATGCGCCCTCAATTTGCGCGCTCTTTTCGAGGGCGACAAGATCGACCTGACCGTCGCCGCCCCTCTGATCAAACAACACGGGGCGGATACCCTTCATTTCTACCTGGGCCAATTAAAAGCGGGAGCCCTCGACCAGCCCCGAATGGTTCCCGAAGAGGACCAGGACGTATTTGACAATTTTCGCAATCTCGCCGCTAATGGCCTGGCCATCGCCGGAGCGGAAATCCCCGTCAAGGACGCCTTGGAGACTCTCGACCCGAAGGAAATGTGGGCCATGGCCTACGATCTGCGTCCGCCCGAGTTTTTCGACAAAAAACAGGCGATACAATTCTTGATGGGCGTACCGGACATCAAGGAACGCGCCGCCAAAAAGATCGACATGAACCGGCTGTTTCAATTGGCGAAGCTCCCCGAGAAACTTTCGGAAAAAGAGTTCGCCCTTTTCGTAAAAGCCTTCGAGTACGTTTACGAGGTTTTTTCGCAGATATTCACGGCGATCATCGGGGCCGACTTCAACCTCCAGACCTTCAAGTCCAATCACGCCAAAATCGAGAACTGGTGGGTCGAGAACCGGTTTTGTTGCCCCTTCTGCAAGGCCGCGGTCCAGGGACAATACTCCAAGGACCTGTGCCCGAGGCTTCCCGTGCATATCGGTTGCAACTGTTACATCTCCAATTTCCCCATTTCCCAGGCCGAAACGGAAAACGAGGACGAAGGTAAGGATGGGGACAAGAAGAAAAGCAAGGAACCCGGCGACCCCGAAAGCGAGAAAGCGTAAGGGACCGGTAGCGGGCGGTTGAAAATCGGCGACCCGTTATTCCTGTTTCTGACCGGCTTCTTCCGGCGCGGGCGTCCGGGGAGAAAGGGTCCCCTCGGGTTGCAGTCCGGATCCGCCGGGTCCAGCGTCACGCTGGCCGGGTCCGCCGGGAGGGGCCTCGCCCTCTTTGGATTTGGATTCGTCCTTCTTCGTGAGAAGGATTATGGCGATCCGGCGGTTGCTGGAGTCTTTCGGGTCCTCGGGCACGTAAAGATCGGTGTCGGCGTACCCGACAATCCGCGAAAAACGATTTTTCGGAATTCCGTTCCGTTCCAAAGCCTCCCGGGCCGCGGAAGCCCTCTGCGACGAAAGGTCCCAGTTCGAGATCCCTCCCTTGCCGAACGGCACGGAGTCGGTGTGCCCCTCCACCGCGATTCTATAAGGCAGGTCCTTGACCGATTGCGCGACCAACTCCAGCACGTCCCGGGACCAGTCGTTGAGGACGGCGCTCCCCGAGGCAAACATGGAATTGCCCTCCTTGTCCATCAGTTGTATGCGGAATCCGTCCTCGAAGGTTTCGATGACGATCTGGTCGGAAATCGCCTTGTATTTCCCCTCGACCTTTTTCTTGATCTCCTGTCTCAGTTCCTCCGAGAACCCCTCCTTTTTCTCCCCTTTCCCGGTTTCAGGCGTCGTGGAGGACACCGAGGACTCATAAAACGGCGTGGCGCCATATTCCTTGTAGATGCGCATATTTTCGAAGTAATCCGCCATACCCGCCTTTTGATTGGTATTGAGGCTCGCGATCAGCCACATCAGCAGGAAAAACGCCATCAAGGCCGTGACGAAGTCGGCGTAGGCCACTTTCCAGGAACCGCCGTGATGCGCCGCATGTCCCTTGCCGCCTTTTTTGATCACTATTTCCTCGTCGGCGGCCTCCCCCGCCTCCGCGTCCGGGGATTGGAAATCGTCCGCGGCGAACGCCTTCCAGGCGTTGGCCATGAACTGTTGCCGCCACTGGTTGAACTCCCCCTGGCTGATGCGGAATTTGCGGCAAACCTCCATGGTCGATTTGCCTTTGATCCCCTCCAAAACGACATCGACCTTGATTTTCGGATTGATTTTCTTGGCCATGGATTTTTACCCGCGCGCGGAACCGGTCCCCCTTGCAAAGGGGGTCAGGGGGATTCGCCTCATCGCCGCGAACGGGAATTTCAAATCCCCCCGGCCCCCTTTACAAGGGAGAGAAATTCCCGTCTCTTCGTCTCATGCCATATCCGGGTCAGTCATGATGCCCGGAAGCCCTTTTGGCCTTGAGGATCGCGTCCTCCACTTCCAGAAACGAAGGGCGCTCTTCCTCCGGTATCAGCAGACGTCCAAATTCGATCGAGATGTTGGGATGAACTCCGGCGACGAACGGGATCACGATCCCCTTCAAAACGTTCAGGTACTCCTTTTCCTGCAGGGCTATGGACTCCAGGTTTTGCGACATGGGGCCGACAAAACCGTAGCACATCAAAACGCCGAGAAAGGTCCCGACCAGGGCCGCTCCCACGCTATGGCCGATCACCTCCGGCGGCGAGTTGATTTTTTGCATGGTGATGACGACCCCCAGGACCGCCGCCACGATCCCCAACCCCGGGAGCGAATCGGCCATGTTGCCCAGCTTTTTCGAGGGGAGCATCAAGTTCTCGAACTGCGTTTCGATTTCCGCGTCCCACAACGCCTCCAACTGATGCGGCTTCAATTTCGTCGTGAAAATCATGCGGAACGTGTCGGACAGCAAATGAATGGCATGATGGTTTTTCAAGAACCGGGGAAACGGTTTGAACAATTCGCTCTCGAAAGGCTTGTCCATCTCCCGCTCCAACGACTTGAGCCCCTCTCTCCGGATCTTGGTGAAAATGGCGTTCAACAGCATCAACACTTCCATGTAATCTTCCTTGCCATAGGGCTTGCGGGTCACCATGACCTTCAAGCTCGCGACGATCGCCTTGAACGTCTTGGGCGAGGAGGCGATGATGAGGCCGCCCAAAGCCCCCCCGCCGATAATCAGGACCTCCGCGGGCTGAAACAGGATATGCAGATTTCCCTTTTCCAAAAGGTAGCCGCTGATGATTCCCACGATGACCACCAAACACCCAATAAGTACCGGCATTTATTTCAAACCGTCCCGTAAAGTTTCTCTTTCCTGGTTCATCACGAAGTTCGCGACCTCGTGCCGGATATCGCCGCTCAGTCCGAGGAACTCCACGCCCACCTTGAAATACTCCTGCACCTTCTGCATCAATACGACTTTTCCGTATAACAACAAGCATAACGGCGGATTGGCAGGCAGGACCGTCTTGAGGCAAAGCACGTCGCCGGACTTGTAGCCCGCCTTGGATATGAAGGCGAGCCCCCCGGCGCTGATATTGACATGGGTCAATTGCATACCGGAAGGTAACGGCGACTTGCCTTCGGGGGAACGTTCCTTGGAAAGAAGGCCGATGAGCGTGTCCAACTTATAATTCAGCACCTTCATCCAGTCGATCAAGTCCCACTCGTCTTCGTTGGGAGGCAGGGACTTGCCGGGATAAAATGTCGGCGTCTTTAGAATTTCGGAACGCAAGTCTTTCCTCTCGGCTTCCGGGACCAACCGGACCTCGAGAGGGATTTTGGCCTCTATCCGAAAATATTTTCTTTTCTCGGTCATAATCCCGATTCCTTCACGGGCCGCCCTTCCCCGCAAGAAACAAAACCGCCCCGTTTGCTGGCAAAACACGCGACCACCGGCTGGACTCTCCCTATAGCCATTGATTTATTTATAGTTATTGTCATTATAATATGTTTCCCGCTATTTATACAGACGTAAATGCGTCCCAAACGCTAAAATTTTGCCGTTGAAAGCAATCCGGTCGATTTTAGTAGAAATTTGTTTTTTAATGCGTTACCCTTTGAAAAGTAAAGAAAAAATTGACGCCAAAGGGCCTTCTTATATCTTTTGAACGCATTCAAGCCGATCGCTTGTAACCCTCCATAAATAATCCTTTTTAATGCGAAAAATCCGAGTTCTCATTGTTGACGATGCGGTAGTGATCCGGCGGATTGTATCGGACGTTCTGGCGGAAGACCCGGAAATCGAGGTGGCTGGCGTAGCGGCCAACGGACGGATCGCCCTTTCGAAAATCCCTCAAGTCAACCCGGACCTGATCACGCTGGACGTTGAAATGCCGGAGATGAACGGCCTGGAGACGTTGGCCGAAATCCGCAAGATCTACCCCACCCTTCCGGTCATCATGTTCAGCACGCTGACGGAGCGCGGCGGCGCCGCCACCTTGGAGGCGTTGGCCCTGGGAGCCACGGATTACGTTACCAAACCGGCGAACGTCGGTAGCGTGAACCTCGCCAAGCAACGGGTCCGGGATGAACTGATCCAAAAAATCAAAATCTTCTGCGCCAAGGCGGTCGGCCTTAAATCGCCGGAGACCCTCGCTCCCCTCGTTCCCAAACCGTCCGTCGCCAGGCCCGTCATCACCATACCCAAAGCGGCCTTGGGGATCGTTCAACGCGTGGACATTCTGACCATTGGGGTTTCCACGGGCGGGCCCAACGCCCTGGCGGACCTCATGCCGGTTTTCCCGGCCAATTTTCCCGTACCCATCGTGATCGTTCAGCATATGCCGCCGTTCTTCACGAAACTCCTGGCCGAACGTTTGAGTTCCAAATCCTCCATAAAAGTCATGGAAGGCGCCGCGGGCGCCGTTCTAAAACCCGGCGGCGCGTGGATCGCGCCGGGCAATTATCACATGGTGTTGGAACGCAAGAACAACCAGGTATCCCTTCTCACCAATCAGGATCCTCCCGAGAATTCCTGCCGTCCCGCCGTGGACGTTTTGTTCCGCTCCGTCGCCAGACTTTACGGCCCCAATTGCATGGGCGTTGTTTTGACGGGCATGGGACAGGATGGGCTCATCGGGAGCGAACACATTTGCGATGCCGGAGGCAGGGTGTGGGCCCAGGACGAAGCCTCCAGCGTCGTATGGGGCATGCCCGGTTTCGTGGCCCGGGCCGGACTGGCGGAAAAAATACTCCCGTTAAATCAAATCGGCCAGGAAATCGTCCGGCGGGTCAACGAAAGCCGGAACCTGACGGCGTCCTTCTCCCAGAAAAACTGAAAAATCTTATTCGCGCCAGCCTTCCCGCTCGACAAAAACGTCCACCGACTTGAAGGACGGCGTTTTCGATTGACTGTCGTATATCCTGGGGACAAGGATGTTGGTTTCGGGGAAAAACATCATGATGTTCCCGGCCTTGACCGGGTAAGGCGCCAGCTTTTGACCGGTCAACATTCCCGTCGCGTTGCGGACCGTCACAAGAGCGTTCTCGACGAGTCCCAGCCGCCGCATGTCCTCCGGATTCATCAACACCACGTCCCTGGAATCCACCCTGCGGTATTTGTCGTGCAGTTCGTACACGACGGTGTTGAACTGGCTGTCCGAACGCACGGTCATGAGCTTGAATTGGTTGGGGCCGCCTTTCTCCAGGGAATCGCGCGGGATCTCCGTAACCTTGAACGACGCTCTCCCGGTGGGCGTGGCAAACGAAGGCCGATGCAGGACCCTGCCCTCGATGTGAAATTCCTTCCGGGTTTTGTCTATTTCCAGAATTTGTTTAAAGCCGGGGGCCGCCGCCCCTATCGCCCCGCGGATGCCGGCCGCGGTTTTCAGTTCGTCCCAGGGAATGGGCCCGCGCGGAAACAACCGCCGGGCGACCTCGACGATAACGCTAGCCTCGCTCCGGGGGCCTGGGTGGCGCGCCGGACCGCCGTCGCTCAGGCGTACATAGTTGAACATGCTCTCCTGCGTCGTGGGTTCCGGCTCTTCATCGCGCGCCAGGACGGGGAGGACCAGCGTCGTCCGCCCCATGCCCCGGAAGTGTCCCTGGTTCAGCGTCGTGTTCATGTACAGGACAAAGCCGATTTTCGACAGCGCCCTCTCCGCGAACGACGCATCGGGGTTGGAACCGTACAAATTCCCTCCCAGGTTCCAGGCGAAATCGAACCCTCCCGCATCGGCCGCCTCCATGCATCCCAGGGTGTCCAGCCCTTTTACCGCGGGGAGCTTGATCTGGTATAGGGATTCCAGGTTGTCCAGGAAGGCTTTCTTCAATTGCGGCGCCACGCCGACCGAGCCGATTCCCTGGACGTTGCTGTGGCCGCGCAAGGGAAGCAAGCCCGCGTATTTTCGTCCGACCATGCCGCGCAGTAGCGCCAGGTTGGCGATGGATTGAACGTTTTCCACTCCATGGGCATGATGCGTTATGCCCATCGCCCAGGCAAAGACCGCGTTGCGCGACCGGGCGTAGATTCCGGCGAGGTTTCGCAACTGTTCCCTGGAGACGCCGGAAGAGCTTTCTATCGTCTCCCAGGAGGCGTTGTCGATGTCCCTTTGGTATTCCTCAAAATGTTCGGCGTAATTCTCGATAAAGTCCCGGTCAACCGTCCCACGCAAGGTTTCCGACATGTCGAACAGGCCCTTGGCGATGCCCTTGCACACGGCGATGTCGCCGCCGATATGCGGTTGAACGTAAACGCTGGCGATCTCGGACCCGAAGAGAAGACTGCGCCAGTCGGAGGGGACGCTGAAATTCTCCAGGCCGCGCTCCCGCGCGGGATTGACCACGATTACATGGCCGCCCCTTCGGCGGACGTCCATGAGAACGCGCATGAACCGGGGGTGGTTCGAGGAGGGGTTGGCCCCCAGCAGAAAAATGAGATCGGCCCCGGTGAGGTCTTCCAGCTCGATGGTCGCCGTGCCCGTTCCCAGGCTTTGCGACAACCCCACCCCGGAGGCTTGATGGCAGTAATAGGAACAATTATTGACGTTGTTGGAGCCGAAGACCCGCGCGAGCAGTTGCAGGACAAATCCGGCTTCGTTGGAGGAGCGTCCGCTGGCGTAGAAAAAAGCCCGGTCTGGAGCCGTGGCCTTGAGTTTTTCGACCAGGAGGTCGAAGGCCTCGTCCCAGGATATGGCCCGGTAGCGGGCGTCGCCGGGCTCGCAAAGCATGGGGCGGGTCAAACGGCCGCTTTTTTCCAATTCCAAGGGCGACCGGTTTTTCAGGGTCGCGATATCGTGGCGGTCGAAAAAATCCGCCGGGACCGCTCCCTGCATATCGGAGGCTTGAGCTTGTATCGACTTACTGCAAACCGACGGGAAACTTCCGCGTTCGTCGCGCAGTCCGCCCTTCTGGCCGCCCATGCCCAGAGCGCAACTCTTGCAAGCGTTTTTTGTAAACAGGGACTTGAATAAAGGAAGGACCGCGCCGGACCGCCAGAACATCTTGAGGGAAGCGAGAATGGCGTACCATCCGCCAGCCGACCTGGGTAGCTTGTAAGACATAGGCAAAATCGGATCCGCGGTCCGGACAAAAAAGGCGGGAAATCAAGCCCCCCCGCGATCGACCGGCTTGCCGGCAGGCGGGATTCCTGGCGGCAAGCTCCTCGCCGGGCGAGAAGCCGGCGTTTTTTCAGGTTTCGGATTCGCGGGCGGAGCCGGTCTCGACTTGCGACGCTTTTTCGGTGTCCAGTATGAGCAACAAGCTGTCCTTTAATTTATAGACGCCCTTGATCAGTTCGCGCGTCACGCCGTTGACCGTGTCGGGGGAGCGTTCGAACGCTTCCGCCGGGGCCTCCAACACGTCCCCGATCTCGTCCACGAGAAGGCTCACCACCCCGTCGCTCGTCCTCACGACCACGTTCATGGGGAGTTTGCCTTCCGGGCGTTCCGGCAACTCCAGCCGTTTCCGCAGGTCGATCGCCGTGATGATCTGTCCGCGAAGGTTGATCAGTCCCTTCACCACCGGGGGGGCCAGCGGCGCCGTCGTCATCTCCTGGTACCGGAAAACCTCCTGGACCGTCAAGACCTCCACCCCGAAGAACAAATTATCCAGATAAAACGTGCAAAATTGTTTTTCGTCGGCCATGAAAGTTACCTTGCCTCCAAAGCGACCGCCGTCGCGGCCCGGTCAAAAAATGTGGGGTCCGACGAACGGATGATTCCCTCCACGTCGATCATGTCCGTCACCCGGCCCTGGACCACGATCGTGCCCAAAACGCCGGACCTCTTCGCGCTCCTCTTCACCTTGATCTGCTCTTCCACGATGTCCAGGATCCGGTCCACCACCAACCCCACGCTCCGTCCGCCGTCCGTGTACACCACGGCCTGCATGGGGTCGCTCTGGGTCACGGATTCCCCCGGCCGGAACGTTTTATTGAGGTAGATGAGCGGCATGATCTCGCCCCGGTACTGCACCATGTCCTGGTCGCCCGAGCGCTCCAGTTCCGACTGTTTGAACTCCTCCAGCCGCGCCACCATCGACAGCGGGATCGCCATCCGCGAATCCCCGATCCCCAGGACCAGCAGGGTCTGCATGTCGCCGGCGGCCTCGCGCGCCTTCTGGCCTTGGTCCAGCCCGGCGCGCTCGCGGCCCTCGCGCACCACCCGCGCCCTCTGGGCCAGGCCCATCACGTCCAATATCAGGGCCACCTTGCCGTCCCCCATGATCGTCGATCCGGCGTACGCCGTGATCCCCTTCAACTGCTTGCTCAGCGGTTTGACCACGATCTCTTCCGTGTCGCTGATCCCTTCCACCACCAGGCCGAACTGCCGGTCGTCCGCCTGCAACACCACGATATTGATCGCGCTGTCGTCGCTCTCCGTCCGTTTCGTCTTCAACTCCCGGTCCAGATACACCAGCGGCAGGAGGTTTCCGCGCAGGCGGTACACCGGGGTCCCCTGGATCATCTCCACGCGCGTCTTGGCTTCCTCGCCGTCCAGGCGCACCAGTTCCAGCAGGCTCACCTGCGGGATCGCGTAACGGTTTCCGCCGCACGTCACGATCAACGCCGGAATGATGGCCAGGGTCAGCGGTATCTTCACCTTCAACGTCGTGCCGACCCCCGGCAAACCCTGGATATCGACCGTGCCGCCGATCTTCTCGATGTTCGTCTTCACCACGTCCATCCCGACGCCGCGGCCCGAAACGTTGGTGACCTTCTCCGCCGTCGAAAATCCCGGCAGAAAAATCAGGTTCACCACCTCCCGGTCGCTCATCCGCGACGCCTGGTCCCGCGATATCAAATTCTTCTCCAGCGCCTTGGCCTTGACCCTCTCCGGGTCAATGCCGCCGCCGTCGTCCGTGATCTCGATGTTCACCTGGCCGCCCTCATGGAACGCGCGCAACAACAACCGTCCCTCGGTTGGCTTGCCTTTTTCCAACCGTTTGTCCGGCAATTCGATCCCGTGGTCCACCGAGTTCCGCACGATGTGCGTCAACGGGTCCTTGATCGCCTCGATCAGGGTCTTGTCCAGTTCCGTCTCCTTGCCCTCCATCTCCAGACGCACCTGCTTGCCGCACGCCTGCGCCAGGTCCCGGACCACCCGCGGGAACTTGTCCCACACGTTTCCGATCGGTTGCATCCGCGTCTTCATCACGCCCTCTTGAAGCTCCGTCGTGATCAGGTTCAGCGTCTGCGCGCTGGCGACGAACGTCGAATCGCGTTCCGCCGGCGAATACTGCAATATCTGGTTCCGGGCCAGCACCAACTCGCCCACCAGGTTCATCAGTTTGTCCAACAGGTTCACGTCCACGCGGATGCTCGTCTCCGCCACCCCTCTGCCGCCCTCATTGCGGCGGTCCGCCCCCGCGCGCCGGTCTGAATGCTCCGTGAGAAACTCCGCGTCGCGGGTTCCGGTCCGCCGGTCCTCTTTCCGCGCCGGTAACATGTCCTCCAAGGTCGCGGGCTCGGCCGGTTTCTCCTCCGCGACGGGCGCCGGGGCCGACGCCGGACTTGGAACGGCCGCCGCGGGCTGTTCCGCGGGAGCGGAAGGCTTGGCTACGACGGGCGCCGGGACCGACGCTTTCTCCCCCTGGTTCAGGCGCGTCAGCGTCTCCACCAGGGCCGTGTAGACCATGTCCCCTTCGTTACGCGACGTTTCGATCGAGTTCAGGATCTGCCGGATCGCGTCCACCATGGCCAGCAGGCCATTGGTGATTTCGGCGTTCAACAGCAGTTCCCCGTCCCTCAATTTACTGAGAAGGTTTTCGCCGACGTGCGCGATGGATTCCAGTTTGGAAAACCCGAGGAAGCCGCAGGTCCCCTTGATGGTGTGTATGGTGCGGAAAATACTGCTCAGCAGTTTCTTGTCGGTGGGAGTCTTCTCCAAATCCACGAGGTGAAGGTCCAACTGGTCCAGGTTCTCGTAACTCTCGACGAGAAATTCGCCGATGATGGAATCCATTCCGTCGGAGTCGGAACTGTCGGCCCCTGACTCCTTGATGGAATCGGGGGTCATGTCGGGAGCCTTGGGGCGGTCCGTTCCCGACGCGTGGTTTTCGGTATTGGTTTTTTCTCCCATAAACACCTCGGCAATGAAGGTTAAAGCTGGGGAAAGGAAAGCGCGGGCGCTTCTCCCTTCGACCGCGACATTTTAAACCGGTTGATTATGGAACGATTATATTACAAAAAGGTTTTCAGGGAAAGATAAATTTATCTTAAATGTAATTCTATGTCCCCGGACGGCGGCCCACCGTTTGTCCCGGCTTGGCCCCGGCGATTTTGAGGTAAATCGTCCCGTCGGGAATCGCGGGAATGGAATAGCGCATTTTCGTGGAAGGCAGTCCTCTCGGCAAAAGAGGCTCGACGTCGTGGCCCCGCATGATCGTGGGCAGGGACATGGCTACCTTGACGCCTTGCGAACTCAACCGGGCGACGATGTCGCCCGCCAGGACGTTGGACAGTTCCCCGACCACGTCGCCCATGTCCGGGCTGTCGTAGGGGACTTCGAAGTTGGTGAATTTATACGCGATGGATTGCGCCGAAGCGCGGGGCAGTACCAGCATGAGAAGCCAGGTGACGTCGCCCATGAAGGAAATGATCCCAACGACCCCGTCTCCGACCTTTTCGTTCTCGCCGTTTTCATGAAGGACGGGCTCGGCGCCGAAGATGGAATTGAATATCCCCACTACCGAGTCTTTACAACAATTCGTCAGTTGCTCGGGCATGTGCTCGCCCTTGAACTCTATGGCTGTCATGATCCCCCCTGTTTATCGAAACTGTATTAGTCCGAACCGCCACACGTCGAAAAAACATTGAAGCTGGAATACCGGAAAGCGAGGCGCGGGAGAGAATGGTCTTCGCCGGTAGCTCACGATCTCATAGCCATTTTTCCCCGGCGTCTTTCAAGCGGGCTCTCCCCGGCAATCGAAACCGTCCACAACCCATTGATTCATTTAATTTAACAAGCATTATACCCGGAAACCGCCAAAACGGTCAACGCAAATATGGCAAAAAACACAAAATACAATAAATTGATTAATTGGGGCTTCGGGCCCGGCAAGGGTCTCCGGCTGACAAAAATTAGCCTGAAACGACTCATAAAATGCCAATTTCAGCCGGTCCGGCCATCGGCAATTCGCCGGAAAAGACAAAAAAAACCCGCGCCACATATCTGGCGCGGGCGGTTTGGAACTAAAAAATCTATGGATCGCGAGGAATTATTTAAAAATCTGCTTGATCTTCTCTTCCAATTGGTTGGCGTTGAAAGGCTTCACAATATACTGGCTGACTCCCGCCTGGACCGCCTCCATGATTTTCTCTTTATCGGCCTCCGAGGTGACCATCAAAAAAGGGATGCCCTTGAACTTGGCGTCCGCGCGAACGGCTTTGAGGAATTCAATGCCGGTCATCTTGGGCATGTTCCAATCGGAAACGATCAAGTCCACCGGCTCCTCGCCAAGTTTCTTGAGGCCCATCGCTCCATCTTCGGCGTCCGAGATATGGTTGAACCCCAACTGCTTCAAATTGTTCTTGATAATTTGCCGCATGACCGACGAATCGTCGACGACCATTACTTTTTTGGTCTCATAGGACATATAAAATCAACCCCGAATGAATCAATTAATAAGATATATCGCCTGATACAACGTCCGCGGACAGGTTAACCCTTCGCCCAATATCGAGCAAGAAAACAAAAAAAGGACGCCCTTTTTAATACACTTGGCTAAAAACGATGTCAAGGGAAAATCATCCGCGAATTACGTAGTCGGCATCGTGGATTCCGGAGACTCGCGAACCGGCAAACCAGCGGGAACCGTCGCGATCTCGAAGCTTCCGGATTCGATCAAACGATGCCGCCGCATTCCTGCAGTTCCTCGTAAAGGGTGTCGCGCTCCATGGGTTTGCGGCCCGCCTCCCGGATCATCTCGACGATCGAGTTTTTATGGAATATCTGGTCGGTCGCCGCTCCCGCGGCGTGGACGATCTTCTCCTCCACCACCGTGCCGTCCATATCGTCGGCCCCGAACGACAGGGACAGTTGCGCGATCTTCGGGGTGATCATGATCCAGAACGCCTTGACGTGCGGAAAATTGTCCAGCATCAACCGGGAACAGGCCAGGGCCTTCAGGTCCAGGGCGCCGGTCGTGGGCGGGATGTGGTCCATCCGCGTGTTCTCGGGGTGAAAAGCCAGGGGGATGAAGGTGACGAACCCGCCGGTCCTGTCCTGCAACTCGCGCAAACGCGCGAGGTGGTCCGCCCTTTCCTCCGCGGTTTCCACGTGGCCGTACAACATGGTGGCGTTGCTTTTCAGTCCGACGGAATGGACGGTTTCGTGGACTTCCAGCCATTCCTCGCCGTTGATTTTCTCCCCGCAAATCTTGCGCCGGACCCGTTGGGCGAAGATTTCCGCCCCGCCGCCCGGGATGGAGCCCAGCCCCGCGTCGCGCAGGACCGTCAGCGTGTCCCGGAGCGAAAGCCCGGCGACCCGCGACAGGTGTTGAAGCTCCACGGCGGTGAACGCCTGGATATGGACCGCCGGGAAACGCTCCTTGAGCCCGCGCAACATGCCCACGTAATACGCGAAGGGGAAATCGGGATGCAGTCCGCCGACGATATGGAACTCGCTCACCTTGCCGCCCTCGTAGTTCTCCGCGTCCGCGAAAATTTCGTCGAGGGACTTTTCGTAGGCGCCGTCCCGGCCGCGCTTCGTCCCGAAGGCGCAAAACCGGCAACTGTGGACGCAAATGTTCGTGTGATTGATGTGGCGGTTGTGGATGAAATAGGTGTTGTCCCCGTTGATCCGCTCGCGGGCGATGTTGGCCAGATGGCCCACGCCCAGCAGGTCGTGGGAATTGAACAAGGTTACGCCGTCCTCAAGCGAAAGCCGGGCCCCCGCGCGGACTTTGTCCGCGATGAGATCCAACGCTTTATCTTCGAATTCGAACAACATGACGGAGATGCCAACCTCTCGGACAAGGGAAAGGAATAAGAAGAATAATAAAAGGAAGATTATACCGGTCCGCGCCAGCAAGACCAACTTAAAAAAATGCTACCGGTATGAAACCGTCAGGAAATCCTTCGCCGGGAAATGGAGCCAACGTTTTTTCCGTCCCGCCCAGTTCCGCCAGGCGCCGGTCGCTTTCCCGCGCGATCAACGCTTCAAGCCCCAGGCGTATCAGGGAAGTTTTTTTCTTGATCCCGGTAAGGTCGGCGGCCCGACTCAACAGACGACCGTCAATATTCAAAGCGATCCTCATGCCTATAAAATGCATGATTTGATCCATCCGTTCAAGATGAAACAGGGGAATCTCCTGGCGGTTGCCCCCACCTTACAGCGGGATATCAGCGCCTGTATGGGTCAAATAAATTAGACGGGAACCAGCCACTTCATTATAATGAGGACCGTGTTCAATCGAAGCTTCTTATGAAAACGTTGACGGAACAAGAGAAGCAAGCTTTATGGGAAGAGGTCTGCAAGGAATTTCCGGACGACCGAACGGTGCAAGAAGTCCATTTTGCCCGCTTGGTCCACCATGAAACGCTTAGAGGGTTGCCGGATTCCGATAAAATCGAATTTTACAGACAGGCTGGGAAAAGGCATCCCAAAACGGCGGACACCCATTGAGACTGAGAGCACACCCCCAAGCACATTATCCATGCTTTTCTCCGTGTCCACAATTCCGAGGGAAGATCAGCAAACGCGTTTCGTGACTACCCCGGATAACAGTTATGGAAAAAACCCATCCCGAATTTAGCTGACAATATATGTGGAACAGTGAAATGCTCAACCTCTTGATCCCCACAATAGTAGTAATCCTTGGATGGTTTGTAGCCCATCAGTTCAATACCAATCGAGATCAGACCAACAAACGTCGCGATTTACGAGTTCAGTATTTACTGGATGCATATCGACGGTTGGAATCCGCCGCAAATCGACCAGAAGCCGGGAAAGAAAATCAGGACAGTTTCGAGTCCGCTCTCGCGGATATTCAATTACTCGGAACAAAACTACAAATCGAAGAATTGATGAAATTCTTTGCTGGGTGGAATTTATCAGGGGGTAGGGGTAATATAAATCCGCTCCTCGAGCTTCTAAGAACCCACCTACGAAAAGAGCTTGACCTCGAAATAAACGTGCCTGAAATAAAGATATTTCGGTTTGAAAATCGGCATCCGACCCCTAAGGGATAAACCAAGAGCGACGCTGGACCGGCCGCTCAAGCCCACACGCGGTCCACGATCGTGAAGACCATCAATAGAATGCTGATGCAACCGTTGACGTTGAAAAAGGCGACGTTGACCTTCGACAGGTCGCCGCCCTTCACCAACGAATGCTCGTAGGCCAGCAGTCCCGCCGTCAGTAGCGCCCCGGCCAAATATACCTTCCCCAGGGCCTGCATGAAAAACAAGGCCAGCAAAAACATCACCATCGTCAAGTGGGCCAGACCCGCCATCTGTAGGGCCCTTGGGACCCCGAACCTTTGCGGGACGGAGTGCAGACGGTTTTTCCGGTCGAACTCCTCGTCCTGGCACGAGTAAATGATATCGAACCCCGCCAGCCAGAACACCACCGCCGCGCCCAAGACCAGCGAGGACAGGGAAATCTCCTCGCGGATGGCCACCCACGCCCCCACCGGGGCGGCGGACAGGGCGAGCCCCAGGAACAAGTGGGACAGGGACGTGAACCGCTTGGTCAGGGAATAGAAAAACACCAGCGCCAGGGCGACGGGCGACAACATCAACGCCAGCCGGTTCAACATGGCGCTGGCGAACGCCAGCAGGGCGGAGGAAAAGACCAGGAAGACCCAATAGTGGAACGGCGCGACCTTCCCCGCCGGCAGGGCCCGGCCGCGCGTGCGCGGGTTGGCCTTGTCGAACCGGGCGTCGACGATGCGGTTGAACGCCATGGCGGCGGAACGCGCGCCGAACATCGCGACCAGGATCCACCCCAGCTTGTCCAGCGCCGGGAAGCCGTCCGAGGCCATGAAGGCGCCCATCACGGCGAACGGCAGGGCAAAGACCGTATGCTGGATTTTGATGTCGGCGAAAATGATTTTCAGCTTGCTAAAAAACTCGTCCATCGCAACTCTAAAAAATCACAAGATTTATCGCGCAAAGGCGCGGGGAAACCCAATTCCCGTCATTCCGGCGGACGCCGGAACCCAGCCCTCATTTGCGCCTCCGCGGCTTTGCGAGAGAAGGGTTTATTGATATGGGCCATAAACGATCGCCGTTAATTCGTTCCCCGGCGGACGGCGAAACGCCGGAACATGGAGGCGGATCTTGTGTTAGATTGACCGTTTCCGGCCCGTTGCGCCATTATTATGAAAAACAAACGTTGAATACGCCATGAAAAACTACAAACGCATCCTGGCCTTCCTGGCCCCTTACAAAAGCGCCCTGCTGGCGGGGAGCCTGTGTCTCGTCGCCGCCTCGCTGACCAACCTGGCCGTCCCCATTTTCATCAAACGGCTGGTGGACGCCGTCATGGTGCACAAAAACCTGGCGGCGCTCAACGGCATCGCCGCCGCCATCGCCGGGCTCTTCCTGGCGCAGTTGGTTTTTTCCGCCGCGCACAACTACCTGTTCGACTACACCGAGAAGCGGGTGATGACCGATTTCCGCAAGACCTTCTTCAAGCATTTGCAGACCCTGTCGGTGAGTTTTTACGTCAAACGGCGCACCGGCGAGATCGTCTCGCGCATGACCAACGACGTCTCCACCCTGGAGAACATCGTGACCGACCTGCCCGCCACGGCCCTGCAACAGTCGATCCGCCTGCTCGGCGGGATCGTCATCATCGTCTACATGAACTGGAAGCTGACGTTCATGGTGCTGGCGTTGTCCCCGGTCCTGGTCCTGTTCGCCCGGACTTTCGGCCGGAGGCTGAAACGCCTGTCCACCGAGATCCAGGACAAGCTCGCGGTCTCCACCACCATCCTCGAGGAAAACATCAGTTGCGTCCAGGTCGTGAAATCCTTCGTGCGCGAGCCGTATGAATACGAGCGCTTCGCCGGGGCGGTGGAGAACGGTTTCGCGTCCGCCAAGAAGCGCATCCGCATCGCCTCGTTCTTCGGGCCGTCGATCGGGTTCATCGCGTTCACCGCGTCCCTGCTTCTGCTCTGGTACGGGGGCCGCGAGGTGATCGCCGGGGCGATCAGTCCGGGCGACCTGATCGCGTTCATCCTGTACGCCACCATCATCGCCGGGCCCATGGGGAGTTTCGCGCGGATGTTCACCCGCCTTCAGGAGGGGCTGGGAGCCAGCCGGCGGATTTTCGAGATCCTCGACCTGCGCCCCGAGGTGGCCGACGAGCCGGGGGCCGTCCCCATGCCCACGATCGAGGGCCGGGTGGAGGCGCGCGGCCTGCGGTTCCACTACCGCGAGGACCAGGAAGTCCTGCGCGGGATCGACTTCGCCGTCGCGCCCGGCGAAATGGTGGCCTTGGTGGGGCCGAGCGGGGCCGGCAAAAGCACCCTCGTGCAGTTGCTCCACCGGTTCTACGACCCCTGCTCCGGCGAGATCCTGGTGGACGGGATGCCGCTGAAAAGCGTGCGGAAGGCCGGCTACTGGCGGCAGATCGGCCTGGTCCCGCAAGAGACCCTGCTGTTCGGCGGCACGATCGAGGAAAACATTCGGTACGCCAAAATTGACGCAAGTTCCGAGGAACTGACCGAGGCGGCCCGCGCCGCCAACGCGCACGACTTCATCATGAAATGCCCGGACGGGTACAAAACCGTGGTGGGGGAGAAAGGCATCCGGCTGTCCGCCGGCCAGCGCCAGCGCATCGCCATCGCCCGCGCCATCCTGAAAAACCCGCGCATCCTGATCCTGGACGAAGCCACCTCCGCCCTCGACAACGAATCGGAAATGCTGATCCAGGAGGCCCTGGCCCGGCTGATGAAGGGCCGGACGGCGTTCGTCATCGCCCACCGGCTATCGACCATTCACAACGCGGACAAGATCGTCGTATTGGACCAGGGAGAAATCGTGGAGACCGGAAACCACCGGGAACTGATGGAAAAACGGGGCCTGTACCATTACCTGTACACGCTGAAAACCCTGCAAATCAGCCATACTCCCAAGGAGCCGGAAGCCTGAAAAGCGTTTTTTTTAAGAATTTTCAAGAAAAGGCGACAACAATAACCGATTGATTTTAAATATATTATACAAGCAAACGCCGTCCCTCTCGAAAAATCGCAAAAATAATTTCAAAAAAAGCTTGCAATTCAAATCCGGAGAATTTATATTGTACTGGATATCCAAACAGGAACGAACTCTAGTTCTTCAGAGGGAAGCGTTTTTTTAAAACCCCTTCTCCACCCCTCGATTTAAGAAGTAGTAGTAAAAATTTCCTCCTGGGTTATCCGATTTTTTAAAATTTTTTATTGACAAAAAATTAAAAACGGCTAGAGTAGCCAACCCAATCGATGGCGGGCCGTTTCGTTTAGAGTTTTTTAAAATTTTTTGTTGACAAAAATTTAAAAGCGGCTAAAGTAGCCAGCCCGGTTCGCGCCGGGGCATTTTAAGTTTTTAAATTTTTGTTGACAAAAAATTAAAAACGAGTAGAGTCATCGGCTTTACTCGTATCGCTCTTTGAAAAAAGAATAAGGTGTAAATAGATTTTGCGGGTCCATCAGCAATTGCTTTAATAGAAGCCAAATCTGATTTTTCAGTATATATAACTGGAGAGTTTGATCCTGGCTCAGAACGAACGCTGGCGGCGTGCCTAACACATGCAAGTCGAACGAGAAAGTCCCTTCGGGGATGAGTAAAGTGGCGCAAGGGTGAGTAACACGTGAATAATCTGCCCTCAAGCCCGGGATAACCTGGCGAAAGCCGGGCTAATACTGGATAAGACCACGTCTCGCGAGAGATGAGGTAAAAGGAGCCTAAACCTCCGTTTGAGGATGAGTTCGCGGACCATTAGCTAGTTGGCGGGATAACAGCCCACCAAGGCGATGATGGTTAGCCGACCTGAGAGGGTGATCGGCCACACTGGAACTGAGACACGGTCCA
>JACQQK010000138.1 GCA_016207065.1 Nitrospinota bacterium
GATATATATAGATATATATATATATTTATCTTCCCCACGCGTGTGGGGGTGAACCGCCAACCTTTCTGAAGCAGACCTTTCGGGAGCCATCTTCCCCACGCGTGTGGGGGTGAACCGGTTGGCTCCCGAAAGGACGGCTCCCGAAAGATATCTTCCCCACGCGTGTGGGGGTGAACCGCAATAGCATCAATCCAAGACGAAATTAACGCAATCTTCCCCACGCGTGTGGGGGTGAACCGATGGATACTGGGCGAGACTGCTGGAATAAGAGATCTTCCCCACGCGTGTGGGGGTGAACCGAAATTTTCATCCGGCGGCGGTTTAATTTTTTTATCTTCCCCACGCGTGTGGGGGTGAACCGCAGACCTTTCGGAAGCAGACCTTTCGGGAGCCATCTTCCCCACGCGTGTGGGGGTGAACCGGAGTGTCATTTCCTCCCTCCTGTTTATTTTTTATCTTCCCCACGCGTGTGGGGGTGAACCGGCGATGCAGATTCAACGCACGAATACGATCGAATCTTCCCCACGCGTGTGGGGGTGAACCGCCGACCTCTCCGCCGCCATCCTGCGGGGCGCCATCTTCCCCACGCGTGTGGGGGTGAACCGGAGACTTTAAATCCCCCCAGCCCCCTTTGCAAGGGGGGGGCGCTTCCTGCGCGGGGATGACGGGGCGCCCTTCGACAAGCTCAGGGCGACGGTTTTCCCCGCGTATGCGGGGGGATGTCGTCAGGGTGTCACGGTTATGGGGCGAGCGCCTTCCCAAAGGCCGTGCAGGTTGCAATGCTCGATGGCCCGCAAGGTCGCGGAGCGGTCCAGCGTGATCATGATCTTGCAGACGGGCTGGGTGAGGTTGGGCGTCAGAATAAACTTGGTCAGGAAGATGTCGTCGGCGTAGAGATCGATCCAATCGATGTAATGGGAGGGGACCATCTCGTGCAGTTTTTCGCCCACGCGCACCTCCGCTTCGAAGGGCACTCCGGCCTTTATCGAGTCCGGCGCGTGGATTTGCGGGACGTGTCCCAATTCCAGTCCTTGCAATTTGTTTTTGTCCTTGGCGCGGTTGATTTGCCTGAACAGGTCCGTCTCGCTCTTGTCCTGCGCCCGGGCGGGCATGGCGCCCGGTAGAGCGGTCGACAAAGCGGCCGTTATGGCCGCGGCCGCCCCCTTGCGTAGAAACTCTCTTCGATTCAAGCCGCTGGTATCCATGAAAGTCCCTCCTCATCGGCGAATTATTCCGCATTCGATCCGTGCTGGCGACCGGTGATTTCCCTCCATATAACGTAGCATTGTTCAGGACGGAATTTATGGATTAAACAAGAGTTCCGAAGTTGAGCTTGCGTCTATATCCACCATTCCGCCACTCGTCAACCATATCTTCCCCACGCGGGGACAAGCTTTGCAAGGGGGAGCGTTTCCTGATTCTATTAAAAAGTTGTAAGGATTCCTCCGCGGCGCACGACCTTATGGTTGGGCGTGGATGGATCGGATCCAAATCCCCCTCGCTCCCCCTTTGTCAAAGGGGGATGGGGATGGGCGAGGATTGAAACTCGCGTTTCCACGCCGGTTCCAGGTTTTCGGTCAATCCCCCCTCGGACGCGCGTTGATCCAATGAATTGGGCAACTACGTCTTCCCGGGCCATGTTCATGGCGGGGTTTATGGATTAAAATGGATGCCGGTATTGGATTCATTCTCCCCTCGTCATCAGGAGACTCTTTATGCGTGTTGCCGCTCATTATCTGTTTGCCATCGCCGTGATGAGTTTCTACGGCGGTAAGGTCTGTCCGTTCGTGGACCGTTTGGACCTGGCCGGATGGTTTGTCCTTTTGCTGGCGATTTTCGGCGCGGTCTTCGCCGTCCGGTCCTTCGCCGTGGCGCGCCTGTTTCCCCGCGTCCCGTATGAATCGCAGGTCCGGGCGCAGTTTGACTTGGAACTGTGCGCTTTTTTCGTTGTGGGGATGGCGATCGCCCTTTACAACAACGCGTTTCACGAGTTTCCGCTGGTGAGCGGTTACAAGATGATCTTGGGTTGCATGGCGCTGGGGTTTTATTCCGCCTGCGATCTGGCGCTGGAACGGGAACGGACGATCTCGGAAATTTTCGAGCGGTCCGGCCAGGAGGCGAGGTCCTTGGAAAAATATTTTCCTCTGACGCGCCGGTTTTCCCTGGTGGCCGCCGCCAGCGTCGCGATCCTGCTGGTGGTTTTATACCTGGTGATGGCGAAGGACCTGGTCTGGATCATCAAAATGGACATCGACGACCTGCCCGCCGCCAGAGTGTCCGTCCTGAAGGAACTGGTTTTTGTCTGTCTGGTCATTTTGGGCGAGATCGCCAACCTGATCGTTTCCTATTCGCGCAATTTGCGGCGGTTCTTCGCCTGCCAGAACGGCGCGTTGACGGCCGTCGCCGACGGAGACTTGAAGAGCCGGGTCCCGGTCAGTTCCAACGACGAGTTCGGGGTCATGGCGCGGTACACGAACAAGATGATCCGCGACCTGGACGAGCGCAACCGGGAGTTGCGGGAGACGCAGTTGGAGATCGTCCGGCGCCTGGGCCGGGCGGCGGAATACCGCGACAACGAGACGGGGTACCACGTCATCCGCATGAGCTTGTACTCGGAGAGCCTCGGCAAGGCCCTGGGCATGTCCGAAAAGGAGTGCGAGACGCTCCGCTTCGCCAGCCCCATGCACGACGTCGGCAAGATCGGCATCCCGGACAACATCTTGTTGAAGCCGGGCAAGCTGGACGAGCGGGAATGGAAAATCATGAAGACCCACGCGGCCATCGGCGCCGAAATTTTGAAGGGAAGCCGGAGCGAGTTGCTGAAAATGGCGGAGGCCATCGCCCTGACGCATCAGGAAAAATGGGACGGATCGGGGTATCCCAACGGCTTGGCGGGCGAGGACATCCCGGTCGTGGGGCGCATCACGGCGGTCTGCGACGTGTTCGACGCGTTGACCAGCGAACGCCCGTACAAGAGGGCGTGGTCCGTGGAGGAGGCGGTGGACTATATCGAGACCCAGAGCGGCAAACATTTCGATCCGCGGCTGGTCCCGCTGTTCAAGTCGGTCCTTCCGGAGATTCTGGAGAACAAGGCGAAATACCGGGAGAACCAGGGGCATTGAGAGCGCCGGGCAACCGTCCGGAGGCAAACGCGGCGATGACGCAAGCGCGATGTGGAATTATCCGCGGCGAAAGGGGTTCATAAGTAGCTATCCCTCACGGAAAAAATTGAGGACGGAGAATTTCCTTCCCCCTTTTAGGGGGAAGGCCAGGATGGGGGTGTAAGTTCAGCGCGTTTACCCCCACCCAACCTCCCCCTGAAAGGGGGAGGGGATTTGTGGATTTCATTTTGTTTGGCGCTCTATGTCTATTTGCTCATGGGCTTCCGCGACGCGCGGGCTTTCTTGAGTTTCTCCGCCTTGTCCTTGTCTTCCCACCACAGCTCGACGACGTTGGTCAGGATCGCGGATTGCGACGGGTTGACCGGCGGGCGGGAGAACTTGTTCCAGTAGACCAGCCGGTCGTAGGGGATATACCAGTGAGGGACGATGTAGAACTGGTGGGTCAGAATCCGGTCCATCGCCTGCAAGGCGTCGATCGCTTCCTTCCGATTTTGGGCCTGCAGGATCGTTTCGATCAGTTCGTCGATAGCGGGGTTTTGGATGCCCGCGTAATTGTGCGTCCCGTGGGTTTTGGCTGAAGCCGAGCCCCACTGGTTTCTCTGCTCGATGCCGGGAGCGCGTCCTTGCGGATAATCGATGGCGACCATGTCGAAATTGAAACGGTTGAGCTTTTCCTCGTATTCCGCCGGTTGCGCGAGCTTGATCTCCATGTCCACGCCCAGCTTGCGCAGGTTGTTCTTGTAAGGCTCCGAAATCCGCATCCATTCCGGGTCCTCCAGGAGCAGGGCGAAGCGGAGCGGCTTTCCGTCCTTGACGCGGACGCCGTCCGCGCCCATCCGCCATCCGGCGCGGTCGAGGATTTGATTGGCCGTCCTGACGTTTTGCTCCAGCGGCAGTCCCTGGCCGAGGGCGCCGACCGGTTTGGTGAAAACGGTTTGGGGCACGAAGGCGCCGTATTTGGCGCGAAGCGCCGTCAAAAGGCCCAGGACCTCTCCTTGCGGGAGACCGGCGGGTTTCATTTCCGCGTTGTTGTCGAAGTAACATTCGTTCCGGATGTACTGGCCGTAGAAGAGGTTCTTGCCGCTCCAGTCGAAGTCGAAGGCCAGGGAGACGGCGGCGCGGACCATCCGCGACTTGAAAATGTCCCGGCGCAGGTTCATGACGAAACCCTGCATGCCCGCCACCCTCTGGTGCGGGAACTCCTCGCGGAGGTAATACCCTTTTTTGAGAAAACTTCCCTTGTATTCGAGGGCCCAGTCTTTCGAACTGTTGATGGAGTTGACGTCGAACTCCCCGCTCTTGAAAGCCTCGCGCATGGCCGCCGGGTCGTAATAGATTTTCCAGACGATGCGGTCGAAGTTGAACCGCCCCCGGTTCACGGCGAGGTCCTTTCCCCACCAGCCGGGGATGCGCTTCAGCGCGATGAATTTCCCGAACTCGTATTTTTCCACGGCGTACGGCCCGCTCCCCACCGCGGTCCGGTCGAAGTCCGAGCCGAACGACTTGCCGGGTTCTCCGTAGACGTGCTTCGGAAGGACCAACAAATGCCCGACGACGAGGGGTAGATGGGAATTGCGCGTGTTAAAAACGAACCGGACCCGGCGCTCGTCGAGTTTTTCCGCCCTCTCGACATCCTTGAGCAGAGCGCGGTAGATGGGATGGTATTCCGGGTTGTCGCGCAGTCCGAACGAAAATACGAAGTCGTCGGCGGTGACCGGATGCCCGTCGGAGAAGCGGGCGTTTTCATAAATACCGTAAGTGAGCGAAAGCCCGTCGTCGGCCAGGTCCGCCGTCTCGACGAGGGAGCCGTATTGCGAATAAGGCTCGTCGTCGTCGGAGGACGTCGTCATGGCGGTTTGAAACAGCAGGCCGGCCAGGTCCGCGGGCAGGGCCCCCTTGAGCGAGGCGGGGTTGAGCTTGGTGAAGGCCCCGAATTCCCCCAGGCTCAGCGTCCCGCCCTTGGGAGCGGCGGGATTGACGTAGGCGAACGGCTGTCCCGGCTTGTACTTCAGCCCCTCGGGTCCGTACAACGACAGGCCATGGAGCGGAACGGCCAGCGCCGGGCCGCAGGGGAGAGTCCAGAGCGCCAGGGCCGTTGTCAGGATAAGGCCGATGGACGGTTTGCCGGCCCTTGTCATGATCCGGTCAGGTTCGGCGGGCATTCGAGGCTACGGTCGTAAAAAAAGAAGGTGGCGCATATTATGGAAATCCTTATGAGCATAATGATATAGGGAACGCGGGCTTAATGGATAAAAAAATCGGCGAGCGGGAAATGGCTTGATTGTAGTATCAAAAATGATATCATATCGCAATGTCGAGGGACGAGCTTGAAAAACTGCTGAATAACACAATCAAGCGTGGGGAATTGGAAACCTTACTGCTCAGGTTGGGTTTTCGAAAGAAGGCCGGAAAAGGATCGCATCTGAAATGGATTAAAAAAGGGTTGCCTCCCATCGTCATCGCAACGCATTCCAAAGAGGTCAAACCCTATCAACTGAAACAAGTCATTCAAGTTCTACGGATTGGGGGTTTGCTATGAAGGCGAGATCGAAAAAGGATAAGTTCAAATATCTGGTCACCATTGCATGGTCGGAGGAAGATCAGGCTTATGTCGCTACGGCCCCGGAATTGCCTGGCTGTGCTACTCACGGTTCCACCATGAATGAAGCAAGCCGGAACATCGAAGACGCGATAGACACCTGGCTCAAGGGCGCGAAAGAAAGCGGCTATCCCATTCCGGAACCTGTCGCGACCAAGACCTATTCGGGGAAATTCATCGCGCGGATCGATCCCCGCCTGCACCGCCAGTTGGCCATGAAATCGATCGAACAGGGAAAAAGTCTGAACCGTTTTGTCGAGGAAATTTTGAAAGAGGCGTTTATATGACCCGCGAAATTGGGGATCGCCGCAATGTTATTTGTTTTTGGACTTTGGGAGGTTCGTGTTTTTTTATGCTAAACGGTTTTCCAAAAGTTCAATTTTAGTGAATTGGCTATAAAGCTCCACGAGATCGGTTGACAGGTTTGTACAGTGATGGTATTCGCCTGACAGCCGTCCAAAACGCATCGAGGGGTTGGCCCTTGCGAGCCAACCCCTCGATTATTGGTTGCGGGGGCAGGATTTGAACCTACGACCTTTGGGTTATGAGCCCAACGAGCTACCGGACTGCTCCACCCCGCGTCGATCGTTATTTAATGATAACGAATTTGAATAGATGACAGCTTATAGTTTCTGGAGCTTTTGTCAAGCTCTTTGTGAATCGAATGTTAAACCCCGGGGACTGAAGCGCGGAAGGCGCCGATTGCGAGAGGTTTTGGACGGCAAAACGCGCGGCCCGTTTGGGCTCTATTCGCTTAAACGGGCCGCGCGTTTGTAAATGATCGAATTAAAGATTGGCGTTTTTGCGGCCGGGGTTCCGGAAGAGGGAGGTCTCGGCCGTGAGTTCGGCCGCCGCCGGGAAGGTTTGGTCCGGATGCAGTTTCCTGGCCCTCGCCAGCAGGTCATCCTCGGATTCCCTTTTGTCTTCGTCCGGGACGCAACAATCGACCGGACACACTTCCTGACAAGCTTCCTCTCCATGGAAACCAACGCATTCTGTGCATAGCTCGGGGTCGATTACGTAGAAGTCCTCGCCTTCCGAAATTGCGCCGTTGGGACATTCGGGTTCGCAAACGCCACAGTTGATGCACTCGTCA
>JACQQK010000133.1 GCA_016207065.1 Nitrospinota bacterium
CACGGGAGGGGAGCATTTGTGGGGTCAGACTATCAATTCATTTTGTTAGACGCTCTTATCTTTATATTATATTCTGTCATTTCAGGCAACCTTGGAAATGATGGCATAAGCCATGCTTCCGCGGCCTTTATCTTTAACCCTTGCCCTTCGCGTGTTCTCCGAAGGAGTCTTCATTTATTTTGTCCGGTTCGTCGTGGTCCTCGTTGGAATCCGCCAGAGAAGCGGGGAGTTTGATCAGTTCCTCCAGGATGCCGAGCGGTTTGCCGAGGATGGTCCTCCCCGGAAGCAGGGTGAATTTGGGGTCGGCCAGCGTCCCTTCCATCGAAAAATAAGTCTCGATCACGCCGCCTTTTTTCCCTCCGCCCAGGATCTTGCCCACCAGGGGGATGGCCTTCGCCACGGTGTCGACCAGTTGCAGGGGCATGGCCTTGGCCTCCGCTTTCAGGGCTCCGGTGGGCAGGTCGGCCTTTCCCGCGACCAGGACCTTGAGTTGGGGGCCGTTCAGTTCCAGGTTGTTCGTGACCGTCTCGCCCTTGCGGATTTTAAAGTCCCCGCCGAGGTATTTATAATTCAACCCCTCCTTTTGCGCGTCAACGACGCTGTGCGGGTTCAACAGGGCGAGGAGGGCCGAGATGAAACGCGCCTGCCGGAGGCTTCCGTCGCTAAACTGGACCTTGACGTTTCCGGACAGGCCGCGGAGCGGGCCTTCGGGCGTGTTCCCGCCCTCAAGGTTTCCCGACAGGCTCAACGGGCCGGCGAAATGTTCGGGGAGCAGGTCCTCCGACAGCAAGCCCCGGCTGTTGAATTTTGCGTTCCAGGTTTGCCGCGACAACCAATAGTTCCCCGACAGGTCGATCTCCCCGTGTCGCGGAAAAATCCTGCCCTGGGCCAACCGGACGGCGTCTTCGGTTATTCCAACGAGTCCCGAGACCTGCTTCAAGAGCGCGCGGTCGAGCGACACATGGGTCAGGCTGATGTCCAGGTTTGCCTGGCCGGGAGAAACGGTGTGGATGGACACGACCGCCGCCTCCGCGGCGTGTTTTTTCTCTCCGACCTTGACGCCCAAATTTTTCCCCTCAAACTTGCCCGCCCATTGCAGGCCCGGCAAATCGGACACCGGGCCGGAGACATGCGCCGTCCCCGACACCGTCCCTTCGTCCGGGAACCATTCGTTTTTCACGGCGGGCTTGATCGGCGCGAGATGGGCGCCGGCGATTTTCAGGTCGGAATCGATCGCCGCCGAGGAAAAGTCCTTCGCGAATGTCAGGTTGCCCGTCAGGGCGAAATCCCCCTCCAGCGCCTTGCCGGCGATCTGGTGACGCAGGGAGTTTTTCTCCCACTGCCCCTCCCCTTCGACGCGCGGGACGGGGACCGAAACATCCCCCGCCATCACCCCCGCGTCCGCGACGACCAGGTTGATCCTGGCGGTGGCGCGGTCCTTGAGCGAATCGAGGGATTCCAGGTTGGCCGTCGAATCGAGTTGGGCGGTCATGTCCAGGGACAGGCGCTCGACTTTTCCGGAAAACCGTTCCGGGTCGAGATACTGCCGTTGCGCTTCGGGAAGCCACCCGCGCAGTTGCGCAAGCTCGTCTATCGTGAACGGTC
Organism: Nitrospinota bacterium; assembly: GCA_016207065.1. Lineage (GTDB taxonomy): Bacteria > Nitrospinota > Nitrospinia > Nitrospinales > JACRGP01 > JACRGP01. Next base: position 1,606 of record JACQQK010000133.1, read on the forward strand.
CCGATTCCAGATTCGCGCGCAGGGCGGCGCGTTGTCCGAGCATGTCCTCGAACAGGGCGGTCCCCGCGAAGCGGAGGTTGCCGGCCTCCAATGCAAGAGGCGTCAGGGCCAGGTCGAGTTTGTCCCGGCCGGCCCTGCGGAATTGCATGCCCGCGGAAACGGCCAGGATTTTTTCGGCTTCCGGAGAAGGGCCCGTTTCGCTGGACGCGAAGACCACCCGGCCTTGCCGGATCTCGATCCTCTCCAGGGACAAATGGGCGGTTTGCAGGAAAGTACGGATGGTCCCATACTGGAATTGTTGCGGCGTGAGTTTCTTGGGGGCGGGGGGTCCCGCCGGTCCGGGAGGCGCGGGAGCCTCGGTCTGGGAGGGCGGACCCGCAGGCTCGCCGGGGCGTTCCGGATATATCCGGACCTCCGGCTTTACGAGGACGAAATCCTTTACGTTGAATTGCCCCCGCAGGATGGGAAGAAGTTCCAGCTCCAGGAGCGCCTCTTCCGCGGAAAACAACTGGCGATGGCCGTCGGGGGTGCGGACTTTCAGGCCAACGCATTTCAATTTCAGCCCGCGGGAAAAGTCCAGGCCCAACGATTCGACCGCGATTTTCAACCCCGTCATTTCGGACAATTTCGCGACGACCGGCTCGCGGAAGCGGTCCAGGTTCAGGACGATAGCCGCCGCCGCGGCCAAAACGACGGCCAGACCGGCAATCAACCCGATGAACGCGATCTTTCCGGCCCTGGCGCTTTTTCCCTTTTCCGCTTCAAATTCGGTTTTGTGTTTCATTTTTCCCGGAAAATACGACTATTGAAGGACGGGTGTTACGATCATAACACAGCGCGGCGAGTGAAGGTTGCATTAACCCTGGAGCGCCGAACTGTGTTACAATTGACGGCTTAAACGCTTATTAAACAATCCATTAAAAAAATCATGGGCGGGTCGAAAAAGGTCCTGGGGAGCGTTCTCCTCCTTCTGATGGTTGCGGGTATCGGCTGGATTTATCTGAGCGACCCCAAGATTCCGTTTCTCCGTAATTTCAAATCGATGATGGGTTCGGGCGAAAAGGGACTGTCGGAGAAGGATTACGAGTTCAAGAAAGTCGTCCGGAGGGACATCCAGCAGACGGTGCTGGCCACCGGGACCGTCACGCTCCATACCGGGGCGGAGGTCAAGATCGGAGCGCGAATCTCCGGCAAGCTGAGGCGCTTGTTTGTCCGCATTGGCGATTTCATCCACAGGGGCAAGACGATCGCCATCATCGAGCATCAGGACCTGCTGGCCCGCGTGGCCCAAAGGGAGGCGGAGTTGAAGTCCGACGAGGCCCAACTGGCCAAGATCGTTTCCGAACGGCCGCTGGAAATCGACAAGGCGAAAGCCAATATCGAGGACCTGCAGGCGCAGTTGCAACTCGCCGAAAAAACGCTGGCCCGCAATACCGGTCTCAATAAAGAGGGCTTCGTCTCCGACTCGGCGGTGGACGAGGCGGTGCAGAAAAAGGACACCTTGCTCGCGCAAATCAAGGCGGCCAGGGAGGAGTTGAAACTCAAGGAGGTCAGTTTCCCCAACGACGTCAGCGTCGTCAAGGCCCAGATCGAAAAAGACCGGGCCAACATCATGGACGTGGAAACCCAGTTGTCCTACGCCACGATCACCGCCCCCATCGACGGGATCGTGGCCTACGTCTCGACCCAGGAGGGCGAAACCGTCGTGGCCGGGTTGAGCGCCCCGACGTTCGTGACCCTCATCGATCTGAGCAAGCTGGAAGTCACGGCCTATGTGGACGAAACCGACATCGGCAAGGTCAAGGTGGGCCAGAAGGCCGCGTTCACCGTCGATAGCTACGCCGAGAAGATTTTCAAGGCGGAGGCGATGGACATCCATCCCAAATCGGTGATCAAGGACAACGTCGTCAACTATGAAGTGATGTTGCGGATCGACAAGGAGGACATCAAGTTGTTGCGCCCGGACATGACCGCCAACGTGGTCGTCACGACCGGCCTCCGCCCGAACGCGCTGGCGATACCCAAGGAAAGCGTGAAACGCACCGCCGACAAGTCTTTCGTGGCGGTCCGCGTCGACGGCCGCGTCGCGGAAAAACCCATCGAGACGGGTTGGCGCGAGGGCAGTTTCATCGAGGTGAAGTCGGGGCTGAACGAGGGCGACGAGGTGGGCGTTCTGCTCAAGCCCAAAACGGACTCCGGAAACAAGGGAGGCAGACCTCCGGGGCGGCGGCCATGAGTTTGATCCGCATGGAAAACATCGTCAAGACCTACCTGAGCGCCGGCGCGGAGACCCCCGTCCTCAAAGGCATCGACTTGCGGATCGAGGAGGGAGAATACGCGAGCGTGATCGGCCCCTCCGGCGCCGGAAAGAGCACCTTGATGACCATCATGGGTTGCCTGGGGAGCCCCACCTCGGGCAGGTACATTCTGGACGGCGAGGAGGTCGAAACGTTGAACGACGCCCAGTTGTCGCGCGCGCGCAACGAAAAGATCGGGTTCGTGTTCCAGGCGTTCCATCTGCTTCCCGGCGTCAAGGCCATCGACAACGTGATGATGCCCTTGTTGTACTGCCACAAGGTCCCCGCCGACGCCCGGGAGAGGGCCCGCGAATCCCTGGAGACGGTCGGGCTCGGCCACCGCCTGCACCACAGCCCCGGACAACTTTCCGGCGGCGAGCAACAGCGCGTCACCATCGCCCGCGCCCTCGTCAACAATCCCAAGATCATTCTGGCGGACGAGCCGACCGGGAACCTGGACTCCAAAAACGGGGCGGAAGTCATGCGGATCCTGGACCAGTTGAACCGGGAAGGGCGGACGATCGTCATCATCACCCACGACCCGAAAGTGGCGCAACATGGGCGCCGCACCATCAGCCTGATGGACGGGAGAATACTGGAAGACCGGCGCCATGAGAGCGTTACGCAATTTGAAGGAAGCCCTTCGCGGGCTGGCTCTGCATAAGAGCAAGACCCTCCTGATGACGCTGGGCGTCGTCATCGGCATCGCCTCGTTGACCGTGATCGTGGCCATCGGCGAGGGGGCCAAGGCCAAGGTCCTCGCCCGCATCAGCGACATGGGCTTCGGCCCGGAGGCGTTCTCGGTGGCCGCCGGCGCCGGGCGCCTGTTTTTCGCCAGGACCAAGACGCCGACCACGCTCACCCTGGCCGACGTCGACGACATCCGCGCCATGCCCACCGTCCAGGCGGCGGTCCCGCACCAGAGGCAGAGCATGCGCATGGTGTACAAGCGGAACAACACGTTCACCCGCGTTTACGGGGTGACCCCCGAATGGCAATCGGCCCGGTTGTGGAAATTGTCCGACGGGAGCTTTTTTACGGACGAGGACATGAAGCGCAAGGCGAAAGTGGCCGTCCTGGGGGCCACGCCCGCGGGAAAGCTGTTCGGCGACGAGGACCCCGTGGGGAAGATGGTCCGGATCGGCAAGGTCTATTTCCGGGTGGCGGGCGTCCTGGAAAAAAAAGGCGTGACCGAGAGCGGCTTCGACCCCGACGACCGCGTCATCGTGCCCCTTTCGACCTCCATCAGCAGGCTGTTCCGGCAAACCTGGCTGTTCAGCATCCGCATCCACACCCTCGATCCCTCCAAGGTCCAGGAGACCATGGAGGGAGTGCGGCAACTCCTTAGAAAAAACCACAACCTGTCCGTTTTCGCGGAGGACGATTTCCGCTTCATCACGCCCGAGGGGATCATGGAGTGGGTGACCGCGGAGGAACGCGCCTTGAACCGCATGCTGGTCCTGATTTCCGCCGTGTCCCTTCTGGTGGGCGGGATCGTGATCATGAACATCATGCTGGTCTCCATCCGCGAGCGCATCCGCGAGATCGGCATCCGCAGATGTTTCGGGGCGCGCCGTTCGGACATCACCCAGCAGTTTCTGTTCGAGTCCATTTTCGTTTCCATTCTGGGAGGGACCGCCGGTTGCGCTTTGGGGGCGACGATTTCCTTCATTCTGAAGAAGTTCCATGTCCTGGCCGCCAAACCCACCTGGGAGTCGTTCGTCGTGGCTTTCGTGTTTTCCGCGGCCGTCGGCCTGGTTTTCGGCATTCAACCCGCGCGCAAGGCGGCCTCGCTGAGCCCGGAGGAAACCATTCGATGAAAAGCCATGGAGTCCGGCCGTCATGCGATTGACATCGAGCGCGGCCATCGCCGCGTCCGCGCTGAAGACCCACAAACTGCGGAGCTTTCTCGCCTCCCTGGGGATCATGATCGGCATCGGCTCGGTCGTCGTCATGGTGGCCATCGGCAGGGGTTCGCAGAAGGAGTCGATGGACATCATCTCGCGGATGGGCGAGAACCTCATCACGGTCAGCGCCGGGGAAATGAAGGTGCGCGGCGGCCGGCTGGAGTTGGAGGGCTCCGTCAACAACATCACCGCGCGCGACGCCCAACTCCTGAAGGAGGACGTCCCCGAACTGAAGAGAGCGGCCCCCTACGAATACGTCCAGACGCAGGTGAAATATAAAAACTCGGCCACGGAGGTCCGGGTGGCGGGGTCGAACCTGGAGTTCCTTCCCGTGCGCAAATATGAAATCGAGCGGGGAAACTTTTTCGAGGAACGCGACCTGAAAACGGCCAACCGCGTCGCGGTGATCGGCTACACCACCATAAAAAACATCTTCGGGGACGAGGACCCCATCGGGCAGACCGTGCGGGTGAAGTCCGTCCCGTTCAAAATCATCGGGGTGTTCAAGCCGAAAGGGATGGATACGGACGGCCAGGACCAGGACGACGTTTTCCTCGTCCCGCTCAACGCCCTCCTGCGGCGCATCATGAACCAGACGTATATCCGCACGATTTATTACCAAGTCGAGTCCAAGGACAAAATGAAACGCGCCGAGAGGGAGATCCGCGACTGGTTCCGGTCGAAACACAGGTTGCGCGAGGGACAGCCCGACGATTTCACCATCCAGAGCCAGGTGGACATCGAAAAACTCAAGCGGGAAACCGCCGAGACCTTCACCCTGCTGATCGTCGGCGTCGCCGCGATTTCCCTGGTGGTCGGCGGCATCGGGATACTGGCGGTCATGCTGATTTCCGTGCGCGAGCGCACCCGCGAGATCGGCATGCGGCGGGCGGTCGGGGCTTCGAGGACGGACATCGTCCAGCAATTCGTCATGGAATCGGTGTTGATCGGCCTATTGGGAGGGGCGATCGGGATAGCCGCCGGCACGGGCATCACCCTCGGGCTGGCCCGGTGGAGCCCCTGGACGCTGATCCTCGATTACCAGGCGATCGTCGTGTCGACCCTGGTCTGCACGGCGGTCGGCATCGTGTTCGGGATCTATCCGGCGATCAAGGCTTCCCGTCTGGACCCCATGGAAGCCCTCGTGGTGGAGTGAGGAAAGGGGAGGGAGCGCTCGTCAAAATGAAAGGGGGACTGAATCCGCCCGGAAGGCAAATTCAGTCCCCCTGTGTTTTTTGAAGTCGGTGGGTCAAGCCCGGTTTAGAATGCAAACCCCCCGTGGTTGGCGGCGACCATGCACGCCAGCATGGGCAGGGACAACCAGGCGTTGGTCCGGCTGGCGAGGAAAGCCATCCGTTTGGCCTTGTTCAAGGCGTCGCCCTCCAGCGCTCCCGCGATGATCTGTTTCTGGTTGGGCCAGATGATGAACCACACGTTGAACGCCATGACCAATCCCAGGAACATGCCAATCATGATGACCCCGCCGGGGATGCCTTGCACGGTCCCCTTGCCGGCGATGTAATACACGATGCCGGTGATCACGGTCAGCAAGGCGGCCCAGCGGAAATAGAAGAGCGCCTTGGGAAGGATGATCTGAGTGTAGGGTTTGGCCGCGCCCGCTTCCGTCATTTTGGGCATCGACTGGACCTGGACCAGGTTGAAAAAGTAAAGCAACCCGATCCACAAGATTCCGAACAGCACGTGAAGAAATTCTATTGTCCACATAACGAGTCGTTTCTCCTTTCCAGGTAATTTATATTCAGCTTTTCAGCGCCGCGCGATTTTGAAAGGGAAGGAGAGGCAATCCCTCAATTTAAAGCGATTTTAGAGGCAAATATTCGTTTTGATGGAAAAATCCGGTTGGGGATTCAATATTTCTTGTCCTGAAGGGAAATTCGAGTCGAAAAAACGCCCGGAACGCCAACATCGAGAAATGAACGCGTAAATCCCCGAAAAGGGTTTTGATTTTAAACAAATCGCCGGTTAGCTTAGCTCATTTCCCGATTAAATTCATGCAACTTCGTGAAAAAAAAATGGAAAAAACGGGCGGGATTATTTTTGCATTTGCAGGTAGATCAAAAACCCGATCGCCAGCAGGTTGAAGACGAGCAGGTAATAGGCCAGCGGCGGGAACGGGACCGGGGGTTTTTCGGGTTCGGGGCTGAGCTTGTCCAACTCCATTTTTTCCCGGACCTCCTCGTTTTCCTGCTTGAGGTTCTGGTATTTTTTGTTCAGCGAGGCGTTTTGGGCGCGAAGCTTCTCGATCTCGTCTCTCAACGTCAGCCGGTCCACTTTGAGAGATTTGGATTTCTCGATCTCTTTCCGGAGGGCGTCCTCGGGCCCGAGGGTGAGGCCGTCGTCCTCGCGTTGTTCATCCCAGCGGTTTTCCTCGCTCATTTTTCCAGTATAACCCAACGCCTCGAATTGTCCATATTCCAGCGGAAACAAGCGCGGCGCCGAACGCGCCTTGTCCCGCTCAGTAACCGGGTCTTACTTTGTGGAAGACGGCGCTGGCGGCGGTCAGCAGGTCGAGATGGGCCTGGTCCAGACGCAGGCCGGCGCTCCCGGCAAGTTCTTTCACCTGCCCCGGTTTGCGCGACCCGACGATCGCCGTGAGGATGTTTTCCCGCGACAAAACCCAGGCCAGCGCCGTCTGGATGGGGAGGACTCCGAGTTCGGCGGACACTTCCTTGACTTTTTGAAACACCTTGAGGGAATGGGAAAAATACGGTTCCCGATACAGTTCGTGGTCCCGGCGGGCGGCGGGTTGTAGCTCTTCCTTGCTCAAGTCGCGCGCCAGCAAACCCACGGCTGTCGGCGAATAGGCCATGTAGCGGACCCCGGCATTCCGGCAGAGGGCCAGCGTTTCCCCCTCGTAGCGTCTGTCCAGCAGGCTGTAGGGGACCTGGTTGATGGCAAAGCGTCCGGTCCCCTCTCCCAGAAGCGAGAGGTCGCGGGCGTGAAAATTGGACAGTCCGACAACCTTGGCCTTCCCGCTTTCCTGGAGGGCGGACATGATCTCGCGCAGACGCGCGCTCTTTTCCGGCGTGTTGAAATAATCGCCCGGCCAGTGGACCAGGTAGACGTCCACGTAATCCCTCCGCAATGCCTTGAGCGATCCGTCCAACCTTTCCCGGTAGCTTTCGAGGTCCAACTCCGCGTCGGGCCAGATCTTGGAGACGACGATGACCTCGCCCTTGCGGGAGCCGAGGGCCTTGCCCAGGCGCCGTTCCGATTCGCCGTCGCCGTAACCTTCCGCCGTGTCGAACGCGGTGATGCCGCAATCCAGAGCGGCCTTGACGACGGCATCGGCCTCTTGCGGGGCGCACGCGTCGCCCCAGCCCTCGCTGGGGCCGATCTGCCAGCACCCCAGGGTGACCGCGCTCCAGTCTTTATCGATGCCCCGGCATTTTACGTAGCGCATCTCGCCTCGGGACCCATACCGCATGGCGCGCGGCGTCCTTCCCTCCGCATGGGTCAGGTCTTGTGGGTTTCGTCCTCGCGGTCTTCCTCGTCGTCGCTGGAACGGCAGACGACGAAGAACCCGACCAGGAGAAGGACGCTGGCGATAATGGTGAGGAAAATATCCATGGCGGTTCAGAACGGTTTCACGGTGGCCAGGTAAATCATGGCGGCGCCGATTATGAAAATGCCGATATGCGTCATCATCGCATATTTTTTCGGCAGGATGTCTTTTTCGATTTGCGCCCCGTTGACGGCGCCCAGGGAGACGAGCGCGATCAACAGCCCCAGCTTGGGGTAAATCCAATGCGCCTGGACGAAGGCGTTCGTCTTCGCGGCCAGGACGGTCCCGGAAACGAGGGTGACGGCCAGGATGGGGTAGTAGATGAACTTGTGGATGCGGACCTGGATGAAGCGTATCCCGGCCATTTCCTGCGCGGATTTCAGTTTTAGCCGGAACACCACCGAGAGCGATTGCACGAACAGGGTCCCGACCACGAGACACATCGAGACCATGTGGAGCGTGAGGAAGAAGTTTTTCATGACGGTTCAGGCGCGAGAGAAATCCAGGCCGATCGAGGCGTTCCCCAGGTCATTGGCCCTTTTTGCCCGCCGTAACCGGGGCCGTTCTCCAGTAAACCAGGCTGGAAACGAGGAGGGCCATCCCGATCCCGCAATAAATCGCCGCGACGACGACATATCCTCCCAGATACCCGTTCAGGTAGCGCAGGAGGAACCCCAGAAGCATCATCCCCGCGATGAACGCGTAAAAGGGTTTGGAAAAGACGTGGTGGATTTTCAGCGGGGCCACGAGGTTTTCAATGCGCGCGATGTTTTTGCGGGCGGTTCTGCTCAACACGAATCTGCCTTTGACCGCTCCAATGACCAGGCCCATGAAACCGGAAAACACAATGGCCGACTGGGTGGAGTGTTGTTCCGAAACCGCCAGTTCATACAGATGGGCGCCGCGGAATATCAAAAAGATCCCGACGACGACCCATACCCCTCCGGCGATCAACAATAAGTTTCTCTTGTTCACTTCCCGTTTCTCCTTTATGGGACAAGTATAACAGGTATTGGATGTAACGCGGGCCAAAACGGATTTGGAATTTTACCGGCCGTTTCAGCTCGCGGGACTCCATTCGCCGCTCACCGCTCTGCCGGCCATGCGGGGACACTTGCTTTTGAACAGAACGCCAACTTTCCCCGTACGTAAATCCAGCGTGTACCCTTCGTTTCCCGACGATCCTTCATCGCACCAGATCGTGGCCTGCGGTCCTTCCGGGAAAACCGGGTCTAAATGGATTTCGTTGCCGTACTTGTCTTTATTCCTTTGAGTATCGTCGTACAAGCTCTGGGCTTCCCTGATGGTCGGCAGTCGCCAGTCGCCGCGTCCGGCGAACCGGTTGGTGCAAAAGGTCTGGGCATATTCTTTCGCTTCGTCCCAGGTGACCCAGCGGCTCTCCTTTTGCCAGGTGTCCTCCCGCGCCCAGATCAGACCGGTCCGGGAGTCGGTAACCGTTCCGTCGTTATTGTCCGAGAACCTCCGATTTTCTTCCATGCGCCATTCAAGCCGATAAAGGGTAATTGTCCAGAGGGATACCGCTCAGGCGGAGTTTCAGGCCGTCCAGGTCGAACCGGGGAGGGGGTTCCAGTTGGCTCCGCTTGAGGACCCGGTCGAAGGACCGTTTGAGCAGGAAGTTGGAAAAACAGATCAACGACGTCCTGCGGAGGATACTCTTGACCGCGGCCCGCGAGATCTTGACCGGGTCGTCGGAGTCGATCAGGGACCGGTTGTTGTGGAGGACGGCCACGGTTTCCAGGGCCATCCACAGCGGCCAGATGCAAAACAGCCGGATGGAATACTCCCCGCGGGGGATGGCCAGGGTGAACTTCAAGGCGTCCTGTAAATGGCCCGCGGTTTTTTGCAGGAGTTTTTCGAGGACCCGGAGGTTCTCCTCCGCCGATATCGCGGAGTTGAACTCCTCCACCGTCAGGCCGTTCGCCGTGATCAGACTACGGGGGATATAGGACCAGCCCCGCTTACGGTCGACGATCACGTCCTTGGAGATATTCGTCATTTGGAGACCGAGCCCGAAGGAAACGGCGTTGCGTTTCATGATTTCCCGCGAACTTTCGGAAAGGCCGGGCAGTTCCACGAGGAACAGGTTGCATAGCATTTCTCCCACCGCCCCGGCGACGTAGTAACAATATTCCTCCAACTCGTTTTCGCTTTCCAACAGGGCCGGCTTGCCGCGGTCGAACTTTTTTTGGAAGTAGGCCATCCCCCGCGCCATTTCGGATACGGAAGGGACGATTTGGTTCCGGTGGGATTCCGGAAGCGTGTCGAATATCCGGAATGCCCGCGCGGTGTTGGCCAGGAGGTCGAGGTCGTTGACGGAACCGTCCACCGCGGCGCAGTCCTGTACCCAGCGGGGCAAGTCGCGGGCACGGTAGTCGGCGTCCCGGACCAGGCGCGAGAACTCCGTCAGGAGCTTGATTTTGACTCGCGGGTCCAGCTTGGCCGCATCCTCGACCGTGTCGATGATCCGGCAAAACAGGTAGGCGGTCAGGATGCCCCGGTGCAGTTCCCCCTTCAATACGGAAATATTCAGGGCAAAGGTCCTGCTGACCTTGGGCAAAACTCTTACGCAATAATCCCAATCATCCATCCCGGAGGTTGGCATCGGCTCGACGGAAAAATTTCAAGTGAGTATAGATAGTTCGCGGCTCGGTTCGCGGGGCGAACGGATTCAGGTTATGCAAGGCGCCAACCGGGCGGGCATTCCTCGTCCGGGAGGCGGCCTCCGGGCGGCAAAAAAGAAGGGTTCAGGACATCGGTTGCTCTTCCAACGCCTGTATGCCTTCCGCGATTTTCAGGATTTCCTTGTGCACCTCGTTGATCACGTACTCCGGGGTGCTGGTCCCCGCGGTGATCCCCACGTGCTTTTTATTGACGAACCATTCCCGGCTCAGCTGGGAAGTGGACTCGATGTGATGCGACTCGATCCTCCGCTCCTCGCACACCTGCATCAGTTTCTTGGTATTGGAGGAATTGTAGCCGCCGATGACGATCATGAGATCGACCTGGTCGGCCAGTTCCCGCACGGCGATTTGCCGGTCGCGGGTGGGCTGGCAGATGGTGTTGACGAAGTTCACTTCGTCCACGCAGTCCATCTCCATGATTTTCTTGACCAGGCTCTCGACTTTTTCCACCTGCTGGGTGGTCTGGCTGACGATGCCGAACTTCCGCTTGCCGACTTTCCGCAGTTTGTCCAGGTCTTTTTCGTCGTTGATGACCACGAATTCCTCCAGGTCGCCGACGATCCCCTTGACCTCGACGTGGTCTTCCTGGCCGATGACGACGGGGAA
>JACQQK010000134.1 GCA_016207065.1 Nitrospinota bacterium
CTCAACTGGCACCCGTCGCACGAGGCGAATTTCCAGACGGCCAGTTTCGGTTTTCGCCGGTCACTCACGTCAGATCTCCCGTTTCGAAAAAATGGGCCGGATGCGGTCGAACCGGAACACCGGCCCGTCCTTGCAGACGAACGCGGACCCGTACTGGCAATGCCCGCAAAAACCGACGGCGCATTTCATGTTGCGTTCCATGGAGACGAATATGTTTTCGTCCGCCAGGCCGCTCCTCTTCAGTTCCGCAAGGGTGAAGCGCATCATTATTTCCGGCCCGCAGACCATGGCGGCCGTATGGACGGGGTCGAAGACGGCCCTGGAGATCAACTTGGTGACGACCCCCACGTGACCGTACCAGCCGCGCCGGGCCGTGTCCACGGTGACTTCCACCTGCATGTCGAACCGGCCCCGCCAGCGTTCGAGCTCATGGGGGTAGAGGATCTCCTCCGGCGAGCGCGCGCCGTAGAGGACGGCGATCTTTCCGAATTTCTCCCTCTGGGCCAGCGCCTGGTAGATGGCCGGCCTGAGCGGGGCCAGCCCAATGCCCCCGGCCACGATCAAGAGGTCGGCGCCCCGGTTTTCCTCCACGGGCCAGTGGCTCCCGAAAGGCCCGCGGACGCCCAGCGCGTCGCCCTTCTTGAGTCCCGCGAGGGCAGAGGTCGCCGTCCCCACGGCCCGCAGGGTGTGGACCCGGGACTCGCTCCTGGCGGGGTCGCCGCTGATGGATATGGGGACCTCCCCCTTGCCGAAAACGTAAAGCATGTTGAACTGCCCCGGAGAAAAGGGGGCCGGGCCATCGGGACCGGCCGGCTCCAGCTCCAGGGTGTACGTGTCGCGCGTCTCCCGCGCCTTGCGCGAAACGCGGAAGGGCGACGGCGCCATGGGGTTGGGGAGAGCGTTCATGGTCCGCTTCCTTTATTTATGGGCGCCGTACACGTCCAGAAGTTGCAAGCGCACGTGTTGCAACCGGTCGATGAGGACCGGGAAGAACCGGCTGAACAGTTCATAGCCGAAGCCGTGGTCCTCCGCGCATTTCTGGCGCAGGCATTTCCCGTCCAGCGCGATGGCCCGCACCAGCGTCAGGGCCTGGGCGTCGTAGTGCCAGCGATACGGAGGCACAAGCCAGGACCAGCCCAGGACGTCGCCTTCGCCGATGGTCTCGATGGTGATGATGCCCCGTTGCGCGGCGTTGATCTCCAGCCCCACCTGGCCTTGGCGGATGATGTAAAAATGGTTGGCCTCCTCGCCTTCGCGAAAGACGGACTCGCCGGCCTCGAAACGGACGTTGGAGGCGCACCCCGTGATGAGCGCCCGGTACTTCGGATCGAGGTCCTTAAAAAATGGATGCGCGGCGATGATGGGTTCGAGCGTTTCCATCTTTATTTCTCCTTAGCGGAATTGGAACCGTTTTTAGCGTTGCCGGTCTCCCGGATGGCGCGGACTTCCTGGGTGATGTCGATGCCGACCGGGCACCACACGATGCACCGGCCGCAACCCACGCACCCGGACGTCCCGAACTGGCCTATCCACGAACTCAGTTTGTGCGTCATCCATTGCCGGTATCGGGAAAGCGTCGAGGAACGGATGGCCCCGCCATGGATGTAGGAAAAATCCATCGTGAAACAGGAGTCCCATTTGCGCCACCGCTCGGCGTGGTCGCCGGAGAGGTCGGTCGTGTCCTCCACGGTCGAGCAAAAGCAGGTCGGGCAGGCCATGGTGCAGTTGGCGCACGAAAGGCACCGCGCGGCGACGTCGTTCCAGCGGGGATGCTCCAGGTTGCGCTCCAGCAGTTCCTTGATCCCTTCCGTGTCCATTTCGCGCCCCATGTTCGCGGCCGTGCGGGCGACGGCCGCCTCCGCCGCGTCTTCCTGCTCCTTCCGCGCCGGGGCGTGGATGATCGCGGACAACACCTCCGCCCCCGCCTCGGTCCCCGCCTCGGCCACGAAATAATGCGCGCCGCCGTCCAACACCTCGGCCAGCGCCAGGTCGAACCCCGACGCCGCTTTCGGGCCGGTATTCATGGAAACGCAAAAACAAGCGTTGCCGGCGGCGGAGTCGAAATGCCCGCAATGGACGGCTATGATGAAGGCGTTTTCCCGGCGCGCCTGGTAACCGGGGTCAACGTGGGTCCCGGCAAGAAACACCTTGTCCTGGACTTCGATGGCGTGGAGTTCGCAGGAGCGGACGCCCAGGAATGCGTACTTGGGGGGTTGTTCGCCGCCGGGCAGGATTTCGAAGCTTTTGCCGTCCCGGCGGGCCTGCCACAAACGGGTTTGAGGGGGATAAAGAAATTTTTTCCAGGAATGCGGGCCCACCGCGTAACCGAACAGGGCGTCATCCGCCCGTTTCTCCAAACGGTAGGTCCCGGGGCCTTGCCGGTCCGTCCAGCCCTTGGGGAGGTCCTCGACGGAGGACAGTTCGTCGTAGACGATGGCGCCGTCGCGGACCGTCGGCCCGACAACGCGATAGCCCCGGCGGACGAGGGCGTCGAACAGAAGTTGGAGGTCCCGGCGTTGAACGACAACCTTGCCGCCTTCCCGCAGTGCGTTCTTTTGCATAGTGTCACTTTCCGCAAGAAATTCGCCCGGCCGCCGAGATCGATGACGTGACAACTTTAGCGCATGGCCTTAATGTAGTTCCCCCGGCGCCGGTTTTCAATCGAATTTTATTTCAAAATGTTTGTTAATCCCTCCATAACTTCAAGCCACTGAAGCATTTATTTTATTTAATTGGTTCTGAAAACTTATATTGATAAAATGATTTTTAAGATCCTTGTTGAACAAAACGGCGAATCCATTTTCTCAATGATAAGACTAATCGAAGCAAAAAATTACCGTTGTCTCCGATACGTCAAGCAACGCCTGGAAAATTTCCATGTACTAGTGGGGCCAAATGGTAGCGGGAAAACCACGTTTCTCGACACCGTAGCCTTTTTGGGCGCTTTAGTCTCTTCCGATATAGAATGGGCCATAAAAGAACGGACATTCGATCCTCATGATTTGATTTGGCATAAAAGCGACGAGTCTTTTCAATTAGCTATTGAACTCTCAATTCCAGATGAGCGGATAAAGCTTCTTGATAAAAAAAATTTCAATACCGTCCGTTACGAAATCGAAGTAGGAATCGATAAAGAATTCCCCGGCGCAAAGCTTTTGGCGGAAAAAGTTTTGTTGAAAGAAGTCGATGATACCAGGACAACTCATTATAACCGTTCGCTTTTCCCATCCGATCCAAGTTTAATTCCTCAAACCTTAATCACAGCTAAAGGGATCAAAAACACAAAAACAATCGTCAATAAAGTAGACGCAGGAAACGATAACTTTTATGACGAAACCGGAAAAGGATGGGATCATTCTTTCAAGTTAGGCCCCCGCAAATCCGCCTTGAGTAACTTGCCCGAGGATGAAAGCAAATTTCCGGTTTCAACATGGCTTAAAGGCGTTCTCAAAAACGGAGTTCAAAAACTTGTCCTCAATAGCGCTTTAATGCAAAAACCCAGCCCCCCAAGTCCCGCAAAAGGGTTTAAGCCCGACGGGTCGAACTTACCTTGGGTGATTAAGGATTTTCGAGCGAAAGACCCAAATAAGTTTAAAGAATGGATCAAGCACTTAAAAACGGCTCTTTGGGATTTAGAAGACATTCGCGTTATCGAACGGGAGGAAGATCGGCATTGTTATTTAAAAGTTTGTTATCAAAACAATCTCGAAGTCCCTTCTTGGATGGTTTCCGATGGAACCTTGAGATTATTAGCCTTGACCTTGCCCGCTTACCTGCCTGAATTCCAAGGGATTTATCTTATTGAAGAACCCGAAAACGGCATTCACCCGAAAGCCATCGAGACGATGTACCAATCCTTATCGTGCGTCTATGGGGCGCAGATTCTCATGGCCACACATTCTCCAGTTATACTCAGCGTGGCCGATGTTTCTGAAATTTTATGTTTCTCAAAAACCCCCGCCGGAGCAACGGACATTGTTTTGGGGAAAGAGCATCCATCCTTACGCGACTGGAAAGGAGAGCCAAATTTAAGCCTTTATTTCGCCGGGGGCGTTTTAGGGTGAATGGAAATGGCGAAAAAGACCCGATCGTCCTTGTCGCCGATAAACATATGGAATTTACTCTTCGAGGTTTACTCGCGCGCCGCCAATCTTTTGAAATAAGAGAAATCGACTTCGATATTTCCACCCATCTTGAAAGAGATCCTGGTTGTTACAAAAAAAGTGAATTTTTCTTACGGTCATTTATCAAGCAGTACTCCTTCAGCATGGTATTTTTTGATCGAAAGGGTTGCGGCGAGGAAAATTCAGATCGAACGGTTTTAGAAAATACCGTGGAGGGAAATCTTTCGCGTTCGGGTTGGAAAAATCGATGCGCCGCTATTGCGCTCGATCCGGAATTAGAAGCTTGGGTTTGGTCCGATTCTCCCAAGGTTGACGATATTTTAGGATGGAAGGATAGAAATCCAGATTTACGATCATGGCTTAGGAAAAAATATTCATTATCGGAAGATGACTTTAAGCCCCCGTCTCCAAAAGAAGCTTTAAAAGAAGCTATAAGGATGGTGAACAAACAACATTCGTCTGCCTTGTTTCGTGACCTTGCGGAAAGTGTAAGTTTTAAGAATTGCCACGACCCCTCTTTTGTTAAATTTAAAGCGATTCTGAAGAAATGGTTTGACGCTAATACTTGAAAAGCGAAAACCATTCCCCTTTTCCCCATAAAACTTTTGAAAAGGGTTTTTATTCACCCCGCTTATTATGACCGTCCTTAAATCGTTGGCGGTGGTTTTTTCCTTTTATCTGGTGTCCCAGACGTCGCTCAACACGATGACCGGCAAGGTCGTCGCGGCGAACTCGGGGGACACGATCACCCTGGACGTCAGCGGCGAGAATTTTCAAGTCCGCATGGCGGACATCGATTGCCCCGACGTCAAACAGCCGTTTTACAATCAGGCCAAGAAATTCACCGAGAGGCGGGTCCTGGGCAAAAAGGTGCGCGTGAACTACGAGGTGATGGACCGCTTCCGCCGGGTGATCGGCGAGGTGATCCTCCCCGACGGCGGTAATCTGAACATCGAGTTGATGAAGTCGGGATGGGCCTGGCATTACAATGTCCGCTTCCCTCCCAGGGAAATTTTCGCCCGGCTGGAGTACGACGCCTGGTCCCACAAGCTGGGGCTGTGGATCGACCCCGACCCGGTCCCGCCGTGGGAGTTCCGCCGGGACGCCTTGCTGGTGGACAAGGAACCGCCCTCGGGACCGTCGGAGGTGGACTACGAACAGATCTTCAGTTACGGGCTGGTGGGCGACAAGGGGAGCAAGACTTTCCAATGGCCGCAATGCCGGGGATACCGTCTGTTGGACCCCAAGGACCGCGCCATATTCTCGAACCGGTTGGAGGCGCAGGCGGCCGGGTTCAACAAGGCCAAGGGGTGCGATTAGGGGGTTGCGCGCGGGCCTCTACTTGGAACAACTCTTCAGGTTGATCTTCCGCCGGGGGCCGGGGATGTGCGTCCAATCGCCATCGGCCAGGCGGGCGATCTCTTCCTGGACCAAGGACACGTCGGCCTCGCCGAATGACCCGCCGTGCAAGAGCGAGTTCAGCGCCCAGCAGTCGGCCAGTTTCTCGTCCGCGAGGGACATCCCTCCTCTGATGGAGTGGCCGAAAACATGGTGCGCGCACTCATGGACCTGGAAGTAAAGCCGGGTCTGGGGCCGGAGCGAGGACAAGATCTCGGGATTGTAGCGGACCAGCGGCCAATCGTCGTCTGTATAGCCCGCCTGGGCCAGTCCGCGCAGGGAGCCGTCGGCCATCCACAATACGTTATGCCCGCGGACGTCGATGCAGTTTTTATAGGGGACGTCCGCCCGCGACAAGGAAGGAAACGCCAACAACGCGATCAGCGCCAACGCCCGCATGAATGGTCTCATCCCCAATCCCTCCATCAGGAGTCTCCGAAATGCCAAGGTCTGTTAGAGCGTCTAACAAAATGAAGTATTCCATAACTTCCTCCCCCTTGAGGGGGGAGGTTAGGTGGGGGTGAAAAGCCGGGCAAACGCCCGGAGGCGACGCGGCGATGACGCTGACGCGATCGCCGGAACGCGATCTCCGCCTCGGCGTTAGCCTGAGGCGGCATCGGGTCCAGCGTTCACGCTGGCCACCCTCCCCCAGCCCCCTCCCTCAAGGGAGGGGAGTAATTTAAGGGTCGAGCCAAAGGGTTCATCTTGTTAGACGCTCTTAGAGAAAGCGCATGCGGTCGAACATGGACCGTCAGGCCGAATCAATTATAGCGCCCGCCCCATCGAATCTCAATCAATGCCCGGTCTGACTCGACGCGCGGATCCGGTCCCGGACGGGGACTATTTTTTCTTTTCTTTCTCTTTTTCTTTTGCCCGTTCTTTTTCTCTTTGAATTTCCTTTTCCCGCGCTTTTTCCCTCTCCTGTTCGCGTTGCTTCTGTTCCTCGGCTTTCTTTTCTTTCTCTTGCAGGAGGGGCAGGAGATTTTTCTGGGCCTTGGCGTATCCGGGCTCGATTTTCAGGGCCTCCCTGAACGCTTCCTCCGCCTTGTCGGTCCGGCCTTGCTCGAGGTGGACCATTCCCAGCCGGTTATGCGCCCGGTAGCATTGCGGGTCTATTTGCAGGATCTCCCGGAACTTCTTCTCGGCGTCGGGAAACCGTTTCTGCGTGAAATACGAAACGGCCAGGTTGTAATAGGGCCGGGTGTTCTCCGGATACAGACGGATGGCCTCCTGGAACTCCTTGTCGGCCTCCGCGAAGTTCTTGTGATGGCGGAACGTGAGCCCCAGGCTGTTGTGGGGCCAACTGAATTGCGGGTTCAGCTTGATGGCTTCGTGATAGCAACGGACGGCGGTTTCCTCGACCGGCATGGTCTGCAAGATTGTCCCCAGGCGGTGCCGCAGGTAGGCCTTGACGCGATGGTCGCCGGGCTCCAGGTTCAATCCCGAAAAAACGTATTTCAACGCGTGCTCAAACTGCTTGGACCGCCAGGCCAGCGTGGCGAGGATGAGATAGTCCTCGGGGGAACGTTGCTCGTCGGAGCGGTTCTCGGCGGCATGGACGTAGCCTTTGCCGTCCTTGGTCAAGCGGGGCGGGGGAAAATCGTCGGCGATGATGAGACAGAGGTTGCGTTCCAGTTCGGAGGCGTAATGCCTTTCCCCGCCTTGCGGTCCGGGCGCGGGCGCGGGTCTTTTGCCCAGCAGGTCTTTTATCCGGGAGGGGCCCAGGATGCCCGCCAGGACCAAAATAAAGGCCGGGATGAAAATCGCGAACAAGGCGGCGAAACCCGCGTGCCCCGTCCAAACCAAAACGATCCCCGCGAGCAAAAGAGTCGCCGCGAACGCAAAGGTGATTATCTGGATTTGAGATTCGCGCATCGAGTCCGCAATAGTCTGGTTGGGCTAAAAAAGGACTTCCGCCGATATTATCCCCTTATCATACCAGATTCCGTAACTGATTGATAAATAATTTGTAATTTATTTCAAAACGGCGGGGTCGAGGGTTTGGCCGGTCTCGCGGCGAGGTAGGTTTTCTCCGCGAAGTTTTCTCCAAAATAGTAAAACAGGTCGCGGTAATCGCCGGTTTTGAGGACGAGGAAGTCGGCCCTTTGCCCGGGGAGGAGCCCGCCGTAACGCGCGTGGCCGTCGAGCCCCCGGGCGCCGCCCAGGGTTGCGGCGGCCAGCGCCTGTTCGGGCGTCAGGCGGTAGAGGTGCGCGGCGAGGTACAGGACGGTCTGCATGTTGTACGCAGGGGAGGACCCGGGGTTGCAATCGGTGGCCAGGGCCAGGGGGACGCCCGCGTCCAGCATGGCATGGACGAGGGGGAGCTTCTGGCCGCCGAGGAACAGGGCGACGCCGGGCATGAGCGTCGCCGTCGTCCCGCTCAGCTTCATGGCCCGGATGTCGGCGGGGGAGGCGTGTTCGAGGTGGTCGCAGGAGAGCGCCCCGAGCCTGGCCGCCTCGAAGCATCCGCCCTGGCGCGACAGTTCCTCCACGTGGGCGCGCAGTTGAAAGCCCAGCAGTTTGGCGGAAAGGAACAGCCGGCGGAGGTCCGCCGCCGAAAACGCGTCGCGCTCGCAAAAAATGTCCACGCCGTCGGCGAGTCCCCGGAATTCCGGCAAACTCTCGATCACGAAATTCAAGTAGGCGTCCTTGCTCATCCCCCTCGGGACCGCGTGCGCTCCCAGGTAGGTGAGGGTGACCGGGACGCCCAGCTCGTCGCGCAAACGTCGTCCCACCCGCAGGATCTTCTTTTCCGTTTCCAGGTCGAGGCCGTAGCCGGACTTGATCTCGAACGCCGTCGTGCCCAGTTCCGTCATGCGCCGCATTCGGCGGCGGGCGGATTCGAACAGGGATTCCTCGGAGGCCTCGCGGGTGGCTTTCACGGTGGTCAGAATCCCGCCGCCGGTTTTCAGGATGTCCAGATAGGACGCGCCCCGCGCCCGCGCCTCCATTTCTTTTTTCCGGTCGCCGGCGTAAATGAGGTGCGTATGGCAATCCACGAAACCGGGGATGACGGCGCGTCCTCCGAGGTCGATCGTCCGGTCGTATTGCGAGGGCTGGACTTTTGCATTGGCGATTACCTTGCGCACTTTTCCATTTTCGGTCACCAGCGCGCAGTTGGCGCGTACCCGGATTTCCGGGGGCGCGACGGACGTCGTCTGGACCAACTGGCCGATATTTTTAAAGCAGACGATTTTTTTCATCGGACGCGGCAATTTCATTTAGAGCATGTAACAAATGCAATTTTCCATAATTCCCTCCCCCTTGAAGGGGGAGGTCAGGTGGGGGTGAAAAGCCGGGCAAGCGCCCGGACGCTATGCGGCGATGACACTGACGCGATCGCCGAACTGCGAATCCCCCCGGCCCCC
>JACQQK010000131.1 GCA_016207065.1 Nitrospinota bacterium
AAATCCCCCTATCCCCCTTTGCCAGGGGGGACAAAACAAAGGCGCTTTTTGCGCCGGGTATTTTTCGTCTCCAGGAGACCGGCAAACCCCGTTCCCAAAACCCGAAGCGCCGCCATGGGGCATTCGCTCATGCAATATCCGGGTTAACTCTATCGCGGCAAAGGATGGCTATGAGAGGACAAAAAGACACAAACACAATATGGGAAGCAAACAAAGACGAAGGGAAAGGGTGGTTGAAAAAAATTTTCGCGAAAACCAGCGTCTCCATCCCTCCCGCAAACTGGGAGGAGAGAAGGGACGCCTACCGGCTCGATCTGGCGAAAACCGTTCCGCATAAAATCCATGCGGTCATCGAGAACGGGACCGCGGTCGGCGGGGTCCTGCGCGATTTGAGCGCGCGGGGTTTTTCGTGCGAACTCCCGAAATCCGCCAATCTCCCGAAAGGGTACACGGTAAAAGTGTCCTTCCGCCTGCCTCTCGATGAATCCCGGTTGATCAAAACGGAGGCCGTCTATATCAACAGAAAAGACGCGGTGGACGGGCGTTCCCCGGTCGAGGCGTTCGATTTCTCCGAGAACCTGGACGAGGCAACCCGCGACCTGATCCATCAATTCATCATCCGCAAGCAACTGGAGTCGATCAGGGAGAACAAGTCCCGTCCGCGGGAAACGCTACGGGGTTGATCGGGAGGAGCTCACTTCTCGAAGAGGGCGCGAACGAATTCGCGCGAGTCGAACTCCTGCAGGTCCTCGACTTTTTCCCCGATACCGATGAACAGGACGGGCAATTTCAACTCCCGGGTGATGTGGAAGAGTATCCCCCCCTTGCTCGTGCCGTCCAGCTTGGTCATGACCAACCCGTCGATGGCCAGGGCCTCGTGGAACAATCTCGCCTGGGAAACGCTGTTCTGCCCGATACTGGCGTCGAGGACCAGAAGGGTTTCGTGGGGCGCGCCGGGGAGGGCCTTGCCGATCACGCGCTTGACCTTTTTCAACTCCTCCATCAGGTTCGAATTGGTCTGGAGCCTTCCGGCGGTGTCGATGATCACGATGTCCATGTCGCGCGCCCTGCCCGCCTGCACGGCGTCGTACGCCACGGCGGAGGGGTCGGCCCCGCTCTTTTGTTGAATGCACGGGATGCCGATCCGGTCGGCCCACGTCCGCAACTGTTCGATCGCGGCGGCGCGGAAGGTGTCGCCCGCGCCCAGCATCACCCGTTTCCCCTGCGCTTTCCATTTTTGCGCCAGCTTGCCTATGGTCGTGGTCTTCCCCGACCCGTTCACGCCGATCACCAGGAGCACGAGCGGCGGCTGGGCCGGCATCTTCAGTTCCTTCCTGGGCTCGTCGAGAATACGGACCAGCGACTCCTTTAAATGCTCGATCACCTCTTCCCGGGTGCGGATACGGTTCTGGCCCACGCCCTTTTTCAGTTCGTCCAAAATACCGCCGGTCGTGGAGGCCCCCACGTCGGCGGAGAGCATGACCTCCTCCAATTCGTCCAGCAATTCCGGCCCGACTTTCGCCTTTCCCCGCAGGATGTTGTCGATCCCGCCCGCCAGGGTGTCGCGGGTTTTCGCCAAACCCATTTTGAGCCGGGAAAAAAATCCGTTTTTTTTCTCCGCGGAGGTCTTCGTCTCGTCCGCCAAATCGGTCATTTAAATCAATCTCCTGTGTTTTTCTTGTTTCGGCGCGTTTTCGGGTAAAACCATCCCGTGAAAATTTCCCCCAAAACTGTGATATAAATTTTATCAGATATCTTTACAAGCCGACTTTCCAATGTCAAGGCGAAACCCGTAACCGCGGCGGCCATGAACATCCTGATGATATCCAACACCTACTCCCCGCATGTCGGGGGAGTCGCCAGGTCCGTGGCGGCTTTCGCCTCAGAATACCGCGAGGCGGGGAACCGCGTGGTCGTGGTGGCCCCCGAATTCGACGGGATGCCCGAGGACGAGGAGGACACGATCCGCGTGCCCGCGATCCAGAACTTCAACGGGAGCGATTTCTCGGTCCGCCTGCCGATCCCCGGCTTGATCTCGTCCGCGCTGGAGGATTTCCGGCCCGATATTGTCCACTCCCACCACCCGTTTCTCCTCGGCGACACGGCCCTGCTTTTATCGGCGTCGCAAAACGCGCCGCTGACGTTCACCCACCACACCATGTACGAGCAATACACCCATTACGTCCCGGGCGACTCGCCGGCGTTGCAACGTTTCGTCGTCGAACTTTCCACGGGCTACGCCAATCTATGCGACATGGTTTTCGCCCCCAGCGAAAGCATCGCGGAGGTCCTGAGGAAACGCGGCGTACAGTCCCCGATCGAGATCGTCCCCACGGGCGTCCGCCGGGAGGCGCTGGCGGAAGGCGACGGCGACGGATTCCGCGCCGCCCTGAACATCCCCCGGGACGCTTTCGTGGTCGGCCACCTGGGACGGCTGGCGCCGGAGAAAAACATGGACTTCCTGTCCCGTAGCGTCGTCGGATTCCTCAAGTCAAACCCGAACGCCCGCTTTCTCCTCATCGGCGTCGGCCCCTCCCTGGAGATCGTAAAAGGTCATTTCGAAAAAAACCGCCTTGCCCAGCGGTTGCATGTCGCCGGCATTTTAAAAGGACGGGAATTGGCCGACGCCTACCGGGCCATGGACGTTTTCGCCTTCGCGTCCAAAAGCGAAACGCAGGGCATGGTTTTAACGGAAGCCATGGCCCAGGGAGTTCCCGTGGTCGCCATCGACGCTCCGGGGGTCCGGGAGGTGGCCGTGCACGAACGCAACGGACGCCTCCTCGCGCGCGAAAACACCGCCGATTTTGCCGCGGCACTCTCCTGGGTCGCCTCTCTCCCTCCGGACAAGCTGAACGCCATGAAACGGGCGGCCAGGGAGACGGCCGGGACTTTTTCCATGGGCCGGACCGCCGCGCTCGCCTTGTCCCATTACGAATCCCTGTTGACGCGGAAACGCCGCGACCGCAACGCCGAAAGCGGTCCGTGGCTTTCGGCCATGCGCCTGTTCGAGAAGGAATGGGACATCTGGGTCAACCGGGCGCACGCCGCGGGCGCCGCCCTGCAAGATCAACAATCCAGTAGCTCCGCTGGAAAATGATCGAGCGCTTCGAGCTGATATTGAAAAGGGTCCGGCGCTGGCTCAGCCGTAGCGACTGGGGGGCATTCCTCCTCGGCCTCTCGAAATCGAGGGGGACCGGGACGGAGCCCGGGTTGGTCCTCGTCCAGATCGACGGCCTGTCCAGAAACCAGTTGGAAAGGGCGATGAAAAAGGGAAGGATGCCTTTCCTGGACCGGCTGGTCCGGAAAGAGGGTTATGGTTTGCACACCCTGTATTCCGGCTTGCCCACGAGCACGCCCGCCATCCAGGGAGAACTGTTCTACGGCGTCAAGGGGATCGTCCCGGCCTTCGGGTTCATGGACCGCAAGACCGGAAAAGTGACGCGCATGTTCGATCCGGAACCCGCGGCGGAAATCCAAAAACGCATGGAGAGCCAGGGAGAGGGCCTTTTGCGGGGCGGCAGTTCCTACTCCAATATCTATTCGGGGGGAGCGGAGGAATCGCATTTTTGCCCCGCCACGTTTGGCTGGAGCCATTTGAAGAAAGGCGTCAACCCCTTTGCCCTCGCCCTGCTGGTCCTGTTCCACGGCGCCAGCCTGGTCCGCACCGCGGCGTTGCTTTTATTGGAAATCGTCCTCGCCGTGGCGGATTGCGTCCGCGGCTTGATCGACGGGCGCGATCTATGGAGAGAGATTAGGTTCGTCCCCCTGCGAGTCGCCATCAGCGTGCTCCTCCGGGACCTCGTCGCCATCGGGGCCTCGATCGATGCGACGCGGGGCCTGCCAGTCGTCCACGTCAATTTCATCGGCTACGACGAACAGGCGCACCGCCGGGGCCCTTCCTCTAATTTCGCCCACTGGTCCCTCAAGGGGATTGACGACGCCATCAAACGGATATTCAACGCCGCCCGCCGGTCCCCGCTCAGGGATTACGACGTCTGGATTTATTCCGATCACGGACAGGAGGAAACCGTCCCCTACCCTCTGGAAAACGGGAGGACGGTGCACGAAACCGTCGCGGCCATCCTGGGCAAATCCGGCCCTCCTCCCAAGTTAGGCGTAATGGATAAACGGGGGATCCAGTTCGAGCGTTCCCGCTGGCTGGGGGGATCGTTTTTGAACTGGCTGGTCGGGGAACCCGACAAGGAAACCGGCGATGGTTCCCCTCGCGTCGTGGCCCTGGGTTCCCTGGGCCATGTTTATACCGGCAATCCACCCGACCCGGAAGAACACGATCGCATCGCGCGGCGATTGATCGCCGAGGGAGGCATCCCCATGGTATTGGCTCCGGCGCAACCAGACTCCGCCTCAGCCTGGACCGCCGCCGGGGTTTTCAGCCTACCGCGGGAGGCAGGGAGGATTTTCGGCCCGGACCATCCTTTTCTTGAAGAAATGGCCGGCGACCTCGTGGCGTTGTGTCATCATCCCGATTCCGGCGACCTCATCCTTTCCGGCTGGCGGCCGGACAAGCGGCCCCTGAGCTTCCCCCTCGAGCACGGCTCCCACTCGGGTCCCGGCCGAGAGGAGACGCGCGCGTTCGCCCTGCTCCCCGCCGCCGCGCCCCTCTTCCAGAACGGCCGGGATTACCTGCGTCCGCTGGACCTCCGGGAAACCGCGCTATACGCCCTGGGAAGGCGGCCTTCCCCCAAAAAACCCCGCTTCCGCCAACCGCGAAAAGACAACGTCCCATTGCGGATCATGACGTACAACGTCCACCTGTGCCGGGGGATGGACGGCAAGCTGTCGCCCGCGCGGATCGCCAAGGTGATCGCGCATTACGACCCGGACATCGTGGCTTTGCAGGAACTGGACAAGGGAAGGCCCCGCACCGGCGAGGTCGATCAAGCGCATGTCATCGCCAGGGACCTGGAAATGGAGTTCCATTTCCACCCCGCCATCCAGGTGGAGGAGGAGGCCTACGGCGACGCCATCCTCAGCCGTTATCCCATGCGCCTCGTCTATTCGGGACGATTGCCCGGGTTGCCCGGCAGGGCCGGGGCCAAACGCGAGCCCCGCGGGGCGCTCTGGGTCGCGGTGACGGTGGATGGGCGGGAAATCCAGATTTTCAACACCCACCTGGGGCTCAAGCGGAGCGAACGGTCCGTCCAGGTCGACGCCTTGCTCGGCCCCCAATGGGCGGGCAGTCCCGAATGCCTGGGGCCCATCGTCGTCTGCGGCGATTTCAACGCACTCCCCCGGTCCGCCGTCTGCAAACGGCTCCGCGGGCGATTTCTCGACGCTCAGACCGTCCTCCGCGACCGCCGTCCCCAGCGCACGTTTTTCGGACGTTACCCCATGGGCCGGATAGACCATGTCTTTGTCAGCCCCGGCATCGCCATCCATGGGATCGAGGTCCCGCGGACGGCTTTGACCCAAATCGCCTCCGACCACCTCCCTCTGATCGTCGAGATCGGCTTGCCAGAGTTCGACGGAAAGAAAGCATAAGCATTGTATTGGTGGGGCAACTAAACCCTTCGATTTTCCAGCCGTCGCGTCGAGCGGGCGACGCACCGGAACATTGGCGCGCGTTATCTGACGGCGGACACGCATCCCGATGATGACACGATCTGCAAGTTCCGGCGCGAGGACCTTTCGGCGGTGAGCGAGAGTTTTGCGCAGGTTCTTCGGCTGGCGAAGAAGTTGAAGCTGTTGAAGTTCGGTTTGGTGAGCGTGGACGGGACGAAGCTCGACGCCAACGCGAACAAGGCGCGTAGCGTGAGGTACGACCGGGCGAAGGAGCTGTCGGAGCAGTTGCGCCGGAGGTTGACGATCCGCTGAAACAGGCGGAGCGATCGGACCGCGATAACGCGGCGGACCCGCGGTCGTTGCCGGGGGAGATCGCGCGGCGCGAGTCGTTGCGCTCGAGGCTGGATGACGCCTGCCGGCGGCTGGAGGCGCGGGCGAAGGCCCGGGCCGAAAGCGAGCGCGAGCGGCATGAGAAGATCGTGCAAGCGCGGGAGGAGCGCAATGGCCGGAAAAAGGGCGGGAAACCGAAAGCCCCCGATCCGTCCCCTGGTCCCAGGGAGCAGAGCAACCTGACCGGATCATCCTTTTAAAATGAAAATCACGACCTTAAGTCCGACAGACTGTTAGGACCCCTCTGGCTTCCCCGGTTGTGGAGGTTTTGACACCCCTTAAAAAGGTGTACAGGCTGGGAAGCGATCTTATTTTCGATCATCGCCCCACGCGATCCGCGTTTCTTGTCCGCGTCCAACGGGGTTTCAAGGATGCGGTCAGGGCGATTGGCAGGGCGGAGATTCGCTTTCACGATCTCCGTCATTCATTCTGTTCGAGCTTGGCTGGGTGTCCAGCCGTTCCTGATTGCGGAGTTGGCGGGGCATTCGTCTATTCAGACCACCAAGCGGTACACCCATTTTGCCGATGCCACAAAACACGAAGCGATCGCCAAAACTTTTACAAGTTTTTCTCAAGGCGGGAACAAAAGTTGTGCGGTTTAACTGACGGTATTTTGACTCTATCTGTAACTTATTGAAATATGGTAGCCCCAAGGGGAATCGAACCCCTGTTTTCGCCGTGAGAGGGCGACGTCCTGGGCCGCTAGACGATGGGGCCGCGCCATTGAATTTTTAGTTGTTACTGAACAGCTTGTCATGGATTGGCAACCGGGATTCTAACGGCTTTGGCAACGGTTTGCAAGGCAAATTCGCCCCAGACCCCGTATTATCAAGGCCCGAGGTTGCCAAAAATCCAGAATCTCCAGTCTTTTCAAAAATTTGCATGGCCGCCCGCTTGACCTCCAAACCCGGCTCCGAATAACGCAGGGTCATCGACGGGTTCTTGTGACCGGCCAGCTTCGCCACCACCACGTAGTCCGCCTTGCCCTCGTTGACCAGGTAATGGCAGAAGAAATGCCGGTAGTCGTGAAACGGACGCAACCAATCGACCCCGGCCGCCGACGGCGCCCTGCGTCCCGTCCCCCCGGGCAAAAGCGGACGTGAGAGGGACGGTATTGCCGTTGATATTCAGCGTCGAACTGGCGGCATTCAGGCCGATGCCGGTAATATTCAGTTCGGACAGGGTCAAAAGCTCGCCCGCGTCGGAGACGCCGTTCTGGTTCGAATCGCGCCAGACCCTGAGGTCGCCGAACCGGGCGTCGTTGGCGTCGATGACGCCGTCGGCATTGGAGTCGAGGTCGGCCAACGCGGCGAACCCGTCCGCGGCAATGCCCGCGCCGTTGTTAATCGGGGCGGCGTTGCCGAACAGTTCCGAGCCGTTGCCGATCGCGCCGTCGCCGTTCCGGTCCAGGGCCAGAAAGCCGTCGTCCGCGGAGACCCAGGCCGTGCGCTCGGCGAAACCGTTGGCGTCGAAATCGAAGGGGAGTTTATCCCAGCCGGAAAACCGCGTTCCGCCTCCCCACTCCGCTTATAAATGCTATACCGATTGCCAACTGGAAGCGATGACCGGTTGAAGTTGCGCTTCAACGTCGGTGGGAATTACGGCGCCCACCCCGGTCGGCACGCTAAAAGCCGCCATGGCATTGACCAGTTGATCGACCGTGTTAGAGT
>JACQQK010000132.1 GCA_016207065.1 Nitrospinota bacterium
AAGGGCGAATACGTCGTCGGCTACTGGAACGAGAGCCGGTTGGACGTCGAGAGCCAGCCGGACCGGAACCCCCTCCGGTTCGATACGGTATTCGGCGCGGATTATACTTTCGCCCTGGGACAGGGTTTGCACATGGCGGCCGAATACTTCGTGTCGGCCCGCGAAAAAGAAATCTCAATCCCCCCGGAACTCCAGCCGTTCGTCGTCGAACATCGGACGATCCACCAGGTAGGCGTGTCGCTTGATCAACCCGTCGGCATCGACATCGTCTGGAGAGTATTCGGTTTCTATGACGTGCGCGACGGCAGTTTGCAGATCGTCCCGCAGATCGAGTACGCCGTCACCGACCAGACATTTTTGTATTTGCACGGCCGCTGGGGGACCAACGTCAACGGCGAGGACAACATCGGCCGGTTTTTTCTGAAGAGTTCCGCGTTTAACGGGACCGAGCCGGAGCTGGGCGCCGCCCTGGTCGTCTATTTTTGAACGCGGATTACACGTTTAACAACATGAAATTCTCATGCTAAGGGGTTCATAAGTAGCCATACCTCGCTGGGAAATTCGAGGACGGCGAGCTCCCTTCCCCCTCGTAGGGGGAAGGCCAGGATGGGGGTGTAAGTTCAGCGCGTTTACCCCCACCCAACCTCCCCCTGAAAGGGGGAGGAGATTTGTGGATTTCATTTCGTTAGACGCTGTAAGACGGATTTTCTCTCATTGGATATGGCTGAATGCTCAAACTGGAACGCGTGACGAAAATCTACCATGTGGGCGGCGAGGACTTCACCGCCCTGCACGAGATCGACCTGGAGATCGAGCCGGGCGCGTTCATGTCGTTTGTCGGGCCTTCCGGTTCGGGCAAGACGACTTTGTTGAACCTCATCGGCGGTCTGGACCGTCCCACGTCCGGCGAGATCGTCTTCAACGGCGTCGGTCTCGGAGCCATGGCCCGCGCGGAACTCGCGGCCCTGCGCAGAGAGCAGATCGGCTTCATCTTTCAGTCGCACAATCTCCTGCCGGTGTACAGCGTTTATGAAAACGTTCTGTTCCCCTTGTTGTTGAACAAACGCAGGGAGCGGGAAGTCCGGGACCGGGTGATGCATCTGGTGGAGTTCGTGGGGCTGGGCCCGCAGGCGAAAAAGAAGCCGTCCGAATTGTCCGGCGGGCAATGCCAGCGGGTCGCCATTGCCCGCGCGCTTGTCAAGGACCCGCAGTTGGTCCTGGCCGACGAACCGACCGCCAACCTCGACGCGGAAAACTCCTACAATATTCTCGAGCTGATGCTGAACTTGAATAAAAAGTTCAAGGCGGCGTTCATCTTTTCCACCCATGACGAAAAGGTCACCCGGTATATTCACAGGGAGGTGCGGGTGGAGGACGGACGGATTCTGTTCGACAAGCGGAAAAACCACCGGGGCGAGCTCGAATGATTCCCAAGATCGCCTGGAAAAATTTTTACCGGCAGGGCTTGCGGGCTTTCCTGAACGTCCTTGTCACCGCCTTGTCCATCATCGCCATCGTCTTCAACATTTCGTTGCTCAACGGGTTCCAGGCCCAGGCCACGCGCAACATGGTCGTCTCCGACGTGGCGGGCGGGCATTACCTGGCCCCCGGTTTCGACCTCCTCACGCCGACCGAGTGGGAGGACCACACCCGCCCCGTCCCTGAAGTCTTACGGCGATTGCCTCATCCGGAAAAAGCCGAAATCCTGGTCCAGCAGGGACAGATCTTTCCGCGCAACCGGCTCTATCCGGTGCAGTTGCGCGGCGTCGAGATGGAGCAATCGCTCCTCGACCTGCCCATGGACGCCTTGAAATCCCAGCCCGCGGAGCCGGGCGATTACATCCCGGCGGTCCTGGGGACGAAGATGGCGGAGAAAGCGCATTTGCGCAAGGGCGACACGGTCGTGTTGAAGTGGCGGGACCGGTTCGGGGCCGTGGACGCGCGCGAGATCAAGGTGGTCGACGTGGCTTATTTCCTGAACCCTCGGATCGACGAGGGCATCGTCTGGCTGAGGCTCGACCATCTCCGCGACATTACGCGCCGGGAGGGCGAGATCAGTTGGGTCGCCGTCGACCGGTACCGCGGCCCCGTCGAAGGCCTGAGGTTCGAAACGGTCGAGGAGTTGATGGCCGATCTCCTGTCCATGTTGAAACAGGACCGCAGAAACTCGAGGATCCTCTGGACGATCCTTATCTTTCTGGCCGGAATCAGCATATTCAACACGCAGATCCTGAACGTGTTCAAACGTCAAAAGGAAATCGGGACGCTGATGGCGTTTGGAATGGAGCCCGGCCGGATCGTCCGGCTGTTCGCGCTCGAAGGCGTTTACGCGGCCCTGGGGGCGTTGCTCGTCGCGGCCGTTTTGGGCGTCCCTTTTTTTACCTGGTTCCAGAGCGTCGGGTTTGACGTGACGCATCTGAAGGAGACGACCATCCCCGTGCATGAAAAGGTTTTCCTGGATATCCGGCCCGGCGAGGTGGCGGTCACGGGCGTTACGGTGTTTGTCATCATGGTCGCGGTGGCCTGGCTCCCGGTCAGGAGGATTTCCCGCCTGGAACCCACGGCCGCCCTGCGCGGGAAGGCGATCGCATGATCCGGTGGCTGATGACCGGGATACTGCGCGACAAGACCCGCTCGCTGTTTCCCTTTCTGACGGTCGGCGCGGGGGTCGCCCTCATGATCGCCCTGCTCGGGTTCATGGACGGCGTTTTCATGGGGATGATCGACATCACCGCCAACCTGGACACGGGGCATCTGCGTTTTTTGAACAAATCGTTTTACGAGGAGGAACACCTCGCCCCCATGGACTGGGCGTTGGGAGGGCGGAAAGAGACGCGCGAATGGCTCGAAAAAAACGGCCCCCCGGAAGTCCAATGGGCCCCGCGGATCCGCTGGACTGCGATCATGGACGTCCCGGACGAGAAGGGGGAAACCCGGAACCAGACGCCGGTCGTCGGCATGGGGATCGATATCGCGTCGCCCGGCTCTCAGGAATTACAGCGGCTCAAGCTGAAGGAATCGCTGGTGCGCGGAAGACTGCCGGGCGCGAAAAATGAGATGCTGGTCGGGCATCTCCTGGCCGAAACCCTCAAGCTGAACCTGGGAGACAGCGTCACGCTGATCGGGCAGTCCTTCGACGGAGGCATGGCGGCGGACAATTACGCCGTCGTGGGATTTGTCCGGTTCGGGGTCTTTGCCATGGACAAAAAAATGGCGGTCGTCAACCTCGACGACGCCCAGCGCACGTTTTACATGGAAAACATGGTAACCGAGTGGGCGGGGTATTTTCCGTCCCGCGTTTCTTTCGCGGAGTTTGAAAAGGCCCGAGAGCTTGTTCAATCGCGCTTGCCCGGTTTGCTGGGGAATCCCCCGGCCGGATGGGCGAAAGATGACAACCCCGTGATCCTGTCCATCCTGGACCAGAGAAACATCCGCGAAATCGCCAAAACGTTCGACAGGATACGGAAAATCATCGTCTGGATATTTTTAATATTGATGGTCCTGGTCCTGTGGAACGCCGGACTGCTCAACGGCATCCACCGGTACGGGGAGATGGGACTGCGCTTGGCCTTGGGCGAGACTCACGCGCTACTGGCGTTCTCCCTGGCGGTCGAGGCGTTCATGATCGGCGTCCTCGGGTCCGCCGCCGGGTCCCTGCTGGGCGGCGCCGCGGTCTATTATCTGCAGGAGGTCGGCGTGAACATGGGAGACGCATTTGCCCAATCAGGCGTTATAATTAACGACGTCGTGCGCGGGAGATTGAGCGGCGCCGGGTTCCTGTATGGGATCGTTCCCGGAATGACCGCCAGCGTCGTCGGGAGCCTGGTCGCCGCCACGAGCATCTTCAACCGGTCCGAAGCCAATCTTTTTCGGGAGTTGGAAACGTGACCCTCCTCACCCCCTTGCAAAGGGGGCTGGGGGGATTTGTTCAGTTTTAAGGTCTTTCCCGCGTAGGCGGGAATCCAGTAATTTAAGAGATTTTCTGGATGCCCGCTTTCGCGGGCATGACGATTTTAGAGCCAAAAGGGACTTTTTCATTTTGCCCGGTAGAGGTTTACTATCGATGCGTATCCATCGGCAATCCGCTTTTATTTCCATGGTTTTTCTTTTGCTTCATGCTACGGCCAGTTTCGCGTTTGCCGGGGAGACCGATCCCAACGTATTGCTCAAGGCCATCGACGACAATTTGTGGTCGGAGACCAAGTCCATCGAAGGCCATCTCGTCATCGACAACGGCCGGAAGGAGAGGGAACTGGCGTTCGACTCCTGGCTGGAGGGGAGGGAGAAAGGCTATACCCACTACAAGGCCCCGCCGCGAGAGGCGGGGACCAAAATGCTCAAGATCCAGGACAAGCTTTGGATGTACACCCCGCAGACCGACCGGAAGATATTGATCGCCGGCCACCTCCTGCGCCAGTCGATGATGGGGAGCGACCTGTCCTACGAGGACATGCTGGAAGACACCAAGTTGAGTTCCGCCTACGACGCCAAGGTGGAAAAAGTCGAGGACGTGGACGGATTCCCCAGCCTAGTCCTGCACCTCGTGGCGCGCGACGAGACCATCACCTACCAAAGCCGGCGGGTGTGGACCGACCCGCAAAGGAAAATCATCCTGCGCGAGGAGCGGTACGCCAAAAGCGGGATGTTGCTGAAGAAGGTGGATTTTTCCGGGTACGCCCCGATCAAGGGCCGGCTGTTCCCCCGGAGCCTTACGTTCCGCGACATGCTCAAGGAAAACACGCACACCACCTATCATTTCGACGTCATCGAGTTCGACGTGCCCGTCCCCGAAAAATATTTCTCCCTGAGCATCTTGAAACGCTGATCTGGATTTTGCATGAACGGGCCATAAATATATTTCAAGTTTCTTTTCCGTCTCGCGTTCCAACCTCTGGCCGGGTTGTGGTATCCTGTCGTCGAACGAGTCCGGCATAGGGAGAATGAAATATGAAAACGAACCTGGCAACGGTGGAAGTTTTCTTTGCCGCCTTTAAGGCGCTTAAAAGCGGGGAGCGGGAAGCCTTTCTTGAGAAGGTGGTCAGCGGCGACCCTGAGTTGAGGGAAGATTTGATGGGTTCCCTCATGATCGAGAAAGCCAGAAAAGTCAGGGGGAAATCCATCTCCGCGAAAACCTATTTTGCCAGGCGCGAAAAAACGGGGAAGACGGTTTGAGTTTTTACGATGTCAAGCTTCAACTCGCAGGGAGTACGATGAGATACACCGACGAACAACTAGAGGCTTTTCTTGCCGATATCGAATCGGATATTGTCGAGCGAAAGGAGTCTTGGAAGGGCGATGCGCCGGATACCGGTCGGCAGGCTGTTTGCGCATTTGCGAACGATTTGCCCGATCATCGGAAATCAGGCGTTCTCTTTGTCGGGGCGAGGAACGACGGTACCCCATCCAACCTGTCTGTCACCGACGAATTGTTGCGGAACCTCTCCGACATCAAGACCGATGGCAACATTCTGCCGCCCCCATCAATCTTTGTCGAAAAGCGAATGTTGAGGGGCGCCGAAATGGCGGTGGTAACCGTCCAACCCTCGGATTCGCCGCCGGTTAGGTACAAAGGCAGAATCTGGGTCCGAGTTGGGCCTCGAAGGAATTTGGCGACCTCCCAAGATGAGCGGGTGTTGAGTGAAAAGCGTCGATTCCGAGATATTCCGTTTGATATTCAACCAATGCCTTCCTGCGAATTGTCGTCTCTGAGCCGAGTGTTGTTCGAGCAGGAGTATTTGCTCAATGCGTTTGCCCCGGACGTGGTGGTAAGCAATGAGCGGTCTTATGAGCAGAGGTTGGCCTCTTGTCGGATGGTGGCCTCGGTGGACGATCCCACGCCAACGATCCTCGGCGTTTTAGTCCTCGGGGTGTCTTCACGAGATTGGATTCCTGGCGCATATGTACAATTTCTTCGCATCGCTGGAACGCAGATGACGGATCCGATACAAGACGAGGCTTTGATCGAAGGCGCTTTGGGGCAGGTTTTGCGCCGGATCGACGAAAAAATAGATTCTCATAACCGTAGCGAGGTCGATATTCGATCGTCAAACCGGGAAGTCAGGACGGCGCCGTACCCGCGCGTGGCCCTTCAACAGTTGATCCGCAACGCCATTATGCACCGCGCCTACGAGAGCACAAATGCGCCGGTTCGAGTCTACTGGTTTGACGACCGTATCGAGATTCTTAACCCGGGAGGACCGTTCGGCGTCGTTACACAAAAGAACTTTGGTCAACCTGGCATCACGGATTACCGTAACCCGAACTTGGCTGACGCCATGAAGGTCATGGGATTCGTGCAGAGATTCGGCATCGGTATCCAAACGGCGAGGGTCGAACTGAAGCGAAACGACAATCCCGATCTCGAATTTCAGGTTGAACAGGCGAATGTGCTTGCCACGGTCAGGAGGCGCCCATGAGCGTTCCGGTATTGACCTTTTTCAACAACAAAGGCGGTGTCGGGAAGACCTCGCTTGTTTATCACTTATCATGGATGTTTTCCGAGATCGGTTTTACGGTCCTTGCGGTAGACCTCGATGCACAGGCCAACCTGACGGCCGCTTATCTCGACGAGGATCAGCTTGAACGCTTATGGAACGAATCGTCAGATTCCACGACGATTTACCGGGCGATAGAACCGCTGACCCAAGTGGGCGATTTGAAGGAACCCCATCTTGTCGAAGTGGCGCCGCAACTCCACATTGTTCCCGGCGACGTGGCATTGGCGTCCTTCGAGGACACCCTGTCCGAAGCGTGGCCTGCCAGCATGGCGGACAGCAATCTCTACAGACCCTTCCGCATACTTTCCGCTTTTTGGCAGGTTGCGCAGAAGGGAGCGGAACGAGTGGGCGCCGATATCATTCTAGTGGATGTCGGACCCAACCTCGGAGCCATAAACCGGTCGGCCCTGATTGCCTCCGATTATGTTGCAATTCCCCTCGGAGCCGATCTTTTTTCCTTGCAGGGCTTGAAGAACTTGGGGCCGACGCTTCGTTCTTGGCGCGGTAGCTGGAAAAAACGGCTGGATAACTGGAAGCCGCCTGACTTTGAGCTTCCACGGGGCAAGATGTCTCCTATCGGGTACATCGTCCAACAGCACAGCGTACGGCTCAGCCGCCCGGTCAAAGCGTACGACAAGTGGATCAACCGTATGCCGGGCGTCTATCACGACTCCGTGCTTCAAAATTCTACCAATGCCGCCGCTACACCGCAGGAAGATAGCGAATGCCTCGCAACGCTGAGACACTATCGTAGTTTGATCCCGATGGGGCAGGAAGCGCGAAAACCCATCTTTCATCTCACTCCGGCTGATGGCGCCATAGGTAGTCATGCACAGGCGGTTAAGGAGTCTTACGATGATCTCAAGCGGCTTGCGGAGAGGCTTCTTGAGAAAATAGGTATTACAAAATCCTCACTATTAACCCGTTTTCAATCCCGCCAGTAGACTTTCTATTTTCCCGAACGCCTCCTCGACGGACCGGGCCATGATCGCGGAGGCGCTCCTGAATTCGTCCCAAACTCCGTCCACGTTGAGGATGACGAGGGGTTTTCCGTATTCCAGGGCCAGTTCGATTTCCGAGCGGGTTCCCTCGCCTCCCGGCAGGGCGACGACGGTGTCGGCGGTGAGGACGACGATGTGGTTTCGGCTGGCAATTTCCTTCCCGGATTTTCCGGACAGGTGGAGATGGGTGCGGATGGGGATGTCGATGTATCGGTTGGGATAGCCTTCCGGCGCTCGGTAGTGTTTACGCCTTTCCGGGCTATCGCAGGGGCGCTCGGAGGGGAGGATCCCGACGCACAAGCCTTTCCTTCCCGGCACGGAGGAAAACGCCCTGGCAACCTCGGCCATGACGCCTTGTCCACCGCCGTTGACCAGGTCGAAACCTTTCTCCGCCAGCCAGCGCCCCAAGGGGCGGCTCAGGTCTTCGCAGGGGTCCGAACCCGATCCGATCACCCCCGCCATGGGGCGTCTCCGGGTCATGATGGCGCGCGGCTCGCGGAATCGCCCGGACTGCCGAGGCCGTTTGCGTTCAATCCCACGACTGCCAGGTAGGAGAGGATTTCCTCCAAGTGCGCCTCGGAGTTTCCCGGCCCGGTCTCGATCTCATGGGTTTTTAAACTCACCTCGTCGCCCTGGCGGACCAGGCGATACGCCAGCGACGCGGCCTCACTCACCCGCTTTTCCAGAAGATCGGAAGGGACAATGGCGTTGGTTTGCGGGTCGTGGATGTTCAGGGAAATGACGTAACTCTGCCGGCCGCTGCTGGTAAACTCCTTGACCCGGAGCGAACCGGTCTTGGCTGAGGCCTTCCAATGGACGGAACTCAGCGAATCGCCCGGGCGGAAATCGCGTAGCGAGTGGAGTTCGTCCCCGCGCGGTTTGACGACGCCCTCGCCCTCCAGGGAGTCGCGCGCCGGGGTGGGGAGTTCGACCTCGCGGAGGGGCGGGAAGACGAGCGCCCGGACGTCGATATCGAGTTTCCTCGATTTGACGAAAAATCCGAAGGGGAAGCTGGTCGCCAACCGGCAGTCGCGGATGGTGAGCGGTCCTCTTTTGCGGGCTTTGATCATGACGGTTTTCTCCGCCGAACTCCCGGCGGGGACGTAAAACAGGTAAAGCCCTCTCTCCGCCTGGAAACCGAGGTTTTTGTCGTCCGGGAAAGACAAATGCAGGGAGTAGGAAGGAATCTTTTTCTTGCCGTTGACGGCGCGCAGGACGAGGGGATACGGTTCGTTGGCGTAAATGGTTTTGGGCAGGGTCCCGGAGACCGAGATTTCCTTCAAGGTGAGTTCGGAAAGGACCCCGGAAACGGCGATGAAACTGCAACACATGGCCAGGACCAGATAGAGCAGGTTGTTGCCGGTGTTGATGGCGACCAGCCCCACGCCGAAAACGAGGGCGACGAATCCCCCTCCCTCCCGCGTCAGTTGCAGGGTGCGGTTATGCAGGGTGAGGCTGAACAAGGGTTTGTAGTCGTAGCGGCTGTCCATCGGCGTTCGGCCTCCGGGTCCGGGCAACGGGGCAAGGCGTTCCCGGACGTTCAAACGGGGATTTCCACGTTTTCCACGATATCGTTGACGATGGCGGCGGTGTCCGCGTGGCTCCGTTTGGGCGACCCGTGCCGGGATTCGGGGATGACCCGGTGGCACAAGACCGGGATGGCCATCTGTTTGATGTCGTCGGGAATGCAGTAGTCCCTGCCGCGGACCAGGGCGCAAGACCGCGCCGCCTGTTGGAAAATGAGGCCCCCGCGCGGGCTGATCCCCAGGGAGAGGTACTTGGAATGGCGCGAGGCGCTGATGATGCTCATGATGTAGTCCACCAGCACGGGCTCGACGCTCACGTTCGCGACCCGCTCCTGCAAGTGGAGGACGTCGGCCTTGCCGAGCACGGGTTTGATCTCCCTGGCCTTGGTCCCCTGGGAGTTGGAGCCGAGAAGGCGTTTCTCGTCCTCCGGCGACGGATAGCCCATGGAGATATACATCATGAACCGGTCCATTTGCGATTCGGGCAACGGGTAGGCCCCGTGGCTCTCGATGGGGTTTTGCGTCGCGATCACCATGAACGGCTCCTCCAGCGGATAGGTGGCGTTATCGACGGAGACCTGCCGTTCGTTCATGGCCTCCAGCAGGGCGCTCTGGGTCCGCGGGGTGGAGCGGTTGATTTCGTCCGCCAGCACGATGTTGGCGAACAGCGGCCCCGGCCGGAACTCGAAACGGTTTTCCTTTTGGTTGAAAATCGAGACGCCGGTGATGTCCGTCGGCAAAATGTCGTTGGTGAACTGGATGCGCTTGACCGAAAGGTTCAGCGAATGCGCCAGGGCGTAAGCCAGGGAGGTTTTGCCCACGCCGGGGACGTCCTCGATCAGCAGATGACCCTTGGCGAGGAGGGTGACGATCGCCAGTTGGATGGCCTCGGGTTTTCCGATGATGACGCTTTCGATGTTTTTTTGAAGACGCTCAATGACTTCCTTGGTCTGGTTCATCGTCCCTCAGGGCGGATAGCGCTTTCTTCATGTCCTCTAGAACGTTCCGGCGGTTCTCGACGGTGTAGAACCGGAGCAGATACGCCGGATGAAACGTCAGCATCAACTTGGTCCCTTTAAACTCGTGCCATGTCCCGCGTTCCCGGGTGATGGGCACCGGGCGTTCGAGCAGAGTGGAGGCCGCCGGTTTCCCCAGGGCGACGACGACTTTCGGGTTGATGGCCTGAAGTTGCTTGATCAGGAAAGGTTTGCACGCCGCGATCTCGTCCGGTTCCGGGTCCCTGTTGCCGGGCGGCCGGCATTTCACGATATTGCAGATATACGTGTCCCGTTCCCGGCTGAGGCCCATGCCCTTTTCGATGATCTCGGTGAGCTTCTTGCCGGCCCGGCCGACGAAGGGCAGACCCTGAGCGTCCTCGTCGGCTCCGGGGCCCTCGCCCACGAATACCAGCCGGGCATTCGGGTTTCCGGAACCGAAAACGATGTTCGTTCTTCCCTGGCTCAGTTTGCAACGGGTGCAATCGCCGATTTCCCGGCGGATTTCCTCCAGCAATTTCGCGGCATTTCCGGCGCCCGGTTCCGGGACCCGCTCTTTCATGGGGCCGGGCGCGGAAACAGGCGTCTCGACAGGTTTGGTTTTTTTAGCTTCAAAAGGTTCCTTGGCGGCCTTGCGGGGCAGAGGCTCGGCGGCCTCGACCGGAATATTTTCCGCGGGGATTTCCGAGTAACCCGAATCTTTCAAGAAGAGCAAATAGTTCTTGAGTTCCCACAGGGCAGTCGCCCATTCCGTTGTCTTTTCCATCGATTCAAGAATAACAAAAGGTTTTTTTCAAGACAATAAAATTAGGGGTAAAACCATGAGCGCCTGGGTCCCGGACCCATTACGTTTTCAACGGACCGCAAATTCAGCGGTATTACCCGTATTTGTAGAAAATGCCGCCGATGTAGTAACGGACGACGGTCTTTATGGGGAATTGGGTTTTGACCTCGAAGTCCCGCGTTTCTCCCACCCCCAGATTGTCCAGGTTGGACTTGACGGTTCGGGAACTGCCATCGGTAAGTCCGAAAATGACTTCCAGGTTCACGGCGGGGACATTCCCCTTCCCCTTCCCCTTCCCCTTCCCCTTGTTGAGCAGTTTCCCATGGATGACGGCGTTGCCGCTTCCATCCTCCGTCATAGCATGCTCCACGACGGCGACCTCGGTCTCGGGAAGGGTCGGGGGAGGGACTCTCTGTCCCGTTCCGGAGGAAGGGCTACCGCCCGAAAGTTCGGGCGGACTTGCGGGCGAGGAGGAAGACCCGCTTCCGCCGGACGGTTTCCCCGCCGGGAGAGAAGGACCGGAAACTTTCGGGGATTCCGACGTGAACGGTTTTTCGAAGGTTTCTCCGGAAAGACACGGCGTGGATTTGAAGATCAATTTGCCGTTTTTGTCCCGGCATTTGTAGATTTGTTCGGCATGATTCGGGGGCGCGGCGAGATGGAAAAATAAAGCCGCGATCAGGACCGGGAATGTCAGCTTGCCCATTTTTCGTCTTCCCCTTTTTTTGATTAAAACCGGCGCTTTGTTTCCAAAAGAAATCATCAGGCTGGGTCTTCCTTCTTATGATTTTACCTCTGGTCACGGCGTTTTGGGCTATAATTCCGCCATGACATGAAAGGAAAGCGCCGCGTTTTGGTTTTTTGTTATCGATAAGCCGAAATTTTCGCGCGCGTTATCCAGGCGGTCCCGCCAGATTCAAACTTCTTTCCAATTGAGTCCCTGGCGGGAATTTTTTATAATCAGTCGATACAAACCAATTGAATTGGGGGTAAAGTATGTCGGGGTTGAAAAGCGCATGGGAGATCAGTTTGGAGAAGTCCAGGAAGATCGTTCCCCAAGAGACCCGGAAGGAGCTCGACGCCGATCAGAAAAACGCCATCGCCGAGATCCGCAAGGAATTCAAGGCCAGAATCGCCGACAAGGAATTGACTCTGCAACACAAATTGAACAAGTTGGGCGAGCGCGTCCCTCCGGAACGGTTTGCGGAGGAGGCCGGGGAATTGAAGAAAAAATTGGCGGAAGAAAAACAGGCGCTGGAAAAGGAAATGGAAAACCGCATAGAAGCCATCCATAACCAAAAATAAACCGGCGAATCCGTCCCGGTTATCCCGTTCGCTTCCAATCAAACGCAGTCAGTCAGAGGGACTTCCATTTTGCTAGAAAAAACGTCCAGCCAGAAGATGGAGTTGCCTGACAGGGCGATCCTGACGATGGGGGGGCTGTCCGTCGTTCTGGCCGGAGTCCTGGCCTGGTGGATATTGAATGAATCCCAATTCGATCGGGCCTCCGCGGATTACCGGACCGCCCGCTGGCTGATCCTGTTCGCTTTTTCGATCGTGCTGGCCCTGTTTCTGGCGTTTTCCGCCTTGTCGATCCGCGCCAACCGGCGGACGAAAAGACTTGCCCAGGAATTCCACAAAAACGAGACCAGGCTCCGCGCCGTCATGGACACCGCCGTGGACGGCATGATCATGATCAACCGGCGCGGCATCGTCCAGTCGTTCAACCATGCGGCGGAGCGGATTTTTCATTACTCCGCGGACGAGATCCTGGGCCACAGCGTGAACATGTTGATGCCCGAGCCGTATGCCGGCGAACACGACGGGTATATGGAAAGGTATCTGCGTTCCGGCGATCCCAGGATCATCGGGATCGGGCGCGAGGTGACCGCGAAGCGCAAGGACGGCTCGATATTTTCCATAGACCTGGCGGTCAGCGAGGTCCGGCATGGCGAGGAGATCGACTTCCTCGGCATTGTCCGCGACATCACCGTCCGGAAACAGATGGAAACCGCCCTGCTCGCGGCCCGCGAGAAACTTGAGGTCCGCGTGGAAAACCGGACCCGGGAATTGATGGCGGCCAACGAGGAACTGAAGAATTTCGCTTACATCGTTTCCCACGACCTCCGGAGTCCCCTGGTCAACTTGAAAGGTTTCGCGGGGGAGTTGAGCCAGTGCCTGGAGTCGATCCGGCCCTCTCTCGAACGCGTTCCCCAACTCTTGGGGGAGGAGGAGGGGGGGAAATTCTCCGCCGCGTTCGAACAGGAGATCCCGGAGGCCTTGACGTTCATAAATTCCTCCGTGGCGCGCATGGACCGTCTCATCAGCGCCGTATTGCGGTTGTCGCGCATCGGCAGAAGGGAATTCGACGTCCAGCCGGTAAACCTGGAGGACCTGGTCAACAAGATATTCGAATCCTTGACCCATCTGGTCCAACAACGTTCCGTCCAGGTTGCCGTCGGGGCATTGCCGGAGATGATGGGGGACCCCATCGCGCTGGAGCAGATTTTCGGTAACCTGCTGGCGAACTCGATTTTATATCTTGAGCACGGCCGGCCCGGAAAGGTGGAGGTCGGCGCCGAATCGAACGGGAACGAATATGTTTTTCATGTCCGCGACAACGGCAGGGGGATCGCCAGGGAGGACATGGGCAAGATTTTCGATATCTTTCGCCGGGCCGGCAGGCAGGACGTCCCCGGCGAAGGCATGGGCCTGGCTTACGTCAAAACGCTGGTTCTCCGGCACGGGGGGCGCATTTGGTGCGAATCGGAACTGGGTTCCGGAACGACCTTTTTCGTGGCCTTGCCCAAACGTCCTAAAACGGAAGAAGAGGAGGGATGAGAATGTCAACGCGTTGCCGTCGTAAATTAAGTTCTTGCGAGGATAAGGACCATGCCCGATAGACGCCCCGTGACCATACTTCTAGCCGAGGACGACGAAGGTCATTCCCGGCTGATCGAGAAAAATTTGCGGCGAGCCAACATAACCAACGATATCCTCAAGGTATCCGACGGACAGCAGGCGATCGACTTCCTGTTCTCGCAAGGCGAATACGCGGGCAGGAAATTCCCCTCGCCGTTGCTGATCCTGCTCGATTTGAACATGCCGGTCCTGGACGGGCGCCAGGTCCTCGAACGCATGAAGGCGGACGAGCGCACGCGGCGCATTCCGGTGATCATTTTGACGACCACCGAGGACGGGCGGGAGGTCCAGAAATGCTACGACCTGGGGTGCAATATTTTCATCACCAAACCCGTGGACTACGACCAGTTCACCGAGGCCGTGCGCAAAATTGGGCTCTTCATCTCCATCGTTCAAATCCCCGACGCGGGATAAAATGAGATTATGAAAGAAAAAAAACCGGTTCGAATCCTTTACATGGAAGACGACAGCGGGGCCGCCCGGCTGTTCTCGAAGAGACTCCAGAAGATCGGGTATGCGGTCGAGACCGTCGGTAACGGGAAGGAAGGGCTGGAGAAGTTCGTCTCCGGAGAGTTCGACATCGTGTTCGTGGACGCGGTCATGCCGATCATGGGAGGGGTCGAGGTCATCCGCGTCGCCGGTTCCCGCGGTTACGCGGTCCCCATTGTCATGCTGACCGGGACGGGGGACGAAAGGACCGCCGTGGAGGCCATCAAACTCGGCGCCAGCGACTACATTATCAAGGACGTGGACGGTTGTTATCTGGACCTCCTGCCGTCGGTCATTGAGAAAGTGCTTCAACAACACCGGCTGGCCGAGGAGAATAAGCGGGCCCTGGAGGAACTCCGGGAAAGCGAGGAGCGGTTCCGCGGAATCATCGAGACCACCCACGACTATTATTGGGTTTTGAAAATCGACGCCGCCGGGGACTTCTCCAAGGCCGTCATGTTGGCCTGTTCCAAGGGTTTGGGGGTCCCGCCGGGCGAATCCATGGAGGACCTGGAGGTGGGTTGCGCGCGGTCTTACCATCCAGACTGGAGTTGGAAAAATCTGGAAGAGGCCTGTTTGAAGGTGTTTGCCACCGGCGAGGTGATTTCCAACGTCCAGAGCGCGCGTCTGGACTTGCCGGAAAACGCGACGGAATATTTCTCCAGCGAAATTTTCCCATTTAAAAAAGGCGGGGCGATCATAGGGGTGCAGGGACTTTCCGAGGAGATCACGCAACGCCGGAAAGCGGAGGAAAAGGTCCGGCTCTATTCCGAGGAACTGAAACGGAGTAACGCCGATTTGGAGCGGTTTGCGTTTGTCGCGTCTCACGACCTCCAGGAGCCCCTCCGCAAAGTCGTGGCGTTTTGCGACCTGATTTCCAATGAGTATTCGTCCGTTCTGGACGAAACGGGGCGGGACTATTTGCGCCGCATATCGCAGTCCACGATGAGGATGCGGGACCTGGTGGACGACCTGCTCCAATACTCGCGCGTCGGCGCGCGGACCAAATGCCTGGGCCAGATCGACTTGGGGAAACCGATCGCCGAGGCGCTATCGAACCTCGAAGTCCGCATCGCCCAGTCCGGCGGAAAGGTGGTCGTCGAAAAAGAAACGGACGCTCCTCCGCCGACGATAGAAGCCGATCGATTTCAGATGGTGCGTTTGTTCCAGAACCTGGTCGGCAATGCCCTCAAATTCCATAGAACGGGAGTTCCTCCGGTCGTGAGGGTTACCGTTAAAAAGGACGGCGAGCGGGAGGGCTTTGTTAAGATAAAAGTCGAGGACAACGGGATCGGGTTCGATGAAAAATATTCGAGCAGGATTTTCGCGCCATTTGAACGGCTGAATCCCAAAAGCCAGTTTGAAGGGACTGGACTGGGATTGGCCATTTGCCATAAGATCGTCAGGAGCCATGGCGGGTCGATCGCCGCCGAAGGCCGGCCGAATGAAGGGGCGACTTTCACCGTCGTCCTGCCCGAAAAACAGGCCGAGACAGGTCCCGCCTAGTCCGGATATCGCGCGAGCGAATAACGCATGAAAGCGCTTCAAGTTTTGGGAACGGGGTTGCCCGTCTTTTGGAGACGGAAAATAGGCGGCGCAAAAGGGCGCTTTTGTTTTGTCCCCCCTTGCAAAGGGGGTTAGGGGGATTTGAATTCCCTGTTCGCATGAGGGCGCGAATCCCCCCGGCCCCCTTTACAAGGGGGAGCAATTCCATTCTTTTCGTGATGCAATATTCCGCCTGGGATTGGATCGTTCTCCCCAACCCGAGGATGCGCGTTCCCCCAGATGAAATAATGCCGTCGTTGTGGTCCGGAGCGTAGAGGTCGATCGACGCCCGGTATGTTTATCCGTTTTTGATTCCGTGAAAGTCGAAAAAAAAACATGAAGGAAATGATTAGAGATTGGATCAGGGAGGCCTTGGAGCGCTCCAAGGCCAATGGCGACCTCGATTTACCGGCGGCGCCGGATATCGTCATCGAGGAGCCCAAGGACAAGAAACTGGGCGACTATTCCACCGCGGTCGCCATGGTCGTGGCGAAAAAGGAGCGGAAGAACCCCAAGGATGTCGCGGAGACCCTCTGCCGTTACCTGAAAAACAGGAATGAAAATGTCGAGTCGATCGCGACGGCCGGCCCCGGTTTCATAAACATAAAAATGGCCGCGTCTTTTTATCGCCGTCAATTGGCGGAGGTCGGCCAGATGGGAAAGGATTTCGGACGCTCGGACATCGGCCGGAACCAGAAGGTGCATCTGGAGTTCGTGAGCGCCAACCCCACGGGTCCCCTGCACGTTGGACACGGACGCGGCGCGGCGGTGGGACACGCCCTTTCGTCCGTTTTGCGAAAGGCCGGGTACGACGTTCATACCGAATACTACATCAACGACGTCGGCAACCAGATGAACACGCTCGGCCGTTCCACCTGGATCCGCTATCGGGAGATCCTGGGGAGCGCCAGGCCCGAGGAATTCCCCGAGAACCATTATCGCGGCGAATACATCAACGATATCGCGCGGGAGATCATCGAAAAATATGGGCGGGAATTTCTGGACAAGCCCGATGAGGAGGTCCTCGATTTTTTCCGGAACTATTCCGCCAACTCGATCTTGAGCGGCATCAAGGACGATTTGCGGGAGTTCCGCGTCGAATACGACCATTGGTTCAGCGAGCGGAGCCTGTTCGACGACGACTCCGTCGGAAAAGGCGTCGCCTGGATGAGGCAAAAAGGTTTTATTTACGAGAAGGAGGGCGCGGTGTGGCTGAAGTCCTCGGCCTTCAAGGACGAGAAGGACCGCGTCATCGTCAAGCAGACGGGAGAGATGACCTACTTCTGTTCGGACATCGCCTATCACCAGAACAAGGTCGCCCGGGGGTTTCAACGGATCGTTAATATCTGGGGGGCCGACCACCACGGCTACGTGCCGCGGATGCAGGCGGTCATGGAGGCGTTGGGGTTCGATCCCGAGGCGTTCAAGATCCTGTTGGTGCAGTTCGTCACGTTG
The DNA here is from genome assembly GCA_016207065.1 of Nitrospinota bacterium. Lineage (GTDB taxonomy): Bacteria > Nitrospinota > Nitrospinia > Nitrospinales > JACRGP01 > JACRGP01. Next base: position 17,215 of record JACQQK010000132.1, read on the forward strand.
CGCCGGGGCGGGGAGAAGGTTTCCATGTCCACCCGGTCGGGGGAGTTCATCACCTTGAAGGAGGTGGTGTCCGAGGTGGGCGTCGACGCGGCCCGGTTTTTCTTCCTCATGCGCAGTTCCGATACGCACCTCGATTTCGACATGGAACTGGCGAAAAAAGAAACGCCGGAAAACCCGGTTTTCTACATCCAGTACGCGCACGCCCGGATTTGCAACGTGTTCAAGACCGCGGAAGAGCGCGGCGTCGCCTTGCCGGACTTTTCGGAGATCGACCTGTCCTTGCTCGACAAGGACGAGGAGTTGGAGCTGATTAAAAAAATCCTGGCGTTACCGGAGGTCGTGGAAAAAAGCGCGGTCAATCTGGAGGTGCATCGCATCCCCTATTATCTTCAGGAACTGGTCTCGATTTTTCACGCCTATTACAACAAACACCGGGTGGTGACCGACGATCGGCCGTTGACCTTGGCCCGCCTGTTTTTGCTCCATTGCCTGCAAAACGCGGTCCGGAGCGGGTTGGCCCTTCTGGGGGTGTCCGCCCCCCAGAAAATGTGAATAGGCGCCCCGTCCGTCCGGCTCCCGTTTTCGAGTCCGCCGACTGCCCCGCGCGACTCGCTCCCGCCCCTGTCATGAGTTTTCTTGAAGGCTGGAAAAAATGAAGAAGTTCGTGAAATTGTTTTTAACGCTGTTGGTCCTGGGGGGCGCGGGCGCCGCGGTCTACATGGGCGGGAAAAAGGACGTGTCGTTTTTTCATGCCCTGGGAGAGCCCAAAAAAGCGGTCGCGGAGAAAAAAGTTTCCCCCGTCAAGCCGAAGGCCGCGCCGAAAGGCGGGCCGGGGAGTAGCGGCGGAGAAAATAGTCCCAAGGAATTCGATTATACTTTTTTCGAAACGCTGAACGATCCTTCGATGACCAAAATGGTCGGGTTGGACAACCGGCTGAGAAGCCTCCCGTCGTCGAGCCCCGAGAAGCCCAGGGACTCGGCGGCGCCGGCAAAGGAAAATAAAACGACCTCCGTTGTTGGCGCGGACGGCGGCAAGGGACATGCCGCGCCAATTCCCAAACCCGCCACGACCGTTTCCGCTCCAACTCCCGCGGCGTCCTCCGCCCCCTCCCCGTCCGCCGAAGGGGACTACGCCGTGCAGGTGAGTTCGTTCAGGGACCTGGTCCGCGCTCAGGGTCTGCAAGCGCGGTTGCAGAGAAAAGGGTATCCGGCTTTTCTGCTGACCGCGGAACTGCCCGCGAAGGGGGGGCTTCTCTACAGGGTGTTTCTGGGAAAGTATCCGGGGCCGGAAAAGGCCAACGACATCGCCCAAAAAGTCAAACGGGACGAGAGGCTGGAAGCCGTGGTGGTCCTGCTACCGGATTGATTCCGGTTCAGTTGAGGGGCGGCGACTGTTGTATTTCCTGGGGGGTGACCCGATTGTAATATTTCATCGCCGGCTCCTGAAGGATTTCCACCGGGTCGTCGACCCGCTTCCGGCCGTAAAAAGTGTTGGCGTTGTCGTACCAAGGTTGGAACCGGTATCCTTTTAAGTCGTCCTGGTAGAGCTTGCGTTTCTCGTCTTCCCCGTTAAACACGAAATCGATTTGCGCTTCCTGGTTGGGGTGTATGGTGACCGTCCCCTTCTGGGTTGGGATATACGGGTGCCAGGCCAACACTTCGTAAGTCCCCGGCGGAATGTCCTGAATGGAAAACCGTCCTTCATCGTCCGTGACCGCGTAGTAAGGGTTCCCGACAACCAAACCGTGCGTTTGGATGAAGTTGTGCAGGTTGCAGGTGATGAAGTATTCTCTCGCGTCCGGATGCAGGAAGGCGGAATGAATTTGCGTGGATTTGGCCAGGATCTGTTTGTTGGATTTTTGGAAAACCCGGGGGTTGTGAATTTCGTAGGAGACAATTTCGTGTTCGATGGGGTCGAAATTCTCCACCATGACGTTCTCTCCGTTGTTGATCCCCATGGCATATTGGTCCGAATGACACCGGTTGACCTTGAAAGCGGGCTTTTTTTGCGCTTCCGAGAAAGGTTTTCCCTTCCTCACTCCCATGATGGCGATGACCACGTCCTTGAATTCCCCTTTTTCGGAAGCCACGAAATCGTAAACCAGGCGGTGGCCCTGCCCGTCCGATATCCGCGAACAAAATTCGATGTTGGGAGAATGGACGAGATGGAACGATCTGGGTTTGGGCACGGGGCCTTTCAAGAACGCTTTACCCGTTAACGCGCCGCCGTTATCGATCGACGCGATTTTATAGGGTTGCACCTGATCGAACAGTTTGTGCGCCAGTTTGTTGTTTCCAAAATAAAGGTTTCTGACGCGTTCCATGGCGGCGTCCGGACGGCCCATGAGTTTGTAAACGATTCCCAGGTCGTATTCCGCCTTGGCCATGCGGGGGTCCTTGTCCAGGGCGATTTTTAGTTCCCGCTCCGCTTCCTCCAGCAGGTTTATCCTGGCGAAGGAAAGGCCGCGGTTATACCGGAACGGGGCGTTGTCGTAACCCAGGTTCGCGGCTGTTTCATAAGCGAGCAGGGCGTCTTTATGTTGGTCCACTCTGCTCAAGGCCACGCCCAGGTTGGCCCAGGTCATGGCGTTTTTCGGGTCCTGGTTTGCCGCGCGTTGAAACTCGGGGACGGCCTCCGCCCATTTTTCCTGCTCGCTCAGGAATAAGGCTTTTTTAAGAGGGTCGTTATCGAGCGGCCCCGCCCAGCTTGGGGAGGAAAAAAACAAGACCAGCAGGGTCAACCTATAGAAGGGTTGGCGTAATAAGGCGCTCATTTTTGCGGAAAAAGGCCAAATCATAAGTTTGCGAGGTCCTTATAATTAAAGATACTTGTTATGGATTGGGAGACACTATTGTAAATCAAAACGCCGGTCGATTGTCAATAAATAGATGTAGTAAGTCTGTTTTCCGTGTAATGATACTCGGTATGGAAATATTATTCCGGAATAATGGTTTTTTGCGGTCGTGTTGGCAACGGCGGGAGATTGTTTTCATGAACGATTTGATGGAAAGTTTCGAGCCGCATCCCTTGGTCCGCGGCGGGATCATGCAGACGATTTTCGCGGCCAAGATGACGGAAACGTTGGAATTGCCGTCCCGCGTCCGGCATAGGGTCGAACTGGGGAGAAACTCCGCCCTCATGGTTTTTGAGCTGGAACGGCAAAATTCCGCCCGCCCGCAAGTCCTGCTGGCGCACGGCATGGGCGGGTGTTCCGAGTCTCCCTACATGGTGCGCGTGGCCCGAAAACTTTGGGCCGATGGGTTTGGCGTGTTCATGATGAACCACCGCGGAAGCGGCCCGGGAATCGGCTTGTGCGACCGGTTGTGGAACGGCGGCTCCAGCGGCGATTTGGACGACGTGGTCCGGTTCATTGTCCGCCGGCATCCCCGGGACTCGGTCCTTATCGTCGGTTTTTCCCTCAGCGGCAACATTCTGCTCAAATATCTGGGGGAGGGCAGGATGGTCCCCTCCAATGTCGCCGGGGCCTTCGCCGTGAACCCGCCGGTGGATTTGAAGGTTGCCAGCCTGATGTTGTCCGAGGGACGGTTCGCGGCCATCTTCAACGGTTATTATATGAAAATGATCCGCCGGCAGGCCCAGGCGCTGGTGGAATGTTTCCCCGGCGCCTTTCATCCCCCGGTCGATTCCCGGACCATCCGCGAGTTCGACGAGAAGTATACGGCGCTGGCGGCGGGTTTCAAGGACGTGGAGGAGTATTATTCCCAATGTAGCGCCAACCGGTTTATCGAATTCATCCGCGTCCCGACGGTCCTATTGAGCGCCCGCGACGATCCGTTTGTCCCGCCGGAGGATTTTCAACGCGTCCCCATGAGTCCGTCGGTCCGTTACTACGCCCCGGACGAAGGCGGTCATCTGGGCTATATCGCGAAAGACGTCACGCCGTTGGGAGACCGCCGCTGGATGGACCATGTCTTGGTCGAATGGGCCAGGGCCGGCGGTTATTGATGCTTGCATAAATATTGGTATGTCTGGAGTGACCGGGGAGAGATCTGGCGCCGAGGCGGGAATCGCGTTCCGTCATTGCGAGGCTTCACCGAAGCAATCCAGCGTCTGGATCGCCGCGATCGCTTCGTTCGCTCGCGATGACGAACGGAAGATCGCCAGGACCGCGGTTCCACCGGGTTTTCTCTGGCACGGAGAAGGGGGGGCATGAAGCCAATGGACCGGACTCTTTGCCTGTTCCGTTTGCGTTGGGCGGGGATGAAGAATTGTTTTGCCAGGCCCACTCGCGAAAAACGCTTTCGCTGGTTCTCCATACTCGTTATGGGCGTTTTGTTTTTGCTGGGGGATTACGTCTTTTTCCTGAGGATCATCCGCTACCTGGACGGCCTTCCCTTGAGGATCGGGGAGGAACTGATCGTCCAGTTGCTGAACGTGGTCTTCCTCACCCTGCTCGCCATGGTCTTGTTTTCCAGCCTGATTTCCTCCCTGACGGTGTTCTATATGTCGCCCGAGCTGGAGTTTCTCCATTCCCTGCCGGTCCCTCGGCGGAGCGTTTTGAGCGAGCGTTTCGCGTTGAACGCTGTCCTGAGCTCGTGGATGGTGGCCTTGTTTTCCCTGCCGATTTTCGCGGCCTACGGGCGGTATTTCAAATTGTCATGGGGGTATTATTTTTATCTGGCGGGGAGCATATTTCCGTTCCTCGCGATCCCCTGCGTCCTCGGGTCGTTGGGGATCATGGTCTTGATGCGTTATTTTCCCGCCAAACGGGCGCATCAAATCCTGTCGCTGTTGGGGATCGTCTTCCTCGCCGGTTTGGTCGTCTACCTGCGGTTTCTTTCGCCGGAAAAGTTTTTCGGCAGGGAGGTTTCCGACGAAGCGATCATGGCCTTCGTGGAAAGCCTCCGCGCGCCGGCTTACGGTTTTTTGCCCAGTAGCTGGATCACCGTCGGGTTGACGGAGTGGGCGAGGGCGCATTACGCGGAATCCGTTTTCCAATTGGCCTGCCTGTGCCTGACCGCCGCGGCCCTGGTCCTGATTTTTCTGGCGGTGGGGAAAAGGGTTTATTTCTCCAGTTGGTGTATCGCCCAGGAGGTCAAAAACGCTCCGTTGCGAAAAAACGGCGCCAGCCGCTGGAATGACGGGTCCTGGGACCGGGTTCCCCTGCCTGTCGCCTTGCGGGCGTTGTTGGCCAAGGACTTCAAGGTTTTTTTCAGGGACCCGTCGCAGTGGTCGCAGATTTTCATCTTGCTGGCGTTGGTCGCGGTCTATATTTTCAACATCCTGAACCTGCCGCTCCACCACCTGGTGTTGAAGAACGTCGTTTCGGTCTTGAACGTCGGCTTGGCCGGATTTGTCTTGTCCGCCCTGGTTTCGCGGTTCGTGTTTTCCTCGGTCAGCGTGGAAGGCAGGATGATGTGGACGATTTATACCGCGCCGGTGGACATGGGAACGTTTCTGTCGGGAAAGTTTCTTATGAGTTTCCCGCCCCTGCTGGCGATCGCGGAATTCCTGGTGGTCGTCTCCGGTTATTTGCTTCAGGCCGACGACTATGTTATGAATGCCTCGATCGTGGGGACGTTCCTGATCGCCTTGGGGCTGGTCGGCCTGGGGACGGGGATGGGAGCCATGTATCCCCAGTTCGATTTCGAAAATGTCGCGGAAATATCCTCCAGTTCCGGCGGCATCCTGTTCATGATCCTGAGCATGAGTTTCGTCGGCGTCGTGGTCATGCTTGGGGCCTGGCCCATGTACGTCCACTTCAACGAAAAGTTCCTTTTCAAGCCCGGAGGAGGGATCGACGTTCCCGTTTGCTATGCGCTGATCGTCGCCCTGTCCCTGGCCGTCGCCATCCTGCCGCTTCGCATGGGGGGCAGGGCGCTCCGGCGGATGGATATTTGAGGATTTGAAAATGGCCGAAGAGATGGAACTGTTTCCGGAATATGGCGGCGGGGCCGACCGTCCGCCGGCGCCTCTGGCCGACCGCATGCGTCCGGCCTGCTTCGAGGAGTTTCTCGGCCAGCCGCGTCTCCTGGGCGAAGGCAGGCCGCTCCGCAAGCTGATCGAAAAGGACCTGGGCGTGTCGTTTATCTTGTGGGGGCCGCCGGGTTCGGGGAAAACGACCATCGCCCGCATCGCGGCCCGCCTGACAAACAGCCGGTTTCATGAAATCAGCGCGGTCAACGCCGGGGTGGCCGATATTCGCAAAGTCATCGATTCCGCGAAAAAGACGTGGTCCGTCTCGAAGCGGGGCTCCATCCTGTTCATCGACGAGATCCACCGGTTCAACAAGGCGCAACAGGACGCCGTGTTGCCCTTTGTCGAAAACGGCGTCATCCGGCTCATCGGCTCCACCACCGAAAACCCCTCGTTCGAGGTGATCCCGTCCTTGCGCTCGCGTTGCCAGATTTTCCGGCTGGAATACCTCGGCCCCCAGGACGTGCGCGCCATCGTCGAGCGGGCCCTGCGGGACAAGGAGCGAGGTTTGGGCAACGAGTCCGCGGACTTGGATGAGGACGCCTTGGGTCTCATTGTCAGCCACGCCAACGGCGACGCGCGGCGGGCCTTGAACGTACTGGAAGCGGCCGTAGCCTCGATACGGGGCGCCGAAGGGGCGGGCCGGATAGAACGTTCCGCGGTGGAGGGTATCATCCAGAGGTCGGCGGTCCTGTACGACAAGGACGGGACGGAACACTTCGACCACGCGTCGGCGTTCCAGAAAAGCTTGCGCGGGTCCGATCCCGACGCCGCCATCTACTGGCTCGCCAAGATGATCGCCGGCGGCGAAGACCCGCGCTTCATCGCCCGCAGGCTGGTGGTGACCGCCGCGGAGGACGTGGGCCTGGCCGACCCCCGGGCGCTGGCCGTGGCCACCGCCGCGGCGCAGGCGGTCGAGCAACTGGGCCTGCCCGAGGCGCGCATCCCTTTGGCGGAAGCCGTGATTTACGTCGCCCGCGCCCCCAAGGACAACACCGCCATCGTTGCCATCGACCGGGCGCTGGACGACATCCAGCAAAAAGGACTGTCGTTTCCCGTCCCGGACCATTTGAAGGATTCTCATTACCGGGACGCTAAAAAATACGGTTATGGGGTCGATTACAAGTATCCGCACGACTATCCCGGGCATCGCGTCGAGCAGGAATACCTGCCAAAGGAACTGCGCGGGAAAAAATATTTGCCGTAGAGCTTCTGATAAAATGAGATTCTTCACTTCGTTCAGAATGACATCCAATCTTGTCACCCTGAGTCCTTCGGTTGCAGTCATCCTGAGCGTTAGCGAAGGATCTGGACTTTTTTGCCTCAGGATAAACTCCGGAAGGGTCTCGCGGCAAACGTTATGGGATATTTATCGGCTTCGTAATTTTGTTAGGCGCTCTTAGCCGGGAGAATTTGCCGGTCGAAATTGAAGTCGCCTCTTGTCTTGGGACGGTTTTTTCGATAAAAGTAGCGTTTCGGTAATTTTTACGGCAGAGGAAAGATAGCGATGAGCGGCAATACGAAATTCAAAAATACGGAGTCCCTGTTCGAGGGGCGGTTGCGCGGCAACCAGTTGATGCTCTCCGGTCTGAGGCTGGGGCCGGAGGAGGCGCGGTTGCTGTGGGCGTCGCCGCGCATGAAGGAGATTTCCTGGCTGGACCTCGACGACAACCGCCTGGGGGACGAGGGCGTGGGCGGCCTGGCGGAGTGCGCGTTCCTGGAGAACGTCCAATATCTCAACCTGAATAAAAACGGCGTGACCGACGAAGGTTTGAAGAAACTGGCCCGCTCGGATTGCCTGCCGAAGTTGAAGCGCTTGCATCTGAAAAACAATCCCATCAAAGGGGAGGGAGTCCTGGCCTTGTTCGATTCGGAGACTCTGGAAGGGCTTCAGACCTTCCAGTTCCACGAAGGGTGGACCTGCAAAAAAAGGGAAGGCTGGAGATACAAACCCCGCTCCTTGAACCGCGACGATGGAAGTTAAAACCCGCCAACTGCACATTCATCTTTCCGGACAGGACCGGCCCGGCATCCTCGCCGAGTTGCTGGAATCGATCGACCGGTTTCAATGGAGCGTCCTGGACATCAAGCAGTTCGTGTTCAACGGACTCTTGAACCTCTCGCTTTTGCTTGAAGGAAGCGACTCGGCCTCCATCGACCCGTTAAAAAAAGTCGTCGGGGAATACGGCGCGAAGTCGGGGATGAAGGCGATCGTGTATCCCTGGGACTCGGAGAACCGTCCCGACGCTCCGTATAAATACCGCTCGGTGGTCACCCTGCTGGGGCATCGCATCAATTCCGCCGCCTTGTTGGAACTCACCCGGACTTTCGCGTCGCTGGACGTCAACATCCTCCGGATAGAGCAGTTGGATTACGGCGCGCACCACGTACTGGAATTCGTCGTCGGCGCCCGGAGGCCCATGCCGGTCGTGGACGTTCTCAATAAACTGGTGCGGTTCAAGGAGAACCATCAGGTGGACATCGCGGTCCAGGAGGACTCGCTGTTCCGCAGGAACAAGCGTCTGATCGTGATGGACGCCGACATGACGTTCCTGCAGTGCGAGGTGATCGACGAATTGGGGAAAATGGCGGGAGTGGAGAAACAGATATCCGAAATCACCCATAAAGCCATGTCCGGGGAGATGGATTTTGCCGCCGCGCTGAGGGCGCGGGTAGCCTTGTTGAAGGGGTTGACCGTCGAGGACCTGCGCCGCCTTCTGGACCGCATCCCGCTGACGCCGGGGGCGGAAGACCTGGTGCGCATCCTGCATCATCTCAACTACAAAATCGCCATCGTGAGCGGCGGGTTCCAGTTCTTCATCGACAGCTTGAAGGAAAAATACGGCCTGGACTACGGCTTTGCCAACCAGTTGCAAATTATCGAGGGGAAAGTCACCGGCGAGTTGGAGGGGGAGGTCGTCGACGCCCGCGCCAAGGAGAGAATACTGATGTCCCTCGCCGAGAAGGAAGGGTTCTCGTTGCGGCAGGTGGTCGCCGTGGGCGACGGCGCCAACGACATTCACATGCTCGCGCGCGCCGGGCTGGGCATCGCGTTCAACGCCAAGCCTATCGTCCAGCGCCACGCCCGCGCCAGCATCAATATATCCAACCTGGAATTGATCCTGTATTTCCTCGGGATCGACGGAAAAGACCTGAAGGAACTGCGCGAGATGATCCGCGAAACCTCCCCGGATTCCTGACGCCGCTGGCCGTATCTGTCAAGCGGGGGCGTCAACTCTCCATCACGGTAGTGTTTGTTATGGACCAATTCCGTTTTTCCGCTTCCCTGGCCAGGGTTTTGCCCGCGATGGCCCGCTCCACGGGGACCGCTCCGCGCGCGATTTCTCCCCTGGCAGAGAGGATGGCGACCATCGAGGCGTGCCACCCCGTCAGTTTTTCCATGGCCGTGAAACCCGTCCGTTCGTCGTAAGTTTCAATCAATTCGAGAGTGCAGGACGCCTTGCGTCCGCCGGTTTTCCCGTTGCAGAGGACGCGGATGACGCAGATGTCGCGGACGGCGCCCAGCGAGATTTTCGGTTCCAGCAACGCGTGGTAAAAGTCACGCGGGACCACGGGCTGGCCGTTGACGGTAATGGGTTCGCGCTCGAACAAGCCCAATTGACGGTAAGCCCGGAACTGTTGCCAATGCCCTGAGTATCGCAGAGTCTTGTTTTCGAGCCGCCGGAGTTTGCCCGCGAACGTCCAGGGGGCCGTGGAAAGACCGCCGGAGGTCACCGCCGCTTCCAGCCGTCCCAGAGGCGGAGGGAACTCCAGGGTTTCGATCTCCGTCAGGCAGGGCGTCGCCGTCACCTTGCCGTCGCGCAGGAAATAGGCGTCGCCGTAGTATTCGTTGGTCAACCCGTCGATGTTGAACGTGAGATGATAGTTCCAGGGAGGGGTGGGGTTTTGCGGCAGGCCGCCGTCCCAGATCAGGACCTCTTCCGGCTCGCCGACGAAAGTCATGGCGTAAACCGCCATGGAGATGTTGAGCCCGGGACCCATGCCGCAATCGGGGGTGACGGTCACGCCCGCTTTTTTTGCCTCGGCGTCGAGTTTCAGTTGTTCCCGGACGATATCGGTATGGCCCCCAAGGTCGCATAGACTGGACCCGGCGGCGATGGCCGTTTCGGTTATGAGCAGGTTCAATCCGTAGGGGACGGCGCTGACCGTAGCGTCGATCCCGCTCAGCGCTTTTTTCAATTGGCCGCGGTCGCGGACGTTTAACGGGAGCCCTCGTGCGACGTTGCTTCCCAAAAGTGCGTTCAGTCTTTTGGCGCCGTTCTCCGCGGCGGCCGGGTCGAGGTCGTACAGGACGATCTCTTCTGCGTCGCCAAACTTTCCCAGGTCGTATCCGGCGGAAACCCCCTGCCGTCCGGAACCCAATATGACGTATCTGTAGCTCATGGTTCGTATTTCCAGTTCAAAGTTGCGGGAAAGAGAATCGCTGGACGAGTGTAACAAATAGGAAGATTTGGGAAAACTTTAAAAGAAGGGGCGGGGAGCCGAGGCGTATGAGAAGGGTCTGAAAGCCGCTGAAATTTCAGGGTGTATTGAAAAAAATGGCCCAAAATGTGAAATAGGGGTTGCCCCCCCCCCCATTTTTTGATAGCATATTTTGCCGTAAGCTTTACGGGTAAAAGGCGCCAAACACAAGAACGGCAACCAGTAAAATCAAGGGGGGGGATATGTTAAAGAATGTTCTGCGGGGTTTTTGTGTTTTTTTCTTGTTTTGGGCCGGTTTTTTTCCTGCCGAAAATGCACAAGCGTTGAACGCGACGGAAAAAAACGTGATTTCCCCCTATTGGCAGGCTGACTCCGCCGTTTATACCTACATAGGTATTTCTCATCCTTCCGTGTCGGGTATGGCGTCCCAAGTTGGCGTAATCGTTACGGCTTTGAAGGCGGATGGTTCGACCCCTTCTTTTACGAATGAAGACGGCGCCTCCGTATCGAACCTCACATTTACGATTTCCGCCGGCACGGTCGAGAAAATCTTTATTGTTTTGACCAATCAGGTTTCGATGCCGACGCCGACCTCCGTTCCGGGCGCGAAATTTCTGACGGCCCTTTCCACCAGCGGTCACTCGGGAATTCTTTACATTCAGCCCAAGGCCGCCAACCCAGACGCCGTTAGCGCGGCCGGCGTCGGCGATGGGCTACGCTCGGTTGAGATGTTGAGCATATGGGGCGCCGTTGTCGTTCAAGCGACCAGCACCGGTTTTGCCATGGAGTTCATAGGCGACAACCATAGTGTTCTCTTCGTGAATGGGTCTGTGGACAATGAAGTCGCTAACATAAGCGGCGCCGTCACCAAAGCCAGGGCCATGAAATAAAAACGTGTCCCGCGGTTTTCGCGATTACTGAAGGACGCATAAATGGGGTTACCGTTTTTTTTGTGGTCACGGGTTTAGCCTTGCCAGGGCCGGGGGGAACCACCCCTCCCCGCCTCCCCTTAAAAAAGGGGAGGGGCCACTCCCCTCCTTTCGAAGGAGGGGCTGGGGGTGGTTGGCGTTCCATTTTGTCAGACGCTCTAAATGTCTCTCTATTTATGCGTCCATCGGTAAGGGTGTATAACAAAACGAACTGCTTGACTCGACGCTCAAATAACCCCCTTCCTCCTACTAAGAGCGTCTAGCAAAATGAAGCCCTCCACGCGTGATCCAGCCGGAATAAAGGCGAGACCCTTCGCTCCGCTCAGGGCGACCTGATTGCGGTCATTCCGAGCGCCAGCGAAGAATCTCATCGGGCCCTCCTTTTTCGGCCCAGCGGTGCATCCCTCCCTCGCCAACGCACACGATTTGTTAGATGCTCTAAAAGCAACTGTGTTGCTTGTCAAGGGGTGGTAAGAGGGAGGAGGGTTGTGGATTCGTTTTGCCCAGGCTCGTGGATCATGGGATTCATTTCGTTAGTAAGCGCGTCTAACAAAAAAGCGCGCCGGACCTTTCCGCCTGTTTTCTCTCCGGTCCCGTCATCCTGGCGCAAGCCGGGATCCAGAACTTCGCGTCGCCGGTCGTCCTTGTCCGTTTTCCCCTTTCCAATTGCGTAGGCTCAGTGGATGAGGACCATGCCGAACGGCCGGGATTCCGAACAGGGAGTTTGGCCGCCGTTCGATTCCCAACCGTTGTTGAACGTCGTTTGCGACACGTCGATCCCGCAGGCTTGCATGGTGGGCCGGGCTTTGTCGGGATGCTGGCACCGGGTTTCGATGGTGCACGTTTCGCACAGGTCGCAGGGGGTGGCGCAAAGCGCGAAGGCTTTGTGAAACCCCTTGTTTTTGTAACGCTCTTCCAAGGCCAACACGATCTCCAGCGCCTGTTTGGCCTGCGGGGCTTGGATGAGGATGGCTTTTTGATAGTCCAGCAGGATTTCCGACATCTCGTCGGCGTTGGGGGAACAAGGCGGACAGGTGAACCGCATGCCATAAAAGGGGCATCCGTACTGGCACTGCAGTTTGACCCATCGCCCCAGGGATATGGTCTTGGTTAAAATGACCTTGGCCTTGACGCAACCCAGGGAAACGGCTTCTTCCACGAGTTCCATGTTGGAGGGTTCGCTTTTTGGGGATTTTTTGAAATGGCGAAGATCGGTGACCACGTTTTCCCTTCGGCGGTTGATTGCAGGCTTTGGGGG
>JACQQK010000140.1 GCA_016207065.1 Nitrospinota bacterium
ATACGGAAAACCGTCGTCCGCCCACTGTTTCCAGCCCACGCGGACCATCGGATACTTGTTGCGGTACGGCCCGTACACGCGCCGCGGGAACGTCATGCCCCGCAGACACATGCGCGGGTTCCACGCCGCGTCGGCCTGGTTCCCGTACAAGTCCCGGACTTTGTGGTGGTCGTAGTTCTGCTCGATCCGCATCAAAATCCCGTTCCGCACGAAACCCCGGACCCGGCATTGATGCGTGTCGTTCGGGGAACAGCAGTAGGTGAAGCTCCGCTCGTACTTGTACTGGTCGCGGTACACTTCTTCCCACCGCCGGTCGGGATACGCGTCCAACGGGTTCCCGACCTTCACCACCGGCTTCAACTGCGCGCCGACCTTCTTGCTCGAAAGCGCCATAGCCGTCGCTACGCCAGCGCTCACCTGCAAGAATTTCCTTCGATTCAATCTCATAGTAAAAACCTCCCTTAGTAAGATTAAGGTAAAAACATGCAGACCTTACTTAACAACAACCGCCGTCCCCATGAAGCGGGACGTAAAAAAGAAAAAACTCCCCCCTCCTTTCTAATCTAATTTCTCAGGGTTCCTCGGGATGAAATGAATCCAAAAACAAATTCGCCAAACAAACCTCGCTCCAAGATTTAATCAGAGCCCCCATCACGAGATGAGGAAGGGAGGGCAAGTCCCATGCTCTGATTAAACCTTGGAAATGACGCCGGGTTCCCGGGACAAAATTCTTCTTCTCGCGAACCCTGCAAATACGACATGGATAAACCGCTCGAACGATTCCGACGCCAACCTTATTTTGGTGGTTAAAAATATCCCGGAACAAGGATTTTAGAAATCGTCGGAACTATATTTTTTATGTAGTTATTTTTATTATTCGAGTAGTCGTTTTTTACATTTTTATCATTTTTTAAACGACACGACTCTTTGGAGGGAAAAAAGACGGGAAATCAAGGAAGGGACGGAAACGGGGGGTTGGCGATTTCAGGAAAGGCCCGGATTAAAACGAGGCCCAAGAGTAGAACAACGGGAGGCAATAACTTAACAGTTTGTACTTAAAGGCGTAATTGACCAGCTTCGCGTTGCTGTCCATCTTCATTTTTCGCAAAATCCGCGCCCGATGCGTACTTATGGTGGGAATGCTGACGGACAGTTGTTCGGCAATTTCCCTGACGGTGTTTCCGGAAGCGATCATGCACAGGATTTGAAATTCCCTGGGCGACAAGATTTCGTGCGGAAGCTTTTTCGTGTTTTTCATCAGATCGAAAGCCATTTTTTCGGCGAGGACGGGGCTGACAAACAATCCTCCCTTGACCACGGTCCTTATGGCTTCCACGAGTTGTTCCGGCGCGCTGGTCTTGTTCAGATATCCGGAGGCCCCGGCTTTGAAGAACTGGGTCCCATAATCTTCCTCCGGGGAAACGCTCAATATGATGACGGGCAGTTTTGGGCGCTCGCTTTTCAGTTGGACTATGACGTCCCAACCGCTTTTCCCGGGCATCGCGATATCCATCACCACCGCGTCCGGGTCCAGCTTGCGAATTTGATCGAGCAATTCGTTTCCATCGCCCGCCTCGCCCGCCACGGCGATATCGGGAGTTTCGGCGATGATTTGAATCAAGCCCTTGCGGACATATACATGGTCGTCCGCGATGACGACCTCGATTTTTTTCTTTTCGATCTTTTCCATTTTATTCTCCCGAGTTAATGGATGGTATGGTAACGGAAACCAAGGTCCCCTTTCCGTGAAAGCCCTGGATGTCGATCTGGCCGCCCCAAGGCATGACGCGTTCGCGCATCCCGATGATCCCAAACGAATTGCTGTCGGCGATTTGTTCCGATTTGATGCCTATCCCGTTGTCCCTGACCTCCAAAACAAACCGCCCGTCCTCAAGCCGTTCGAAACTGGAGAATACCCGGGTGGCTTGCGCATGGCGCGAAACGTTGACCAGGGTTTCCTGGTAAATGCGGAACAAGGTCGTGGAAAGGTTGGGAGGCAGAACGACGGGGTCCGGGGAGAGTTCCAGTTCGCATGGGATCCCCGTCCGGTTCTGGAATTCCCGGGTCTGCCACTTCAAGGCTTCGCACAAACCCATTATATCCAGAATTTGCGGCCGCAATTCCGCCGAAATCCTGTGAACTTCCCGTAACGTGTCTTCCAAGTGCGCGTACATCGCCTTGATTTTTTCCGAGACCATGCCTGGCCCGTCCCGGGAGATCCGCCGCTCCAACCAGGCCAGGTCCAATTTCCACGCCAATAAAGCCTGGGCCAGTTCGTCGTGGACCTCCCGGGCAATCCGGCTTCTTTCCTCCTCGCGCGTCAACTCCTGCCGGCGATAGAGGTTGCGCAATTCCTCGCGCGACTTCTCGATCTGCTCCAAAGCGATTTTATTGGCCGCGGCAAGGCTCAAATAATTGGCGAGACCGTCGATGAGATTGCGCTCCTCCTCGGTGAAAGGTCCATCCCCCCCCCGCGGCCTTTCCTCCAGGGAATAAGCTTCCAACAAACCGCATTTCCGTCCGTCAACGACGATCCGCGCGGAAATTTTCCACGGGGTCTCCTCGAAGGCCCCGGAAACATACGTCGCGCCTCCGAAATCCGCTCTGATGCGGACGGCGTCCGGATAACGGAAGCTCGTGACGACATAAGGCCCGACTTCCTTCATCACCTCGCCCATGGTCTTCCTGCCGCCAACCAATTTCGCAACGTTGTATAAACAGGTGAGTTTGCTGACTTGGGAATTGAGCGACTGTATCAGCCCCGCCTGGTCTTCCTCGGCCCTTTTCTTTTCCTTGACCCGTCCCAGCAAGGTCCCCAGCTGGGACACAATGTCGAGCAATTCGCTGTCGGGCTCGGATATCTCGGACGAAAAGAACTCCATCACCCCCGCCATGTCCTTGCCGGCCCAGATGGGGAAGCCAAATGCCGACCTGACCCCCAGTTCCACGGCCAGACTTGCCCGGGGGAAAATGAGTTCCCGCGTGACGTCTTGAATCCAATATGCCTCGCCCTTGGCCAGCACCTGGCCTGGAAGACCCTCGCCCGCTCGAAAAGATATCGCTTCCGTGGCTTTCCGGAACGCCTCAAACCGTTCGGGCTCGTCCAAATGCCAGTACGCGGTCGGCACAAGGAGGCCGGAACCGCGGGCGGCAAAGTAAACATGGCCCACCGGCCAATTCATATGGCCGCATATCCTCTTGAGAGAATATTCCATGATTTGCTTGAGAGGCTTGCTTTCATTGGACGCGATGGCGATGTCTTTCAGCAATTGGACGAGCGATTTCTCGCGCCGTAACGCTTCATTGGACGCGTGCAAGGCGGCGGTGCGCCCCCGCACCTTGCCTTCAAGCTGGTCATGGGCGGCCTTTAGCGTTTCGCCGGCGCGGCACAGCCAAAGACACAAACCCACCGTGATCCAAATGGCCATGATCGAGACCGCCCGGTTGAACAGCACGGTCCAGAAAATCCCCTCCGGAGCGGCCAGAAAGAATTTCGCGGCCGTGAGCGCGGAACTTAAAATTCCCATGCAAACGATAAACCGGCGATCTTGAGTGAACAAACCGACCAAAATCGCCACCACATAAAGTTCCCCGGCGGCCATTCCAAAAGGAAGGACCAACATGTCCAGGGCGAAAATCACCAGCAAGGTCAAAATGCCGCCAATCAACAGCCAATATTGCCGCAAAAAAATATCGCGCGTACCCATGGGATTCACTTAGCGGGGAACCGCTCCTCGAAAATTTAATTGGCCTATTTTATCAAAAAAAGAAAACCGGCGCGCTTATACGAATATTGCATGAAAAAAAGAATGGAATCGCTCCCCCTTGTTTGTAAAAAGGGCCGGGGGATTCGCGCCATGACCGCGAGCAAAACTTCAAATCCCCCCTCGCCCCCCTTTGGCAAAGGGGGGCGAGGGGGGATTTTGCAAGGGGGGACAAAACAAAAGCGCTTTTTGCGCCGGGCATTTCGTGTCTCCAATACCTGACGGACCTTGGTCCCAAGATTCGAAGCCCGTTCACGGGTCCGTCGTTCATGCAATATCCGGATTATACTGTACCAAGCTCTCCCCCGGTCTTTTGGGCATCTCTAAAAATTGTAGTTGCCTGATTCATCAGGCGCTCCAACAGCCCAATAAATTGGGCAACTACACTTTTTCAGCGCCGGTTGGACTCAAGAAAAAGGCGATTTTTAGAGATACCCTTTTCTTATATTGAACCATTTTCAGAAACATTTCTAATTTTTCCGCGACGTCATTTTAAAATCTCCCGCCAACACCTTCTCTTAAACGGGGTTTCGATCATGGTTGACAATTCAAGCAGATTACCCTATGGTTGATAACAATTCTCATTATTAAAACAACCCACGGCAAATTTCACTCCTACTTTAATGAAACGACTTTCAAGTTTTCTTCTCGCTTTACACGTTTTTCTGTACGGTTTGTCTCCCGCGTTTTCCGCTCCATCTTCCGGCAAGTCTCTTGAGGCGGACGTAAAAAAAATCACGATGATGCTGAACATCGTGGTCAAGGAATATAACGAGGGCATTTCCGGAGGGGCCGTCATCAATGGGGCCGAATACGAGGAAAGCCTGGTTTTTCTGGAACAAGCGTTTTCCCGCTACAAATCCGTAGCCCCGGCTTCCCCCGATCTGGCGATCGCGAAGGAGATAAGCGATCAATTCGAGGCGCTGGGCCAGGGAGCCAAAAACAAAAAAGAACCGGCGGAAATCCGCAAAATGACGAAGGTCATCCAATCGTCGTTGCTGAACGCTTTCGGGGTGAGGATCGATATCCTGCCCGACCGCCGGGTTTCCCTGGAGGAAGGCAAAAAGATTTACGAGACGAACTGCGCGGCCTGCCATGGGGCGGAGGGAAAAGGGGACGGCCCGCTGGCGGCGCAACTCAACCCACGCCCGGCCGTACTGGCCGACCCGAGGATCACGGGCGACGCCGAGACCGAGGCCTACGACAATTTTCAGATCGTCAACGTGGGCATCGGCGGCACCGCCATGAAAGGTTGGGCCGACGACTTGTCCGAAATGGAGATCTGGAACGTCGCGTATTACATCCGCACTTTTTCCAACGCGCGGGTGAAACTGCCGGACGTCCCCGCGACGGGGACCGCTCCCGCCGCCTCCGCCGAGTCCGCAAAAAAGAAGACCGAACGGGCCTTCGCGGAAATCCGCGGGTTGCTGGACCGGAGTCTGGCCGCGTTCAAATCGCAAAATGCCGCTGCGGCCGAACAGGCGTTCGACGCCTATCTGGCCTACGAGACGCTGGAGTCCGGGCTGATCGCCAAGGACAAGTCTCTGGGGCTCCGTCTGGAATCCTCGTTCGGCAGATACCGCGCCGAGATCAAGCGCGGGGCTACGCCGAGCCTTGTGGAAGGCATTCACGATAGCATTAAAAAAGACCTGGCGGAGGCGCAAGACGTCCTGACCGAGAAGATCGGGTTCGCCGGGCTTTTCGTCCAGTCGCTTTCCATCATCGTGCGCGAGGGGTTCGAGGCCATCCTCGTGGTCGCGGCGCTGATCGCGTTTCTGGTCAAGTCCCGGAACCAGGACAAGCTCAAATCGATTTACGGAGGAGTCTTGGCGGGGGTCGCCGCGAGTTTCCTGACCGCCTATATCTTGCACGAGATCCTGAACGTCAGCGTGTCCAGCCAGGAGTTGTTGGAAGGTTGGATCATGCTGGTCGCGGTGGCCGTCCTTTTCTGGGTCAGCTACTGGCTGGTTTCGAAGATCGAGGCGCGGAAATGGCAGAGCTACATCACCGGCAAGATGCGGCAGGCGGTTTCCGGCGGTAGCGCGTTCACCCTCGGCGCGGTGGCCTTTTTGTCCGTTTACCGCGAAGGTTTCGAAACGGTCCTGTTTTACAAGGCCCTGTACACTTACGCGGGCGAAAACGGCGACGGCATCATGCCGGGCTTTCTCGTGGGCGGTTTATGCCTGGCCGTCGTCTATTACTTGATCGCCAAGGTCGGGTTGCGGATACCCGTCCGGTGGTTTTTCACCATCACCAGCGTTTTTCTTTACTACATGGCGTTCACCTTCATGGGGAAAGGCCTGCACGAGTTGCAAATGGGGCGGGTCGTGTCCATGACTCCGGCGCTGTTCATCCCGCAGGTTTCGTGGTTGGGAATCTACCCCACATGGGAGACCTTCGCCGGACAGGGCCTGTTGGTGGCAGCCTACGTCTTTGCCCTGCTCTACACGTTCGGGATCAAACCAGAGATCGAATCCAAGACCCTGAAGGCCGAGACCCGCGACATCCAAAAGGACATTTCCATGGTCCACGACCTGGTGGAGCATATCTCCCATCACGCCAAGAGATGCGAGATCTTCCTGAAGGACACGCGGGACCAGGACCTCAAGGAGCTTTCCGAGCATTTGAAGGAGATCGACCAGAAGGTCCACGAGTTGTCCGATCATGTCCGCTACGTGGAAAACCAACTGCTTGACGAATACGACCGTCTGGGGCGCGCCATCGCGGAGAAGGGAAACCCGTGAGCATACGTTTGTTCAAACATACCCGCCTGTTGCACAAGTGGCTGGGGTTCGTCAGCGCCGCGTTCGTCCTCGTCCTGTCCGTTTCCGGCGTTTTATTGATGCATCATGAAAAGCTCGGGCTGGACAAGGTGCTGATCGACGGGAAATACCTCCCCAATAAATATTTTCTGGCGTCCGCGCCGGACCAACCCGTCCAATCCATCGTTCATTCTCCCGCCGACGAAAAAGTTGTCTATGTGGGGACCCAGCGCGGTTTGTTCCGGTCGCGCGACGCGGGCGGCCATTGGACGGAACTGAAGGACGGTTTGCTCAACCAGGATATCCGGGCCCTGGCGGTCCACCCCAGCCGCCCGGACACGATCTACGCGGGGACCGCCCAGGGGATTTTTAAATCGGAGGACGCGGGCGATCATTGGACCGATTGGTTCGAGGAGTCCAGCGGCCTCGCCCATCCGGCGATCAACGATCTGACCGTTTCCCCCGAACAACCCGACCTCTTGTTCGCCGCGACGGCGGGCGGCCTTTTCGTCTCGCGCGACGGCGGCGAAACCTGGGAGGTCTCTTTCAAGGGAAACGACGAGGAGAGCCGGGACGCGCGGACGGCGCGTTTTTCATCCGCCATTCCGGGCGTACTTTACATCGGAACGGCCGGCGGCGTTTACCGGAGCGACGACGGCGGCAAATCGTGGGAAAAGAAATGGGACGCGGTGGCCGAGGACGTTTTCCAGTTGGTCTCCTTGAACACCGAACCGGAGTTCTTTTATTTAGCGACCGGGCACGGGCTATACAAGTCGTTCAACGGGGGAATCGCCTGGACGCAAGACCGCGAATTTGGCGGCAAACCGGTCCATTCCATCTTCGTCGACCCTGGCAACGGCGCCCGGATTTACGCCGCCGCCGGCGGCCGCTTGCGGTACTCGCAAGACGGCGGCGACCATTGGACGGAAATTTCGATCGACCCGGGAAGAAACGTGTCCAGCGATGCCGCCCTGCCCGCCTCCTTGCCGGTCGCCAGGATTCTGCGGTCAACCCATCCTTCCCCTTCGCTTATGGCCGGGACGACGGCGGGCCTGATGATTTCCAAGGACGAGGGCAGGCATTGGAACCATGTCAGCCTCGGTCCGGCCTCTCCCGGGACCGCGGACGCGCCGCGGAAAATGGACTTGTTGAAACTGGCGACGGAAATTCATACCGGCAGGTATTTCGGGTCGTATTTTTATCTGGCCGTCGATCTGGCGACGGCCGGACTAGTCGCGCTGGTGTTTTCCGGGATCGTTATCGGCGCCTACCGGGCGCAAATGTCGCGGCGCAAAAAGGCCCTGGTCGAAAAGGAACTGGGGGTGGACATGATCATCGACATCCAGGAGACCGCCGACGATTTATCCCAGGAGAGCCGTCAGGTCCACGACATGGTGGAGCACATCAACCAGCATCTGGAAAAATGCAAATCGATTTACATGAGGAAGGAAAGGAACGAGATCGAGGAAATCGGGAGGCACGTCCATGCCTTGGACAAAAAGATGCACCACATCATGGAACGCATCGGAGAATTCGAGAAAATATCGCAAAATTGAAGCGCGGGGGGACCGGGGGCATCCTCCTCCGGACTGCTGGGGGAGGGGGCGTTACAACCGTCAATTGATGAAGTTTTTCCGGGATTGGCGGTCCCTTGAAACGAAGTCGCGGGGCATTTCCATCTTCTTGAACTCCTCCCAATCGTCGCGGAACAAATTGAACCCCACGTAGTCCAAGACTTGCATGAGTTCCAGGTCGGAAAACTTTCTGCCCGTTTCCCCGGTTTCTCGTATGACGTCCTCGATCGCTTCGCAAAGCCTGGCAAAACCCTCTTCGTCCTCGGCCATCATCAGGTTTTTCATGAAATCAAAAGACATGGCGCTCCCCCAAAGCGAATGAGTTCAAATACAAATCCCAGTTTAATTGATTTTAGAATAAAAACTCCGCACTGCCAATAAAAATCCTTCGATGTCCGAGCGGACCGCCGAATACTCGCCGTTTCTCATCCGGTCCGCGCTGAATACCGACCCTCCCAAGGCCACGCCGGAAGCTCCGGCCTCCAGGTATTTCGAAACGTTGTCGCGGTTGACGCCGCCCACGGCCATGAGGCGGATGTCTTGAAAGGGACCCTTGATCTCGCGGAAATAGCCCGGGCCCAACTGGGCGGCGGGAAATACCTTGACCATCGCGGCCCCCGCTTCCCACGCCCTCTCGATCTCCGACGGAGAAAACGCCCCGGGAAAGTACGCGAGTTTCCGTTCCCGGCAGAACGCGGCGACGTCTTCCTTCAATGTCGGGGATACGAGGAAAGCCGCTCCGGCGTTCATCGCGGTCAGCGCGTCCTTGACCGACAGGACGGTGCCCGCCCCCACGCACAACGAGGCCCCGTAATCTCTACGGGTTTTTTCGATCAGGCCGGGGGCGCCAGAGGTATTCAAGGTGATTTCGACGAACCGCAGTCCGGCGGAAATCGCGGCGTCCATCACTCCCGCCAGCGACTCCATGGCGATCCCCCGGATGATGCCAAGGACCGGTTCCTCCTCGAACCGCGCAAGTTCGAAACCCAAGCCAGTCGCGCGCGACATCAGAAATTCGCTTCGGTGGTCAGTTTATTGTAAAACCCCAGGTATTCGTCCTTTTTCTCGGACTTGCGCAATTCCATGGCCGCGCGGGGATGCACGTCCAAAACGCCCGTAAGCATGTAGGGGATATTGTATCCCCACTCGATTTCCTTCTGCAGGGCCACGAAGTCCGACCCCAGAATTTCGAGGACGGGCCGGATATTGAATTTCGGGTTTTTCAAGAACCCCAAAAGCAACTCCAAAGGACAGTTGCCGGCCGCCCGCCCGATGCCGTAGATGGTTCCATCAAGGTAATTGATGTTATTGATGATGGCCTCGATCGTGTTCGCGAACGCCAACTGCTGGTTGTTATGGGCATGAATGCCCACTTCCCGCGTTTTGAGGATGGACTTGTATTTCTTGGCCAGATAGGCGATTTGCTCGGAATAAAGCGCGCCAAAACTGTCCACCAGGTACACCACGTCCACGGCGCTTTCCTCCTCGATCTGGATCAACGCCTCGTCCAGTTCGTGTTCCCGGGCGTGCGAGACCGCCATGATGTTGATCGTGGTCTCATACCCTTTCGACTTGATGAGATTGACCAGGTCGATGGCCTTATCGATGTCTTTCACGTAAGCCGCCACGCGCATCATATCGACATGGCTTTCGCTCCGGGGGATGATGCAATTGGGATCGACGCGCCCGATATCCACCATGACGGATATCTTGCATTTTTTTTCACTGCCGCAAATCACGTTTTCCAAATCTTTCTCGCTACAAAATTTCATCGGGCCGTAATCGTTACGGTTGTATTGGCTTTCGTCGGCTTTATAGCCCAGTTCGATATAATCTATGCCGGAATCGTTGACCGCGTTGAACACCTTACGGACGAATTCGTTGGAAAATTTGTGGGCATTCATCAGCCCGCCGTCCCGGATCGTGCAATCCAATACCTTGATTTCCTTGCGAAACATATATAAAATTCTCCGCTCTATTGTAGTATGCGCTTGAAGTTATTGATTATATTTCCATAAATTCTTTCTATCAAGCATATTTTATTTGGCGTTTCAAGAGACCGGGTTTGGTTTACAATGATCCTCGGCGCCGGGATCCTCTCGAAAGTCCCGGCATTGCCGGAAATCCTTATCCAAACGCCCGGCGGACGCTTCCACGAAGGCAACCATGAACTACTGGCTGGTGAAACAGGAACCGACGAAATACAGTTGGGAGCAGTTCGAGAAGGACAAGAAAACCCGCTGGGACGGGGTGCGGAACTATGAGGCGCGCAACAACTTGAACGCCATGCGTTGCGGCGACCTCCTGCTGTTTTATCATAGCGTCGAGGGCAGGGAAATCCGCGGGGTGGCGGAAGTCTGCAAGGAATCCTATCCGGACCCGACCGCCGACGACCCGCGCTGGGTGGCCGTCGACATCCGGCCGGTCAAGGCGTTGAACGCCCCGGTCCCGTTGGATGCCGTCAAAACCCATCCGCAATTGCAAAAGATGGCGCTCATCAGGCAGTCCCGGCTTTCGGTCATGCCGATCGCCAGGGACGAGTTCGAGATCATCCTTGAAATGGGCGGGTCCCGGCTGTAAAAAAAATCCGGACTCAATCCGCAACTGCCTCCCAAACTGCGAAATAAATATCGGTTGACTTCGGACCCTTTGCGGTATAGAAATTTTTCCAAATAAAAACGGCGGGCCGGCGGCATGAATATGCCCTGCCCGGGATTGCGCCTTTAGAGCGTCTAACGTAATGAAGTTTTCATAACTCCCTCCCCCTTGAGGGGGAGGGGAGCAATTTGAGTAGCAAGTTATTGTTACATTTTATTAGGCGCTCTTAGGAGAACATCATGGGATATTTTCTAGTCATTGGCGGGACCGGCGTCATGGGATCCTCGGCCATACAGGCGGTGCGCGCGGTCCGCGGCGCGAGCGCCGTCATCGTCGCCAACTGGTTCGGCAAGGAAGAACCGGGGTTCAAGGTCGAGGGGGCCGACCACACGGTTTTCGGGGACATCACGGACCCACAATGCGTCGAACGGATCAAATCGTTCAACTCCGGAAAATTCGATTATATGTTCTACGCGACCGCCTTGGGCGACGTGGGTTTTCCCATAAAGGACTCCACGCCCGAACAAATCTCGCGCTCCAACCAGCTTTCGTTCGACCCCGCCGTCGCCCTCGAAAGAGAATTGGACATCGGCGTTATCGTGACCTATTCCACGTTCTACACCCTGCGCCACCAACTGTGCAGTTACGGAGCCATGGGACATTCCAAGGAAGCCCTCGAAAAATGGACCGTCCAGACCGGGAAGTCCAAGCGCGCCTGTATTCGCGCGGGACTGTTCGAGTCGCAGTCGTCGCGCGGGATCAAGCTACTGCTTCGGAAAAACGCCCGGCATATAGAGACCATCAGTTCCCCCCTGCTCCGGTCCTATTTTGAAAACGTGAGCCCTAAAGAAGGGATCGAGAGTTTCGAACGGGGGATCGTCAACGAAGAGAAAGAAACCTATGGCGACAGCCCAACCCGGGCCGAGGACCTTTACCGGGCCCACCTGGAGCTCTTCCAATCCGCTAATCCCACGTTTATCAACGTTTGCGGGAAAAAGATCTGGCCCAGCTCCGGACCGCAATTATTAAAAAACCACGCCGACGTTTGATTTCTGTGGCAAAACGGTCTTTTTTTAACTAAAATTTCCTGATACCAAACTTTACGGGCGAGTCGAAATCACAATATAATACACAGACGGTAAATGTTATTTCAATTTTGAATAAAAATCTGGTGCTTAGTTTGACGAATTTCACTATATTATTATGAGGGTATCCATGGATAAAGGGGACTCGACGGTGGGCGAAACCATTCGCGGTAGCGATTTCCTTGAGTTGACGAGGGCCCGGTTGTCGCAGGACGAGCGTCTCAATTCCCTTTTGATCGGCGTGGTCACCGAGGTCAAATCCTACGCCGACCAATTGATGGCGCAGATCCGCCGGTTGTCCGATATCGGCCGGGCGTTATCCGGAGAAAGGAACCTGGACGCCCTGCTGGAGATGATCGTCGACGAGGCCCGCAAGTTCACCCATGCCGACGCCGGCACGCTCTATATCCTCGAGAACAACTCCCTGCGTTTCAAGATCGTCCAGAACGACAGCCTCAAAATCCGCAAAGGCGGCAAGAAGGGCGAGGCGATCGCCTTCCCCCCCGTCGAGCTTAAGGAAAGCAACGTCTCCGCGTTCGTCGCCCTGAACGGGATTCCCGTCAATATCCCGGACGTCTACGACACCAATCTGTTCGACTTCACGGGTCCGAAAAAGTTCGACGAGGCCACCGGTTACCGTTCCAAATCCATGCTGGTGGTCCCCATGCGCAATCACGAAAACGACGTCATCGGGGTCTTGCAGTTGCTGAACGCCCTGAACCCCAAAACGGGCGAAGTCGTCGCCTTCTCCCCGGATTACGAAAACCTGTCGGAATCCCTGGCCTCGCAGGCGGCCGTGGCCATAACCAACGTCACGCTGATCAACGACATGGAGAAGTTGTTCGAATCATTCGTGCAGGTCATGGCGACGGCGATCGACGAGAAGTCGCCCGTGACCGGGGGCCATATCCGGCGCGTGGCCAATCTGACCATGGTCATGGCCGAAACCATCAACGAGCAGAACAACGGGAAGTTCTCGGGAAAGCGTTTTACCCCCGAACAACTGCACGAACTGCGGGTCGCCGCCTGGATGCACGACATCGGCAAGGTCACCACGCCGGTGGAGATCATCGAGAAGGCGAAAAAACTGCAAACGATCTTCGACCGGATCCACTACGTGGACCTGAGGATGCAGTACCTGCTCCAAAACTGCAAAATGGAGGCGCTCGACCGGAAACTTCAACTCGCCCAAAAGGGCGCGCCGCCGGAGGAGCTCGATAGAGCGGACCGCGAGTTCCGCGAAAAAGAAGCGGGGTTAAAAGATATCAGGGCGTTTATCCAGCAATGCAACATGCCGGGCGAATACCTCGAGGACGCCAAGCTGGAACGCCTCAAGGCCATCGGCGAAATGACCTTCACGGACTTCGACGGAAACGTCCGGCCTTTCCTGGACGAGGACGAACTCATAAACCTTTCCATCCGCAAGGGGAGCATCACCGAGAAGGAAAGAAAGGTCATGCAACACCACGCCCATGTGACCCTGCAGATGCTGGACAAAATTCCCTTCACCAAGAAACTCAAGAATATCCCCAAGTTCGCCGGGGCGCATCACGAATTCATCAACGGCAAGGGATACCCGTTGGGTCTCAAGGGCGACGAGATCCCCTTCGAAGGCAAGTTGATGGCCGTGACCGATATCGCGGAAGCCTTGACGGCGGCGGACCGGCCATATAAAAAGGCCATGCCCCTGGAAAACGTCTTCCGAATCCTCAGGGTCATGGCCCAGAACGAAGAGTTGGACAAGGAACTGGTGGAACTCTTCATCAACGAGAAAGTCTACGAACGCTACAAGGAACAGTACGAGAAAAATACCGCGAAAAACGAACCCGCCAATTGACGCCTCGAAAAAACGCGGTTTTCCCTCTCCCGCTTCCCGCTGAGCGAAACCGTTTCTTACTTGCTTTTTGGGATGTACTTGCCCGTCCGCATATAATTATCGTTCATTTTCAAATGTTCATCGATTAGAATGTCCTCTTCTTTCGCGCGGGCGGGGGTCGCTTCCTCGAATTTTTTCAGGACTTGCGTTTTTGTTTTATCCGACAAAACCGCCGTCCGGCTTTTCCGGTTCCCAACCTTTTTGACATTCCTTTCATCCTTTAACTTTTTCAGATCCTCATGCGAAATTCCGATAACCATAAGCGCCTCGCGAATGGGTTAATAAATAAACGTTCCAATCCGTTGAATTAATTAATATATTAGGTTAAGAAACAACGTCGCGCAAAATCGAACCGAGCAGACCATGCCCATAGAAAAACTGAAAGAACTCCTCTACAACGAAACCGTTCCCCAAGACGAAACGGCCCGGGCAGTCAACTCATTCGATCACTTTGAAATCGCCCGGCTCCTGTTCCAATTGCCGCTCGAGAACAAAGTCCTCCTCTTTCAATTGCTCGATTCGAACCAAAAACGCCAGGAACTCTTGTATGAAACCGACCATGACAGCCGCATCGAACTGATCGGGTCCCTGGACCGGAAGCTCGTCGCGAAACTCCTCGACGAGATGCCCGAGGACGACGCCGCCGATATCCTGAAAGAGCTTTCCCCGGAAATCCAGGAAGAACTCCTGGCCAACATGGGGCCGAAGGACGCCGGCATCATCAAAAACCTGATCCGCTTCGACGAAGAAACCGCCGGCGGTCTCATGACGCCCCACTTCAACAGGGTTTCGCCCTATTATACCGCCGCTGACATTTTAATGAAAATCAAAAGAGAACCCAACTCCGACTCCCCCTACTTCTATGTGGTCGACGGCGGAGACGAACTCCTGGGTTTCTTCCAAATGCGGGACCTGCTCAACGTCCCGCCCACCGCCAAGGCGGAGAAGATCATGCGGAAGGACGTTCCGAAAGTCCTGCTGGAAGACCCCTGCGAAAAGGTGGCGGAACTGATGGATTACGAACATTTGAGCGCCATCCCGGTGGTGGACGACAAAAACGTCATTCAGGGCATCATCACCTTCGACGACGTCCTCCGGGCCATGCAGGACATCGCCAGCGAGGACATCTTCACCATGGTGGGGACCGCGAAGGCCGACCCCTTCGCGAAGCGGGCGACCGGCAAAATATTCACCCGCTTTCCGTGGCTCCTCACCACGTTTGTCGGAGGAATCGCCAATGCCCTCATCCTGCATCATTTCGAGCTCAGCCTGCGAGAGTTTGGGACCATTCTCTTTTTTATCCCTTTTGTCATGGGACTGGCCGGTAACGTGGGAATTCAGGGGGCCACGGTGATCGTCCGCGGCTTGGCCACGGGGGACATCAAATCCGACAACATACGCACCGTCGTGACGAGCGAATTCATCGTCGGGACCGCCATGGGTTTGATTTTTGGAATGCTGTGCGGTCTGCTGGTGGCGGTCCTGTCGGGACCGCTGTTGCATTCGACTCCCAAACTAGGGGTTACCGTAGGGGCGGGGATCAGTCTGGCTATTTTATTCACTTCGTTCATTGGGGTGATGGCGCCGATTTTTTTCCGCAGAATCGGCATCGATCCCGCCATCAGCGCCGGTCCGGTGGTCACGGTGCTCGACGACGTCATGAGTCTCACCATCTACATGACCACGGCGACGTTGCTGTTTACGGTCATCTAGAGGCGACCCTGGCAAGAAAATCCAATCTAACCGGCCTCCTCGGCGACTTCCATCAGCGGGGTGTTGATTTCCACGAACTCCCCTTCCCCGACGAAAAAATCCTTGACCCGGCCGTCGTATTCGGACAGCAGGGTAAAATAACCCTCGGCGACGATTTCGGCCACGGGGGTCCCCTTTTTGACTTTGTCGCCCTGCCGGACCAGGTATTTGTCCACCTTCCCGGAGGTCATGGTCTTATACATAGGCGCCATAACGATATACGCCATCTTATTCCTCTCCTTCAAAAAACGGGTTCTTCATGCGGGATGGAGCCAAAGGCGTTATAATTGAAATCTCCGTCGTGGACGGTTCCGCCGTTTGACCAAACCCGCAACAAATTATTTTGGAGCGCCAAATCATGAAACTCAAAACCGGGGATTCGCTGTTCGAGCCGCTTTCCGGAAATACCGGGGAGGTCATGAACATCGTCGAAAGCCCCGAGGGCAAGCTGGTGACAATCCGTTGGCGGGTCGAGGACCATCTCCACCACGACACGGAACACTTTTATTCCAAAGTCTTGAAAAGCATTAAAAGGGGAGAGATCCAACTCACGCCGAAATAAGATCGAGACCTGTCCCGCCCAGCGGCTTGGGCGCGGGGGGAAAGGCGCAAGGGAGCCGCGCCGCGAGAAACCGGGTCACTGTTTGTAAACGGTGTGGACGGGCCGGCCGGCAAGGATGTTTTCCTTGCCCCAGTTGGCGACGTTTCTGAATTTATCGGACCGGATAAAGCCGTTGAAGGCTTCCTCGGAATTCCAGTCGGAAACGATCAAGTAGGACTGGGAATCGTTCACGTCCCGGAACAGGAAGGACTTGGAGTGCCCTTCCATTTCAGCCATCACTTTAAGCACCGCGTTGAACGCGTCCTCAAAAATCTTTTCTTTTCCAGGAATCAGCTTGTAATTCATCCCGATAGTGACCATCTTGCACGTCCCTTCTATGAAAACAATTGATTCGATCGTCAGGGGTCAACACACAAGGGCCGGCGAAATCAAGCTTTCGTCGGCCACGAACTTCACGTCTTCCAGGCGAAACATCGCTTTCAGTTTGCCCACGTTTTCGCGTTTGTGACCAGTATAATTGGAAACATATTTGGATGGAACCTTAAAAATAGCGGAACCGGCCCCGCCGGTCCGCGCCTTCAGTTGCGCGGCCATCCAATCCAGACAAATGCGGCTTTCGACGAGATAACGCAGGGCCGGGTGGAAAGGGCCGGCGACCAGGTTCTCCAGCAGGGAGGGGTCGGGGGGCAGTCCCACGCGGGCGACCTGGATTCCCGCGCCGTTGAACTTCAGGACCGCGTACTTAAGGCGCTCCACCATGCTTTCCAGGTCCCAGGGAACGAATTTTCTCTCCAGATACATCCGATGCAACGCGGTGCCGCGGATGACCAGGGTGGGATACAGACGGACGAATTGCGGCCGCATGCGAACGACGTCGTCCGCGGATTTTCGAAAAGTCTCCTCGTTGTCCCCCGGCAGTCCCGGCATTAACTGCAGACCCAGGTTGAAACGTTTTCTCTTGACCGATTCCGCGGCAAGCCGGATTTCATCCAGCAAGCAAGGCCGTCCGGAAAGATCGAGGACGCCCGGGTCGGTGGACTGTACTCCCAACTCGACGGTCTCCACGCGATAATGTTTCAGCAAGTCCAGTTTTTCGTCGTCGAT
The DNA here is from genome assembly GCA_016207065.1 of Nitrospinota bacterium. Classification (GTDB taxonomy): domain Bacteria; phylum Nitrospinota; class Nitrospinia; order Nitrospinales; family JACRGP01; genus JACRGP01. Next base: position 17,078 of record JACQQK010000140.1, read on the forward strand.
GAATAACGGATGGGTGGACAAACGGACCGCGTGCAACTCTCCCGAATCGATCCAGGGTTGCACGAGCGAGAGAAGAAATTCCTGGCGGGCCTGGGACAAACCGGTGAAACTGCCCCCATAAAACGCCGCCTCGCGGTATGCCGGCAAGGGAGATCCGGACCGCAAATAGGCATGCAGGGCCTTTTCAACGGCTTCGCGGTCGGCCTTCGCCCGGACGCCGGTGATGTCCCGTTGATCGCAGAAAACGCAACGGTAGGGGCAACCTTCGTGGGGGATGAAAATCGGAACGATCAACCGCTCATGGGCCATGGGGGACGGTTTTGCCGGTGTCGCCGTTTATTTTTTCCAAGGCCATTTTCGCGGCCGCCTGCTCGGCTTCTTTTTTGCTTCGTCCCACGCCGCGCCCCAGGGTCTCCTCCCGGACAATGACGGCGACCTCGAAGCGTTTGTCGTGGTCGGGTCCGCTCTCCTTGACGACCCTGTAGGAAGGCACGCAGACCAGCTTGTTCTGGGTGTATTCCTGCAAATCGCTTTTATAATCCCGGAACTGGCACGTGTCGGCGTATCTTTCTATTTCTTCCTCGAGCAGGGGCATGAGTATCCCATACGCGGTTTGCAGGTCGCTGTCGAAATACACGGCTCCGACCACCGCCTCGAAGGCGTTGGCGAGCAGGGAGTTCTTGTTCCTTCCGCCCGACAGGTCCTCCCCTCTTCCCAGGAGCAGGTATTGGCCGAGGTCGATTTTCCGGGCCAAATGGGCCAGGCAGTTCTCGTTGACGACGGAAGCCCGTATTTTCGACAAAGCCCCCTCGCTGTATTGGGAGTATTTCTTGACCATGTAATCGCTGACGATCAGGTCGAGTACGGAATCTCCAAGAAATTCGAACCGCTCGTTGTGCTTGAGGGATTCCGTTTTTTCGTTAACGTAGGATTTGTGGGTGAGGGCCTTGGACAGAAGATGTATGTCCTTGAATCGATATCGTAGCGTCTCCTGGAGGGGGGTCAGTCGATTTTGCGGATCATCGGATTGCATTTCTTTCCCGGAGATCAGAAGGTAGCCTTCTTGAAGATGATCACGCCGTTGGTGCCGCCAAAGCCGAATGAGTTGGACATGGCCACCTTGACGTTTTTTTCCCGGGCCTGATTCGGAACGTAATCCAAATCGCACATGGGGTCGGGGTTACAGTAGTTTATCGTGGGAGGAATCACTCCCCTGTCAATGGCCAGGATGGCGAAAATGGCCTCGACGCCGCCCGCCGCGCCGAGCAGGTGGCCAGTCATGGACTTCGTCGAACTGACCCATAACTTTTTGGCGCGGTCGCCAAAGACTTTTTTAATGGCCATGGTTTCCGTCGCGTCGGCGATGGTCGAGGTCCCGTGGGCGTTGACGTATTCGACGTCCTCCTTGGCGATGTTGCCGTTCTTGAGGGCCAGTTCCATGCACCGGGCGGCCCCTTCGCCGTCGGGCGAAGTGGCGGTGATGTGATGGGCGTCGCTGTTCAATCCGTAACCGCCTACCTCCGCGTAAATTTTCGCGCCGCGTTTCCGGGCCGCATCGAGTTCCTCGAGGACCAGCACGCCGCATCCCTCGCCCATGACGAAACCGTCGCGGTCCCGGTCGAAGGGACGGCTGGCTCCCCGCGGGTCGTCGTTGCGCGTGGACAGGGCCTTGGCCGCGCTGAACCCCCCTATTCCCAATTCGGTAATCACCGACTCGGTGCCTCCGGCGATCATCACGTCCGCCTCGCCGTATTGGATCAGCTTGGCCGCGTCGCCGATGGCATGGGTGCCGGTCGCGCAGGCGGTGACCACGCACGTGTTCGGTCCCCGGGCCCCGAAGGTGATGGAGACCTGCCCCGACGCCATGTTGGCGATGAGCATGGGGATGAAGAACGGGGTGATTTTCTTCACCCCTCTTTCGAGGTAGATGTGGAAATTTTTTTCGAGCGCCGGGAGTCCGCCCAGTCCGACCCCGATCAACACGCCGACTCTTTCGGCGTTACTCTCGTTGATTTCGAAACCCGCGTCGGTCAAGGCCATTCGACTGCATGCGACCGCATAATGGATGAAGACGTCCATCTTTTTAATCTCTTTATGCTCAACATGGGCGCCGGGGTCGAAACCCTTGACCTCTCCCGCTATTTTAACCGGGAAATTTTCCGCGTTGAATTTGGTGATGTAACCGACGCCGGACTTCCCCTGGCATACGGCGCCCCAATTCTCCTCCACGCCAATGCCCAAGGGGGAAATCATCCCCAATCCGGTGACAACCACTCGTCTCTTCATCGAACGACCTTATTTTGCGGGTTAAATCAATTAGTATGACTCTTTATATAATCGACAGCGTGCTGGACCGTGGAGATTTTTTCGGCTTCCTCGTCGGAGATTTCGATGTCGAACTCCTCCTCCAGCGCCATGACCAACTCAACCGTGTCCAGCGAGTCGGCCCCGAGGTCCTCGACGAAGGACGCCTGGGGGGTCACCTGCTTTTCGTCCACGCCCAGTTGGTCCACAATGATTTCCGCGACTTTTTTCTCGATCGAACTCATAATTTAAATCACTCCTTAAAGTAATTACATCAACATGCCGCCGTTAATATGGATGACTTGTCCGGTAATATACCTGGCCCTCCCGGAGGCCAGGAAAACCACGCAATGGGCCACGTCCATCGGGGTCCCAAAATATCCCAAGGGTATCTTCTGGAGCAGTTCCTCTTTTATTTTATCGTCCATCCCGCGGGTCATGTCCGTGTCGATGAACCCCGGCGCCACGGCGTTGACCGTGATGTTGCGGGGGGCGGCCTCGCGGGCCATGGTCTTGGTCAACCCGATCAAACCGGCCTTGGAGGCCGTATAGTTCGCCTGTCCAAAATTGCCCGTCGCCCCCACCACGGACGAGATGTTGACGATGGCGCCCTGTTTCTGCCGCATCATCTGCTTCACCGCCTGTTGCCCGCACAAAAAGGCTCCCTTGAGGTTGACGGCCAGGACCTGGTCCCAATCCTCTTCTTTCATGCGGACCAGCAGTCCGTCTTTCGTGATGCCCGCGTTATTGACCAGGATATCGAGCGGTTTCATCTCCTTCGCGATCCGGTCGAAAACCTCCTGGACCTCGCTGGCGCGGGAGACATCCAGTTTCACCGCGGTGGCCTGCCCGCCGTTTTTGACGATCGACTCGGCGACGGCCCCGGCGCGTTCCGCGTTGGTGCCGCCGAGGACCACATGGGCTCCCTGGCGGGCCAGTTCCTCGGATATGAATTGGCCGATCCCCCGGGCTCCGCCGGTCACCAGCGCGACTTTTCCCTTTAATTCCATAAAGACCTCGATGGAGCCCTCATCTCCCTTTCAACGCGGCAACCGTCTTTTCCAACGAGGCGGAATCCTCGACCTGGTAACACTCGACTTCCTTGTTGAACCGTTTCATCAGGCCCGACAGAACTTTTCCAGGCCCGATTTCCACCGCAACCTGGATCCCCTGCTCCACCAGGTATTTCATCGTATCGACCCAGCGGACCGGGGAACATACCTGGCGGACCAAGGCCTCCCTGGCCTCGCCGCCCTTCAGAACGGGTTTCGCATCGACGTTGGCGACAACGGGAAACTCGAGGTCCCGGAACTCGGCCTTCTCAAGCTCCTGCCGAAGCTTCACTTCCGCCGGCTTCATCAGCGGGCAATGAAAGGGCGCGCTGACGGGGAGCGCGACCGCCCGTTTGGCCCCCGCTTGCAACGCTTCCTCCGACGCCCTTTCGACCGCTTCCCGGTTACCCGCAATTACGGTTTGTTCGGGGCTGTTCATGTTCGCGGGTTGAACGAGATGTCCATTGACGGAACACTGGAGGCAAATTTTCTGGATCTTTTCCAGAGGCAATCCGATGATGGCGGCCATGGCGCCCACTCCAACGGGGACGGCCTCCTGCATGAACCGTCCGCGGAGATGGACCAACCGGACGGCATCCAGAAAACGAACGGAGCCGGAGGCCACCAAGGCGGAATATTCCCCCAAACTGTGACCCGCGGTCAACGCAGATTCTATACCATTTTCCCTCAATGTTTTCAAGGCTATTATACTGACCGTCAAAATCGCGGGCTGGGCGTTTTCGGTCAGCTTCAAATCCTCCTCCGGTCCGTTGAAGCAGAGGTTTGCAAGGTCCTTCTTCAGGACTTCGCCGGCCTCGGCGAACAGGGCGCGGCTTTCGGGACGGGAATCGAAAAAATCTTTTCCCATTCCGACATATTGCGAGCCCTGGCCGGGGAATAAAAACGCCGTTTTCACCATCGGATCAACGCCGCCCCCCAGGTCAATCCGGCCCCCAGGACCGTCAGTAGCACCAGGTTGCCGGGCTTGATCCGGCCGCATTGCCGCGCCTCGTGAAGCGCGATGGGAATGGATGCCGCCGCGGTGTTTCCATATTTCTCGATGTTCACGAAAATTTTTTCGGGGCCGACCTCCAACCGCTCGCCGACGGCGTCGATGATGCGCTTGTTGGCTTGGTGGGGGATCATCAAATCGACGTCCTTCGTCGTAAATCCGTTATACTCCAAGGCCTCCAGGGCCACGTCGCTCATGCGTTTCACCGCGAACTTGAAGGTCGCGTTGCCCACCATTTTTATAAAATATTGTTTTTCGTCGATGGACGCATGGGAAATCGGAGTCCTCCCGATACCGCCCGGCACGCCCAGGATGTCCGTCTGCGTTCCGTCGGAATAAATGTGAGACGACAATACCCCTTTGCGCTCGCTGGTTTCAACCCGCTTGATGACGGCCGCTCCCGCCCCGTCTCCGAAAAGGATGCAGGTGGAACGGTCGGTCCAATCCACGATCCGGGAGTTGACCTCGCTTCCGATCACCAGGATGTGCTGGTACCGGCCCGCCTTGAGGAACTGCTCGGCTATGGACAACCCGAAGACGAATCCGGAGCACACGGCGGAAATATCGTAGGCGGCGGACCGGAACGCCCCCAACTCCTTTTGCACGTAACAGGCGGTGGATGGATACAACACGTCGGGGGTGGAGGTGCAGACGATGATCATGTCGATCCGGTCGGGCTCCAACCGGGCTTCGGCCAGGGCCGCCCGGGCGGCGTTGACGGCCAGGACGGAGGCGCTTTCGTCCTCCCTGGCGACGCGGCGCTCCTGGATCCCGGTACGGGCGCGGATCCAGTCGTCCGAGGTGTCCAGTATCTTCTCCAGGTCGCGATTGGTAACGATTTTTTCAGGCAGATAGATCCCGGTCCCCGCCACCTCTGCCTTGAACGGTGAATTGAATTTCATGTGGTGAATTGAATTGCGCGTGGCGTTAATTGGAGCCCGAATCCGGCGATCCCAATTTATCCTTCTTCGAAGGCAGATGATGGTTGTTCTGGTCCTCTTCGCCGCCGAACGCGATGTCCTTGATGTGCTTCCAGAATCCTCCCCGGACCCAGACGCTCAACTCCTCGATGTTGGATTCGATTTCCTCGCGGATGTGGTCGTTGAGGTTTTTTTCGATCAACTCGCGGGCCCTGTTGATCGCGTTCTTGACGGCTTTCGCCGAGGACCTTCCATGGGCGATGATGCATACTCCGTTGACGCCCAAAAGCGGGGCGCCGCCGGTTTCCGAATAATCCACCGACTTCTTTTGCTTGTCCAGATAAGGCTTGATCAGCAGGTATCCCAGCTTGCTCAGGAGGTTGGTCTGGAAAACCGTCCTGAGGTTCTCCCCGATCATCTCCGCCATGCTTTCGCTGATTTTGAGCGCCACGTTGCCCGTGAACCCATCGCACACGATCACGTCCGCGCCGCCGCGGTACACTTCCTTGGCCTCCACGTTGCCGATGAAATTAACATGGCTCTTCTGGAGCATCTGGAACGCGGACTTGGTGACCTCGTTGCCCTTGCCGTCCTCCTCGCCGTTGCTGAGCACGCCGACCCCGGGACTTTCCTTGCCCAGGACGATCTTGGCCAGGACGTGGCCCATGACGCCGAACTGAAACATCTGGATGGCCTTGCAATCCACGTTGGCGCCGGCGTCGAGCAGGATGGACGGCCCCTTGCGCGTCGGCAACTGGACGGCGATGGCGGGGCGGTCGACGCCTTTCAAGGGCCGCAGGATCAAGGTGGCGTAGCCGAGGACGGCGCCGGTGTTCCCGGCGCTGACAAAGGCGTCGGCCTCTTTTTTCTTGACCATTTCGAGGCCGATTTTCATCGAGGAGCGTTTCTTGGCGCGTATGACCTTGGCCGGCACGTCGTCCATTTCCACCACTTCGTCGGCGTGTTCCACCCGGATATGGAGATCGTTGCGGTCCTCGTATTTCGCCAGTTCGTCGTGGATCTTGTCGCTTTGCCCCACCAGGACGATCCGCACCCCGTATTCCCTGGCGGCCAAAACGGCGCCCTCCACGATCGCCGATGGAGCGTAGTCTCCACCCATTGCGTCAACAACTATTTTCATCCTCGGCCAGCGCTCCTGAGGCGGCAACGCCCCTATAGACCAATATAGACCAATACGAACGGAAATCTCTTGGAATGGACCAGGTTCGACCTTCATGCGCCGCCGGACAAAGCGCCCGGCTCGCCAAGGCGATGTCGCGGCAAGCCCGGAGGCAATGCACCGATGACTCCGGGGACGCCCCCGGCGGGCAATGCCGCCCCGCGCTTGCGCCGGGGCGATAATGAAATCCGGCGTCACGCCGACCGCCTCGGCGTCAGCCTGAGGCGGCGTTGAATCCAACGTTCACGTTGGCCGGGTCTCCCCGGATTGGATCCTATCGACGATCAAGAAATAATGATTGGATGCAAAAAAGAAATCAGACGACTTCGACTTCGACAATTTCTTTTTCTTTGTAATATCCACAGTGGGGGCAAATATGATGTGGTCTTTTAACTTCGTGACATTGAGGACATTCGTTAATCGTGGGAGCGCGCAAATGATGATGCGCCCGTCTTTGCCCCTGCCGGGATGGCGACGTCTTTTTCTTGGGTACAGCCATTCTAAATCTCCTTAATTTGCCTGGGTTACTTTAACTTGTCTTTCAGGGACTGCAATACGGCCAACCTCGGGTCGCCGGGTTTTTCCTTGTGGCAACCGCAAGGGCCGTGGTTCAAATTCCTCCCGCATTCGGGACACAACCCCTGGCAGTCCTTCCCGCACAAGGGCACGAAAGGGACCGCCAGAAGAATCTGGTCGTGGACCGGCTGGGTTATATCGACCTTGTTCTCGGCGTAATATTCGCTATCGACGTCGTCCGTCTGCACTTCGGTTTCGGATTTCCACTTTTTAGCTTTGTCATGTGGAACAAACTTGGCCGAAACCAGACAATCCACGGGGGAGCGGAGAGGCTCAAGGCACCGGGAACATATCAACGAAACCTCCGTCTTTATCTGCCCGGACAGAAAGACTTCCTTGTTGACCTTCCGTAGCATCCCCTCGACGGAGACATCCTGACTCAACGAACAATCGGTTTGATCGATTTTAAAGCGGTCCCGCCCGACTTGCAAACGGAAACCTAAACCGTCTTCGGTTATATCATCTATATCAAAGACCATGCCCTTGGACCAAATCTGTAATGGATTAATTCGGAACCCGTTAAATATCGAAGGTTTAGAGTTCCGTGGGCGGGATTTCGTGATGTTATCTTTATTTACCGGGCCAGTCAAGAAAAATTAACGGTCCCGGGGTTGCGGAAAAATTTCCCGCGCAAAGACTAAAGAATCGGCGCCAAACCAGAGGGCAATGTTTACGCCTCTAATAATCGCCGTTGTAAAAGAGCCCGCATGTCGCGGCGGCCATCGACGATGAGCAGGACGTAAACATTCTTGTCCCTGACCCTGTATATAATGCGGTAGGGTTTGAAGAAAATCTCGCGGTACTCCCGAATTCCCAACGCCAGAAGTTCCTTCGGACAGGCTCCGCGTTCGGGGGACTCGGACAGAGTGGAGAAGTTTTTTTCGATCCGCTCTAAAACGTCGTCCGCTTTCCCCGGCGCGTCGTGCAGGGCAATGTAGTCATAAAGCTCGTCGAGGTCGCGCGCCGCGTCATCGGTCAACAAAACCGCAAACGGCATCAACTCGCCCCGCGCCGCTCGCGCAGGCGTTTGATCGCATCGGCGGCGGGCCGGACCCGTCCTTCCTCGACCTGGCGGTTACCGAGAGCCAGGATTTTCAGGAGAGCCATCGTTTCCTGGGTTTGCTCGTAGCTTTCGATGTCCTGCATGACCGCCTTGGCTTCGCCATTCTGGGTAATGACCAGAGGCTCCCGGTATTCGCCAAGGTTCCGCACGATTTCGGCGGCATGCGCCTTCAGGTAACTGATCGGCTTGATCCGGCTGGACAGTTTCATGGTTCGCCTCCATTTCCCCGACATGACCAAATATAGTCCATAAACAGGTCGCGCGTCAAGTTCGACGGTTTTTTCATTTTTGTGACGGCGTCAAGAATCTTATCGCGTTTTCCCCGCCGGGCGTCCAATCGGCTTGGACTGCGAACATTTGACATCCGCCTTATGATCGATTCCCGCATGTCCCACGCATTACCCCACATAATGGATTTTTAATTTCCATGGACGGTGGTATAATCGGGCTGTAAAAATGGGCAAAGCGAAAAAAGTAATTGAAAAAAAATGAAAAACAACCCGCTGAACTGGCGGATTGAGGATTTCGCTCTCGTTGCCACAGCCTATAATTTGACGATGCGCAAGTCCGGCGGAAGCCATGTCGTATTCTATCACGATGACCATCCTGAAAACATATGCGTTCCCGCGCACAGACCCATCAAACCCATTTAGGTAAAACGGTTTTTAGCTTTTATCGACAAGTTAGAGGAGTGACGATGAAAATACCCGAATACCCCTTTGAGATACGGAAATTGACGGACAAGGAAGGCGGGGGAATCCTCATTACTTTTCCGGACTTGCCGGGATGCATGTCCGATGGAGAAACCATTGAAGAAGCCATTAAAAATGGCGTGGATGCCGTGCAGTGTTGGATTGTCGCCGCGAAAAGACGGGGCCGGAAAACTCCGAAACCGGGCGAAACCCCAAGCGGCCGTTTCAACCAACGGTTTCCCAAAAGTCTGCAAGCCCGGTTGATCGCCAGAGCCAAACGGGAAGGCGTCAGCATGAATACGCTGGTGACCGCTTTCGTCGCCGAAGCCTTGGCTAGAAAAGAACCGGGTTAATCAGTTCCCCTCCACGATGGCGATTTCCTCCGCCGTCAGGCCGTACAACTCGTAGACCAGCCGGTCGATCTCGCCGTCCGTCGCGGCGATCTGGCGTTGCAAAACCGTCTTGTCGTGCGCCGTCCGCGCCGACGCCAACTTGCCGTTCAAGTCCAGCATGCGCCCCGCCAGCTCGACCACCCGGCCGTGCCGGGCCTTGTCCCTGCGGTCCGCAAAATCGATGCGCCGGATGGGGAGTTGAATCACATCCTGCCGAAACCAACGAAGCCGACCGCCTTTGTCCGCGTCTCCAAGGACCGCCGCCGTCCGTTTAAAATAGGCAAAAATCAACTTCGAATTGATCAATCCTAAAAGATACAAATCATCCGAAGGAATGAAATAAGCCGTGTTTCCAAGATAAAGACCACCGGAATCGAACGTCATCCGGCTCTCCTTTGCGATATCCGGATAAATTATTTTCGGCCTTTCAAATTCCTTGTAATAATCGCAGGCCCTCAGTTCCCACCAATAATCGCCTTGGTCGTCGCGCTTTTGGGCCGCCTCCTTGAAGGGAAGCAAGTGGTCGGCAACCGCTGGAAATGTCTTTTTAAACCAACCCCACGCATCGCCTTTTTTATTCATATTTGTCTGGCCCTTGGGAACCAAGATCAAATACCTCTCCCGGAAGTCGATCCGGTACTTCCGCACGTCGTCCCCGACGGCAAACGGTTTGATCAGTTCCTTGCTTTTCGCGTCCTCCTTGATCAGGCGGGCGCGCGTTTCCTTGTCGATGACAAACGCCTTGTTCAGGCCGGTTTTGATTCCATAAAAAATTTTATTTTCCACATATTCACCCAGCGGCGTGCCCACCGCCTTCATTTTTTCGATGATCGCGACCTCCTCGCCCCTGGCCAGGGTCCAATTGCTCCCGGACAGGGAACGGTCGTCCAATTCCATCCCTGCTTTCCGGGCCTCGTCCTCCAAGGACAGGAAATCAAGCCGCTTGACCGGCGCGTAGGAGAAGCGCTGTTTTTTCGTTTTCTTGTTTTCGGTCAGGACGATCGCGGGAAAGGTGGCCGCGTTTTGGAATACCGGCAATTCGCCAAAGTCCACGATCCGGCGCAGGGATGTTTGGGTAGCGAGATACTGGCGCAGGTTTTGGCCGTAATTGGCGCGCATGAATTTGTTCGAGCAAATCATCCCGAAATATCCGCCCGGCCGCAGGAGGGAGTGCGATTTTTCGATGAAATAGACGTACAGGTCCGCCGTGCCGGAGAAAGTTTCGTAGCGGGCGCCGACGTATTCCTTGAACTCCTGGCCGAGGGTTTCCTGCCGCACGTAGGGCGGGTTGCCGACCACGGCGTCGAACCCGCCCGCTTTCACGATCTCCGGGAA
>JACQQK010000141.1 GCA_016207065.1 Nitrospinota bacterium
CGTCGCCGACAACGTAAGTGTCGCCGTTGGTGGCCTTGAACTCGAAAACGCCCTCCCCGAGATCAAGTATGGAGATGTCTAAAGTGCCGCCGCCCAGGTCGAATACGGCAATTTTCCGCTCGGCCTTTTTCTCCACACCGTAAGCCAGCGCCGCCGCCGTGGGTTCGTTGATGATGCGGAGCACGTTGAGGCCGGCGATTTTTCCCGCTTCCTTGGTGGCCTGTCTCTGGCTGTCGTTGAAATACGCGGGCACGGTGACCACCGCTTCCGCGACGGCCTCGCCCAGGTAATCCTCCGCCGTCTGCTTCATCTTTTGCAGGACCATGGCGGATATTTCCTGCGGGCTGTAATTGTTCCCGCGGGCCAGGATCCGGATGTCCCCGTTGGGCGCCTCCTGGAGCTTGAACGGACAGTTCGCGGCGCTTTTTTTCGCCTCCGCGGAGGCGAATTTCCGGCCGATGAAGCGCTTGACGGAAAAAATGGTGTTCTCCGGGTTGGTGATGGCCTGGCGCTTGGCGAGCTGGCCGACCAGGCGCTCGCCGTCTCCGGCGAAGCCCACCATCGAGGGCGTGGTGCGCGCGCCTTCCGAATTGGGCAACACCTTGGGCTCGCCGCCTTCCATGACGGAGACGCAGGAGTTCGTGGTGCCCAGGTCGATGCCGATGACTTTTCCCATTTATTTGGAGTCCGCCGGGGTTGGGGTTTCCGGTTTGTCCTCGGACGCTTCGGCGCCCGGAGCGGCGCCCGCCGGTTTTTTCGAAATCACGACCCGTGCCGGGAGGAGCACTCTCTCGTGGAGAAAATAGCCCTTGGAATATTCCTCGACCACCGTGTTTTCCTCGTGCTTGTCCGACTCGACCTGCGCCAGGGCCTCGTGTTTCGAGGGGTCGAACTTCTCGCCCAGCGCGGGGATGGGCAGGACTTTTTCCTTTTCCAGGAAGGACGTGAATTGCTTCAAGATCATCTCCACGCCCTCCTTGAGGCTCTTGATATTGACGTCGGGAGCGGCCAGCGCCCGTTCCAGGTTCTGGTAGATGCCGATCAATTCTTTCAAAAGCTTTTCATTGGCGAAAAGCGCGAAATCGCTTTTTTCCTTGGCGATCCGTTTTCTGAAATTGTCCGTGTCCGCGCGCAGACGCAACATCTGGTTTTTGGATTCCTCCAGTTCCTTTTCTTTCCTCGCCAGATCTTCCCTCAATTGCCGGACGGCGTCGTTTTCCTCCCGCCCCTCCTGGGGTCCGGGGATTTTTTCGCCGGCGGACTCCCGGGGTTCCTCCCCCTCGGCGGTCTGTTTGTTTTTTTTCGCGGCGTTTTCTTCCTTTGGCGGTTCCATTTCTTGGTCGACAGGCGCGCTTTCTTTTTTCAATTCTCTAACTCCTCTTTTTTCTTTCCGATAAAAGTTTGGAAACCGTTTTGGCGGTATTGTTGACGATGGCGATCATTTTTTGGTAGTCCATCCGTTTCGGCCCGAAAATGGCCATGGTCCCGGCTTTCTCGTCCCCCACCCGGTAGTTTTGCGCGATCAGACTGCACCCCTGCATTTCCTCCTCTTCGCTTTCCTCGCCGATGATGATCGTCATCCCGTCGTGTTCCAGGCAAAGGTCGAGGAGCTTGATCAACTTGGTCTTTTCCTCCACCGCCTTGAAGAGGACTTTGATCGCCTCCAGGTCCGCGGAGAACTCCGGCTGGTCGAAGAAGTTGATGATGCCGTTGACCAACAGGTCCGCGTCCTTGTCCCTGTCATGGTCGTCGAAGGTCCTCGTCCATAAATCGAGCGCCCTCTTTATCAACTGGTCGTAATGCTCCTTCTCGAATTTTACCCGGCGCAGGATTTCGGCGCGGATCCAATTGACGGACTTGTCCTTGAATTCCCGGTTGAGGTAATTGGAAATCGAGGTCAGTTTCTCCTGGCTGAAATCCTCCTCGACGGGGATGATTTTGTTTTGCAATACCCCCATCTCGGAGATGAAGACCGCGAGCGCCTCGTTTTTCCCCACCTTGACGAATTCGATGTGCTTGAACAGCATGTGGGAAAAGCTGGGGACCATGACCAGTCCGGTCTGGTTCGAGGTTTTCGAGAGAAGGTTGCAGGCCGATTCCAGGACCTCCTCCAAGGGCTGGTTTTTCAACTCCCGGTCGTAATAGTCGCCGATGATGCCGGGCTCGTCCGCGGTCCGCGGGCCCGGCAGGATGTGGTCCACGAAGTAGCGGTACCCCTTGTCCGTGGGGATTCTGCCGGCGGAGGCGTGGGGCTGGCGCAAGTAACCCAGGTCCTCCAGGTCGGACATGACGTTGCGGATGGTGGCCGGGCTGAGATTTTCGAAATGCTTTTTGGCGATGGCGCGCGAACCCACCGGCTCCGCCGTGGCGACATAGTCGGAAATGATCTCCATCAATATCGCCTTGCGCCGTTCGTCCAGCTGAAGTTTTTCGATAGACCGGGCCATGGAAAAGTTTTTGCGTACCCAACAAAATGAAGTTTTCTATGTAGCTTCCTCCCCCTTGAAGGGGGAGGCGCGGAGGGGGTGAAAAGCCGATTTCACCCTCCCCCAGCCCCCTCCCTGAAAGGGAGGGGAGTTATTTGAGTGTCAAGCCAGATGGTTCATATTGTTGGACGCTCTTGGCAACTTGGGATAAAAAACGTTTGTCAACGGTCCCCGCCCCGGGGACTGGACGGGCCGAGTTTGACCGCGGCGACCAGACCGGATGGAAGAGAACCTTTCCTTATTTTACACTCAAAAATCCGGAAAACGCGCCACCCTTTTTCCTTCAACAGGGCCGACACGCGCTTGTCGCGATTTTTATTCCTCCGGATTTTGGCGCTCCAGTAGGCCGAATTGGCCTTGGGCGTCACGTTCCGGCAATCGTGTCCGTGCCAGAAACAACCGTCCGCGAAGACGGCGATTTTCTTTTCGCGGAAAACGAAGTCCGGCTTCCCGCATATATTATAGTTTCTCCGCCACCCTTTCATCCCTTTTCTTTTGAAGGCTTGGACGAGCGCGACCTCGGTGGACAGGTTGCCGCGCGATTTTACCGCCCGCATGATCCGCGAACGGGTTTCTTTCGAAAAGGTGTCGGCCATGGTTTAAAGATAACATCATCCGGCTCTTCTTAAAGCCGGATTCGGTCCCGCGGGGGTTTCCTCTTCTTTTAGCAGGACCGGGGCGAACTGCTCCAGGATTCCGGCCACGACGTTGACGGGCGCCGCGTTTCCAGCCTGCTTCCGCGTCTGGCCGTCGGGGCACGCGAGTTTGAAGCTGTCCGGAAAACCCTGGAGCCTCAGCATCTCCCTGGGGGTCAGCCGCCGCTCGCCGTTGACTAGGAGGTAGTTGTACGACGCGCCCGCGCGCAGGGCGCAGGAATAGGGATAGGAGCTGACGTTCCCCGATTTATTCTCGTGCCAGATGGACGGCGTGTTTTCGGGTTTGTGCAGACGGCGGCGTTTCTCGCGGATTTTGGCGGACGCGTAGAATTTTTCATCGACGTCCTTTTCCAGGACGTCCGCGAGAGACAGCCGGTTTTGCGTCCCTTGCGGCCAGGGGAAAACCATGGGTTCGCGGGACCCGACGAAAAAAACGCGCTCCCTCTTTTGCGGCAGGCCGAAGTCGAGCGCGTTCAAGACCTTGTAGTCCACGTAATATCCCAAACCCTTCAGGGTTTCCAGGATGCGTCTTAGCGTGCGGCCCTTGTTGTGTCCCACCAGACGTTTTACGTTTTCCAGCACGAACGCTTTCGGTTTTTTAGTCTCCAGGATGCGCGCGATTTCGAAGAACAGCGTCCCGCGCGCGTCGTCGAACCCTCTGCCGTTACCGATGATGCTGAACGGCTGGCACGGGAAGCCCGCGAACAGCAAGTCGTGGTCGGGGATGGCGCGGGCGTCGATCCGGGCGATGTCGCCAAAAGGTTTTTCGCCGAAATTGGCCTGGTATGCGAGCTGTGCGTAAGGATCGCTGTCGCAGGAAAAAACGCACTTCGGCGCGACGCCGTGCTTCGCGAATACGGCCGCCGCGGCGAGGCGAAAGCCGCCGATCCCGCAACAGAGGTCGATGAATTTGATTTCGGCGCCGGCGTTGGTCATTGCGCATCAGGTCGGTAGGAGATGAAAAAACGGGATGATCCCCTCTTGTAAAGGGGGCCGGGGGGGATTCGCGCCATGACCGCGAATAAAAGTTTCAAATCCCCCTATCCCCCTTTGCAAGGGGGGATGGCGAAAACATTTTGCAAGGAGCCAGACTTTGTTTTCCCTCGCAAGAAGCCGGGGGATCCGGTCCCAATCTCGGACGGAAATTGGAATGGAAAATTTTCCGGGAAAATTCCTGGGCCTCACTTTTCCACGATCTGGGTGCCGATCCCTTCCTTGGTGAATATTTCCAGGAGGACGGCGTGCCGGATGCGTCCGTCGATGATATGGGTTTTCTGCACGCCTTCCTGCAAGGCGTCCAGGCAACACTCGACCTTGGGGACCATCCCGCCGGAAATCACGCCGCTCCGAATCATCTGTAGCGCCTGTCTTCGCTTGATCTCGGGCAGGAGGGCGTTGTCTTTTCCCTTCACGCCGTGGGTATCGGTCATCAGGACGAGTTTCTCCGCCTTGAGGGCCCCCGCGATTTTGGCGGCGACGAAGTCGGCGTTGATGTTCAGGGTCTCGCCGTTCTCGCCTCTGCCGATGGGGGCGATGACGGGGATGAACCCGTTTTTGTCCAGGGACTCGAGGATACGGGGATTCACGCGCTGGATCTCGCCGACCAGGCCCAGGTCGATGATCTCCGGGCGGTTGGTCTCCGGCGATTTCTTGACTTTCCGGTAGCGCTTCGCCTGGATCAGGTCGCCGTCCTTGCCGGTGATGCCCACGGCGTTGCCGCCGTGTCGGTTGATCAGGGAGACGATCTCCTTGTTGACTTTTCCGCCGAGCGCCATTTCCACCACGTCGATCATCTCCTCGCTGGTCACGCGCTGGCCGTCTATGAACCGGGACTGGATGCCGAACTTCTCCAGCATCTTGCCGATCTGCGGGCCGCCGCCGTGGACGATGACGGGGTTGATGCCGATGTACTTCATCATGACCACGTCAAGGGCGAATTTTTCTTTTAAATCATCGGAGACCATGGCGGCGCCGCCGTATTTGATGACGATGGTCTTGTCGAAGAATTTCTTGATGAAGGGCAGGGACTCGAGGAGGACCTCGGCTTTTTCGATGTATTTTTCCATGGTCGGGGGAGGGTTAGAGGATGTAGCGGCTCAGGTCTTCGCTTTGGATGATGTCCTTCAGTTTCTCGCGCACGTGTTCCGCGGTGATGACGATCTTCTTGTCTCCCAGGTCCGGGGCGTCGAAGGAGATGTCCTCGAGGATTTTTTCCAGGACGGTATGCAACCGGCGGGCGCCGATGTTTTCCGTCCGCTCGTTGACCGTGGCCGACATCAAGGCGACCTCGTCTATGGAATCGTCGGTGAACGCCAGATCGACCCCCTCGGTTTTCAGCAGGGCGACGTATTGCTTGATCAGGGCGTTGTCGGGTTCCTTCAGTATCCGCACGAAGTCGTTCCGGGTCAGGGAGTCCAGTTCCACGCGGATGGGGAACCGCCCTTGAAACTCCGGTATCAGGTCGGAGGGTTTCGCGGAATGGAAGGCCCCCGCGGCGATGAACAGGATGTGGTCGGTCTTGACGATGCCGTACCGCGTGTTCACCGTGGACCCTTCCACGATGGGGAGCAGGTCGCGCTGGACGCCCTCGCGGGAGACGTCGGCTCCCTGCGTCCCCCCCTGCCTCCCGATGATCTTGTCGATCTCGTCGATGAAGATGATCCCGCTCTGCTGGGTCCGCTCCAATGCCTCCTGCACCAGCTTTTCCTGATCGACCAGTTTCTGGGCTTCCTCGCGGACGATGACCTTGAACGCGTCGGGGACTTTCAGTTTCTTGCGCTTCTTCTTCTGGGGCAGGAGCGAACCGAGCATGTCCTTGATGTTGTTGTCCATCTCGCCCATGCCCGTGCCGGCGATCACCTCGATCATGGGGCTGGTCTGCTCCTGGATCTCCACCTCCACGACCCGGTCGTCGAACCGGCCCTCGCGGAGGTAGGCGCGGAATTTTTCCCGGCTATGGTCGTATTGCTGTTTGCCCAGCGGGTCGCCGGCGGGGAAGTCGGGTTTGACGCTGGGGTGCGGCGGGATGAGGAGGTCGAGCAGGCGTTCCTCCGCGTATTCGCGCGCCTTGTCCTTCACCTCGATTTCCTTTTCCTCCTTGAGCATGTTCTTGGTCGTCTCCACCAGGTCGCGGACCATGGATTCCACGTCGCGCCCCACGTAACCCACCTCCGTGTATTTGGAGGCCTCGACCTTGATGAACGGGGACTTGGAAAGACGCGCCAGCCGGCGGGCGATTTCGGTCTTGCCCACGCCGGTGGGGCCGATCATCAGGATGTTTTTCGGGGCGACCTCCTCGCGCATGGCCTCGGGCAGTTGTTGTCTGCGCCAGCGGTTGCGCAGGGCGATGGCGACCGCGCGTTTCGCGTTTTCCTGCCCTACGATGTATTTGTTCAACCCCTCGACGATTTCCTTCGGGGTCAGTCTGGCCATGGGGTCGGCGGGACCCGTTTCCCGGGGCGCGCTTGCGGGCAATGTGCTGTCCATGGCTAAAGTTCCTCGACGGTGAGGTTCGCGTTGGTGTAGATGCAGATGGTATGCGCGATCTTCATGGCCTCCTCGGCGACCTCTTTCGCGGATTTCTCCGAGTGGAGGACCAGGGCCTTGGCCGCGGCGTAGGCGTACATGCCTCCCGACCCGATGGCGAGGATGCCGTCGTCGGGCTCGATCACGTCGCCGGCCCCGGATATCAGGAACGAATTGTCCTTGTCCACGACGATGAGCATGGCCTCCAGTTGGCGCAACATTTTGTCGGTGCGCCAGTCCTTCGCCAGTTCCACGGCGGAGCGGGCCAGGTTGCCGCCGTGCTTTTCCAGTTTCTCCTCGAAGCGGGCGAACAGGGCGAAGGCGTCGGCCGTGGACCCGGCGAAACCGCCGATGATCTTGTTGTGATACATGCGCCGGACCTTGGCGGCGGTGTGCTTCACGAGGGTGTTTCCCAGCGTGACCTGGCCGTCGCCGGCGACGGCGACCTGCCCTTTGCGTCTTACGGCTAATATGGTGGTTCCGTGCATCATGGGTTTCGTTGTTCCATTTTACGAGGGAGCGGGACGAGATAGCAAGGGTTCCGCGCTGGTTACGGGATTTCCAAGTCCGCGTTTCAGGTCTTGGGGGCGTCGGGACGTTGCGCCCGCGGATGGGCTTTGTCGTATGTCTGCAGCAAGCGGTCCACGGTGAGATGGGTGTCCTTCTGCGTGGTGGACAAGCTGGAATGGCCCAGCATCTCCTGGA
>JACQQK010000142.1 GCA_016207065.1 Nitrospinota bacterium
CAGTTGCTTTGCAAGGGGGGACAAAACAAAGGCGCTTTTTGCGCCGGGCATTTTCCGTCTCCAACAAATCGGCAAACCCCGTTCCCAAAACTCGAAGCGCTTCCATACGTCATTCGCTCGCGCAATATCCGGACTATTATGATGTCGCCCTGAGCTTGTCGAAGGGCATTGTTGGTCATGCTTCGACTGGCTCAGCATGACTTGCGCAAAGGTCTCGTTGCGGAAGGGAAGTCCTCTCCGCGAGGCAAAAAAAAACCAGGCTGGCCTGGCCTGGCAATTCGCTTCCGTTATTGCCGCTGTTTACTTAATCGAGCATTTTACTCCCGGTGAACATATTCATGAATAGACCGGCTAATACACAAAGACTGATCACAATTCCCATCGTGTCCCACAACATACCCCATCACCTCTTTTCCCGGTTCGGGTCTCGGGATGTCCCCGCGCGCATTCCCCCAAAACCCGGTCCGCGTGAGGACCTCTCCGATACAACCTTAATTTATATCCCCAAACTCAATCGCGCAATGTCTGACGAATCCAGCGATTGTGCGCGAAATAGCGTCAACATTTTGAATTCGTTACCGGAATCCGTGCAGGTTTGCCTTTGAGACCGGCCGGTTCGCGCGCTGGGACTCCCGCCCTCACGGATCAATGACCTTTTGTTTATATAGGGTTACATTACATTTTTGGCGGGATCGCGGACGGGCGCCATTTTTGGGCATGAATATTGCTTTATGCTTGAGTGAATCTTTGGTTTTTTCGATAAGGTTTTTAAACCCGAAGGAAGCAGGCTGATGAAAACGCGAATACAATGCACGGTTTTTTTAACGGCCCTCCTGACGCTCGCCGCATGCGAGGTCCAATTGGGCCCGTCCGAATACTGGCGGAATATTTTCCGGACTCAGACGGACTCCACCTATTACCAGGGCAAGACCCAATCCATGGTAAGGAAGGTGGTCGGCGCGGCGGCGGAATACGAAATCAACAAGGTCGCGGTCATGGACTTCGTGGACGAGGAAGGCAAGACCCCGATCATGGGAGAATACATGGCTTCGCGGGTGGTCGAGGAAATGGCGAAAGACAAGCGATTACGCGTGGCCCAGCACGGCGAGATCCGGGAAGCTCTAAGCAGACTGGGCCTGAAAGCTTCCAACCATTACTCGAAAATGGAAGCGAAAAAACTTGGGGACGCCTTGGGAATACAGGCCTTGATCACCGGCAGGATCGTGGACATCGGGACCAACATCGACATCCAGATGACCATGCTCGATATCGTCACCGGGGAAGTCATCGGCTCGTCCACGGAGAGCCTGAACCGGACCAAGTTCGCGGTGGAAATGTTGCGGCATTATTAACGGGCGGCAATGCGCGCCGGCCCGTCGTAGTAGATTCAGGGGACACGGGAAAAGGGTACCTCCTCCCTCGATCAACGCATTCCCTTTTTTCGTGTCCCTCCTCCTCCTTTTTTATTCCCCATTCTGGATCGCGTTGCGAAAACGGGCCAGGGCCATCAGGGGAAAAAATTGCCGGTACATGTGATAGCGGATGTAGAAATGCCCCGGGAACCCGGTGCCGGTGAATTCGTCTTCGTACCATGACCCGTCGCCGCGTTGTTTTTCGATCAGGTAGGAGACGCCCCGTCTCGCGGCGTCGCTCTGCGCTTCCCCGGCGGCCACGAGGCCGAGGATGGCCCAGGCGGTTTGCGACGGGCAACTGTTCCCTTTCCCGCGCAGGGAAGGGTCCGTATAGCTCAGGCAGGTCTCGCCCCAGCCGTTGTCGGGGTTCTGCTTCGACTTGGTCCAGGCGACGGCCTTGCGGACGCAGTCCTGGCGCATGTCCTCGCCGATGGACTTGAGGCCGTTGAGGACCAGGAACGAGCCGTAGATGTAGTTCACGCCCCACCGCCCAAACCAGCAACCGTCCGGCTCCTGGTTGGACTTGACGAAATCGAGGGCCTTTTTGACTTGCGGGTGTTCGCGCGGGAAGCCCAGGCGCCCCAACAGCCACAGGACGCGCCCGGTCACGTCCGCGGTCGGCGGGTCGAGCATCGCGCCGTGGTCGGCGAACGGGATCTTGTTGAACAGGTCGTGGTCATTGTCCTGGTCGAAGGCCGCCCAGCCGCCGTTGGAGCTTTGCATGCTCAACAGCCAGGTCAGCGCGCGTTGACGTTCCTTTTCCTTCCAGGCGGAGTCGGGCACGGCGATACGGTCCAAGGCGATCAGGATTTCGGCGGTGTCGTCGTTATCGGGATATTGTTCGTTGAAGAACTCGAAGGCCCAGCCGCCCGGCGGGGTGTGGGGGTTCTTGACCTTCCAGTCCCCTTTCCGCGCCACTTGTTTTTTCAGCATCCACTCCGCCGCCTTGACCAGGGCCGGGTGGTCCGGCTGAAGTCCCGAGTCCAGCAGGGCGTTGCAGGCGATCGACGTGTCCCACAGGGGCGAAACGCAGGCCTGCAGAAGCATGTGGTCCCGGTTGTCGATGATGAACCGGTCGATCGCCTCCAGCCCCTTGACGATGACGGGATGGTCGTTGGGGACCCCCAGGCATTTGAGCGCGATGGGCGAGTAGATCATCGGCGGCTGGATGCCGCCGAAATCCCCTTCCGGCTCCTGATGCTCGAGGATCCACCGTTTGGCTTTTTTCAAGGCATAAGTTCTGAAAGGCTTCCAGGGCGATTTGCCGATCCACTTGACGAAATGGTCGACAAAAATAAAGAAGTTGCTCCAGTTGAGCCCGCCCGCGCGGTAACCGACGGAGAGGTCGCGGTCCGCTTCCGTGAACAACTCGCGGATGCCGGCGTTCTCGCCAAGGGGAAAAACCGGCTGGTGCGCGTAGACGACGGTCAGCGGGACCACGGTGCCGCGCGACCAGCTCGACATCTCGTAAATGTTGAAATAAAACCAGGACGGGAACAACACAAACTCCGCGGGCATGGCCGGTATGGATTCCCAGGAGACCTGTCCCAGCAAGGCCAGGAATATGCGGGTGAAGACCCGCGTCGCGCGGATTCCGCCGAGCGAAAAGACGCATTCGCGCGCCTTGACCATTTCCGGCCGGCCGGGGGAGACGCCCGCCATTTTCAGGGCCTGATAAGCCTCGACGGTCAGGCTCACGTTACTGGGACCGCCATGGAACAAGCTCCAGCCGCCGTCTTTTTGTTGCTGTTGGAGTAGATACCGGGCGCACTTCTCCACCCGCTCCGGAGCGGCCATCCCCATGATATGCAGGAAGAAAACGTATTCCGACGTGATGGAGGAGTTGGACTCCAGCTCCGCCACCCAGAAACCGTCCGCGTCCTGCGTCGAAAGGTGGTAATCCCGGGAACGCGAGATCGCCCGGTCCAGCGCGGACCGCGATGCCGAATCGCACTCGGGGGAAATGTCGGCGGCGGGCGTTTCAAGCTTGATATTCGGAGTCGCGGTCAAATCGGGGCCTTTCATGAAAATGTTACAATTGATTTCCGACGAGTTACGATTTGCAAAACGACCTATAAACGTAACTTACTTTCCCGTAAAAATAAAGCGTTAAGCGACCGTTCGCGGAAAAACGCCGCTCCGTCCGGCAACCAATCCAATCAAACCCGTCGATCGGGAAAATCCCGGAGATCGCGTTTAAAAGTCCGAATGTTGCAATTTTTATTGACATGAGGGAACGGATTTTCTAATATCAAAGGTTTAAACCACCAATTCATTAACAAACAGCGCGACCCCGAAGAATAAAAAAATGAAATCCTATCTTGCGAAAAAGAGCGAAGTAAAAAAGAAATGGGTTGTGATCGACGCGGAAGACCAGTCCCTGGGCCGCGTCGCCGCCAAGGCCGCCTCCATCCTGCGCGGCAAGACCAAACCCATATTCACCCCCCACGTCGATACCGGCGACAACGTCATCATCGTCAACGCGGGCAAGGTCAAGTTGACCGGCAACAAACTGGAGCAGAAGGTCTACTACCGCCATACCGGTTATCCCGGCGGGATCAAGTCCCTGACGGCCCGGCAGGTACGGGACAGCAAGCCCGAGGACCTGCTGAAAAAGGCCATCCACGGCATGTTGCCCAAAAACCGGCTGGGACGGAGCTTGCACAAGAACGTCCGGATTTACAGCGCCGGCGAACACCCCCACGACAGTCAAAAGCCCGATACGGTTGCGGTGTAACCGTCCGCGGGAGTTGCCATAAGATACGAATTCGTTGGCGCGTCAAGCGCCGGATAAATTAAAAAGGAGCCAAGTTTATGGAGAAGTTTTACGGGACCGGCAAAAGGAAAGAAGCCATAGCGAAAGTGTGGCTGGAACCCGGAGCGGGCGGCTTTACCGTCAACGGCAAAAAGGCCGGCGAGTACTTCAGGAGGGAAACCCTCGAACAGAGCGTCAAACAGCCGCTGGTCGTCACCAACACCCTGAGTTCCTACGACGTGCACGCTTCCGTGGTCGGCGGCGGTCTCGCGGGCCAGTCCGGCGCCGTGCGCCTGGGCATTTCCCGGGCCTTGCTCCAATGCGACCCCAACCACCGCCTGCCCCTCAAACGCGCCGGGTTCCTCACCCGCGACGCCCGCATCGTGGAACGGAAGAAATACGGCAGGCCGGGCGCGCGCAAGCGGTTCCAATTCTCCAAACGCTAACGCGCGGGAGGCTTTGGCCCTCCCCAGCGCGACGCTGGACCCAACGCCGCCGCGCGCTGGCGCCGAGGCGGAATTCGCGTTCCGGCGGTCGCTGAGCGTCATTGTGCGCCGCCCCCGGACGACTGCCCGGTCGAGCAATCAGTTCGTTTTGTCAGGCGCTCTTAATCCATATCCCAAAAAATTCGACAAGGGAGGCGGCTTGCGAGCTGGCCTTCCTTTTTTTATGGTGTCGTCATGGTCAGAATAGGCATAGCGGGGGCAACGGGTTATACCGGTCTGGAGCTGGTCCGTCTGCTGTTGCGCCACCCCGAGGCCGAGATCGTGGCCCTGACCTCCGAAACGTATCAGGGCAAAAGCGTCGCGGAAACCTTCCCTTCGCTGAAGGGTTTTTGCGACCTTCGGCTACAGCCGCTCGACCCCAGGATGGCGGACGCTTGCGACGTCGTGTTTCTCTGCCTGCCGCACACCGCCGCCATGTCCCAGATCCCGGAGTTGCTGAAACGTCCCGCCAGAGTGATCGACCTCAGCGCGGACTTCCGGCTGAGGGACGCCGAAGTCTTCGAACAGTGGTACCACGCCCGCCACGAGCATCCGGAACTGCTCGGCAAGGCCGTTTACGGCTTGCCCGAGCTTTACCGCGAACGCATCCGTTCGGCCCGGTTCGTCGCCAACCCCGGGTGTTACCCGACCAGCGTCATCCTGGCCCTGGCGCCGTTGATGAGGACCGGTTGGATCGACCTCGACTCCATCATCGCCGATTCCAAGTCCGGCGTATCGGGGGCGGGCCGGAAAGCCGCGCTCTCCGGCCAGTTTTCCGAATGCAACGAAGGCGTTGCGGCATATAGCGTCGCGACCCACCGCCACACCCCGGAGATCGAGCAGGAGTTGAGCGCGTTGGCGGGCCGCGCCATCCGCGTTTCCTTCACGCCGCATCTCGTCCCCATGACGCGGGGGATCCTGAGCGCGGTCTACGCCAACCTGACGCGGGACCTGACGCTCGAGGAACTGGTCGATCATTACCGGCAACATTACCGGAACGAGCCGTTTGTCCGCGTCCTGGACCAGGGGACCTTCGCCAGCACCCGTTTCGTGGCCGGTTCCAACTACTGCGACATCGGCTTGCAGGTCGACCCGCGCACGCGGCGCGTCGTCGTCACCAGCGCGATCGACAACCTGGTGAAAGGCGCTTCGGGGCAGGCGGTGCAAAACATGAACCTTATGCTGGGCTTCGAGGAAAACGTCGCCTTGAACGCGCCCGGAATATTTCCCTAGCAGGGCGCTAAAAAACTATTTTTGCGTCCCTTGCCGTCATTACCGTGAAAACAGGAAGGTGGATTCACATTTGAAGCGCTTTTTTGAGGATTCGGAATCATCTTAGATTGGGGGAAAGCAAATCATGACGGGCGAGTTGACCATACCCCTTGAGCGAATCGAGCGTTCAATACTTCTTATTCGCGGTCATAGGGTGATGATCGACCAAGACCTTGCAAAATTATACGGCGTGGAAACCCGCGTCTTGAATCAAGCTGTCCGAAGGAACATCGGCCGTTTCCCCGATGATTTCATGTTTCAGCTTACCAAGGAAGAATCCGATTCTTTAAGATCACGAATTGTGACCTTAAAGAGCGGTCGGGGGCAACATCGAAAATACCCGCCATATGTTTTTACCGAGCAAGGCGTGGCGATGCTTTCCAGCGTCCTGAATAGCGAAAGCGCCGTGAAGGTCAATATTGAGATAATGCGCGCCTTCGTCAAGCTCAGGCAGATGTGGCTTCAAACGCGGATTTGGCGCGAAAACTCAGCGCTCTTGAAAAGAAATACGACGCCCAGTTCAAGGCGGTTTTTGACGCCGTCCGCCAATTGATGACCCCTCCCACGCCCAAGCGCCGCCAGATCGGGTTTCGCAAGGAGTAGGGATAGGAATAACGAACATGAAAAAAACAAAAATCGTTTTGCCCGACGTGCCGGGGTTCAAGGCTGGCGGGATCGCCTGCGGGATCAAGGCCAACGGCAATAAAGACCTGGCGCTGGTCGTGTCCGACGGACCGGCCGTGGCCGCCGGACTGTTCACGCGCAACCGCGTCCAGGCCGCCCCCGTGGTCTGGAGCCGGAGGGTCCTGCGGAAAATCGGCGGCTTCCGGGCCGTCGTCGTCAACAGCGGTTGCGCCAACGCGTTCACCGGCCCCCAGGGGACGAAGGACTGCCGCGACGTGGTCCGGTCCCTGGGACGGGTCCTGGGCGCGCGCCCCGACGAGATCCTCGTCGCCTCGACCGGCATCATCGGCGGACTTCTGCCCGTCGAGAAAATCGCGTCCTCCCTCCCCAGGCTGAAAAAAGATCTCTCGACAAAGGGATGGAAGCGCGCGGCGGAGGCCATCATGACCACCGACCTGACGATGAAGACCGCGCGCGTCCAGTACCGTCAGGACGGCCGGAACATCGTCGTCGGCGGGATGGCCCAGGGCTCCGGGATGGTCCATCCCAACCGCGCCACCATGCTGGGGTTTGTCTTCACCAACGCCGCCATCGAACCGAACGCCCTGCGCGCCGCCCTGCGCGAGGCCTGCGACCGGTCGTTCAACAGCATCACCGTGGACGGCGACTGTAGCACCAACGACAGCGTGTTCTGCCTCGCGAACGGGCTGGCCGACAACCCCGTCATCCGCAAGGGGTCCGCCGGATACGGCCCGTTCCTCGAGGCCTTGACCCAGGTCTGCAAGGACCTGGCGTTCCGGATCGTGGAGGACGGCGAAGGCGCGACCAAGTTCGTCGCCGTGCGCGTGCAAGGGGCCCGGTCCAGGAAGGACGCCAAGCGCGCGGCCTTTTCGGTCGCCACCTCCAACCTGGTCAAGACCGCCCTCTTCGGAGAGGACCCAAACTGGGGCAGGATCGTTTGCGCCATCGGCTATTCCGGCGCCTCTTTCGATCCCGGCCGGATCGACGTGTCGCTCAATGGCATGACGCTGGTCAAGGACGGGGCGCCCGCCGCCAAGGCGTCCATGCGGGAGTTGCGTAAAAAGATGAGGAGTAAAACGATCCTCATCGTCGCCGACCTGCACGGCGGCCGGGAAGAAGCCGAGGTCTACACCTGCGACCTGTCGTACGACTACGTCAAAATCAACGCCGAATACACGACGTGAAACGGACACGGCAGACCGTTCAACCCGGACATTGCATGAGAGTAATAGAATGGAATTGCCCCCCCTTGTAAAGGGGGGAGGGGGGGATTTTGCATGGGGGGACAAAACAAAAGCGCTTTTTGCGCTGGGTATTTTCCCCTCTCCAACAGATCGGCAAACCCCGTTCCCAAAACCCGAAGCGCTTCCATACGTCATTCGCCCGCGCCATGTCCGGATTGACCCGGATTTTTGGACAAAAAAACCCGTCTCTCCAAAAAGGGAAGAGACGGGTCGATTTTAAAACGGGAGCGTTTATAAATTCTCGTCGATGACTTTTTTGATCTCCGCCTTGGATTTCACCCCCACCATTTGCTGGACCACCTTGCCGTTCTTGAACAAAAGGAGCGTGGGTATCCCGCGGATACCGAACTTTGTCGCGGTGGAAGGATTGTCGTCCACGTTCAATTTACCGACCAACAACCTGTCCTCGTACTCTTGCGCGAGTTCCTCCACCGTGGGGGCAAGCATTTTACAGGGTTGACACCACTCCGCCCAAAAATCCACCAGCGCCGGTTTGGAGGAGCCAATGATTGAAGATTCGAATTCCTCGTCGGAAATGGGGACAACTTTACCTACCGCCATAAGCGCTCCTATCGAAATTTGTTTTGTCTGGTTTGTTTTCAAACAACCATCGGCAAGCGAGCATACTCCTCCTTGTTTCCAGCCATAACGGTTTCGGAAATCCAAAAATCGCCGGCTAATTTAAAATCGAGACGGAAGAAATTTGCGATGTGGCTTGCGAATGTGTCATTATACTTTTTTACCCTGTTCACCTCAACAAGTTTTTTCACGACCGCATTCCCGATAAAACAAGGGCCCGGAGCGTTTTCTAAAAGTTAAAAAATTTCACGGAGGATTTTTTCGATGGGCGGCCTGATCAACTTTTTTGCCTACGGCGAGTTGATGAACCAAGAACTCATGAAGGAAATGGGATTGGAATACAAAGCGTTGTTTTGCGTCACCCTGTCCGCCTGGAAGCTGACGTTCAACAAAATCCCGGAAGGCAACGCCCCCCCCGGTCTTGGCCTGCCCAACATCGTCCCCGCGCCCAGCAACCTGGGGATGATGGAGGGGGTCATGTACGAAATGGACGAGAAATTTCTTCCGCGGCTGGACGAAATCCACCACTGCCCGGGGGAATACGCGCGCAAGGTGATGCGTTGCACCAAGCACGACTTCACCTTGACGAACGCCTACATCTATATCGCCCGCCCGGAAAAGACCCAGGAAGGGCTGAAACCCAGCAAGGCCATGATGAAAAAAATCCGGGGAGCCCGGAAAAACCTGCAAATGCTCTACTTTTCCCGCTTGATGAACACGCCCACGGTCGATTGAACCCGTCCCGGAGCCGGCGCAAACCGGAAGCCGTCGGCGAGTTCCCCGCGATCGTCCATCCGATGGAATCCCTGGCATGATCGCTCTGGCGAGAGAACCCAGCCCTTCATTTGTCAACGCCCTCTCCGAACATCCCGGAAAAGGGACCATCGATTTCGCCAGGGCCCTCGACCAGCACCGCCGCTACGCCGCCGCCTTGAGGCGGGCTGGGGTGGCGGTGGAATACCTCGCGCCCGCGGAATCGTTTCCCGACGCGGTTTTTGTCGAGGACGCGGCGATCGTCCTTCCCCGCCAGGCCTGGATCTGTTCCATGAGGGAACCGAGCCGCAGGGGCGAAACCGGGACGGTCATGGAGGCGCTCCGGAAATACCGCCCCGTCGAGGTTTTGGCCCCGCCGGCTTATATCGACGGCGGCGACGTCTTGAACGTCGAGGGGACGCTGTACGTCGGCCTGTCCCGCAGGACCAACCGCGAGGCGGCGGAAATGCTGTCCCGGCGGGCGTCCTGCCCAACGGTCCCCGTGGCCGTGCACGCCGGATTGCACCTGAAAACCTCAGCGGCTTATCTGGGCAAAAACGTCCTGGTCGTCGATCCCGCCAAAGTGGAAACCGCGCCTTTCGCAAACCTGCGACGGGTCGAGGTTGAAGGAGACGAGAGCGCCAACTGCCTGGCCGTCGGGGACACCGTCCTCGTGTCCGCATCGAGCCCGCGCCTCGCCAAACGCCTGCGGGACCTCGGATTCGACGTCGTCGAACTGGACATCGGCGAATTCGAAAAAGCCGACGGCGGCGTCACCTGCCTCAGCCTGCTCATCCCAGGGTAAAATCGCCGCCGGCCGTTATTCCGGATATTGTATAAGGGATTAGAGCCCCCCTCATCCTAACCTTCTCCCGCAAGGGGAGAAGGAACTGTTTGTTTCCCTCTCCCTTGACGAGAGAGGGCCAGGGGGAGGGTGAATTCTCGTTCCCTTTCAAGAGAAACCCATAAAACTCGCGCCCTATCCGGACTATTCCGGCAAGACCTGTTTCAGCGCCTTTCCGTAACCCACCAGCTCGACGTAGCCCTTCCCCTTGACGGCGGAACCGGCGTAATCGCCTTTGACCGACACGCTTCCCTCCCAGTAGGTCCCGGATATGGAGCGCAGGTTGTAAAGCTCCTGGTCCTTCAGGTCGGGCTCGACAACGAGGCGGACTTGGGGGCTTTTGAGGGCCAGTTCCCAGCCGGAGGGGTACTCGATCCCCGTGCGCTTGCTGGTCCAGCGTCCCGCGGAGACGATGGAAAAATCCTCCCGGGCGAGACGGCGGACGGAGCCGTCCTCCAATATCAAGGAGCCGCTCGAATAGGGGTCGATACCGCCGTCCTTCAGCCGCAGTTGGTACAGCATGATCTCCCGTCCGTTGTCCAGTTTGACGGAAAACCAATCCCATCCCGCCAGCCCGCCGCTCAGTTCACTGCTGGAAAATTCCCGGTCCATCCAACTCGTGCCGCGGACTTTATACTCCCTGCCGTCGAGCAAGACCTTGCCTTGCGTTTGCATGCGGGGATAGGAGAAATAATGCGAGGCGTTCCCGGCGTCCCGGCCTTTCAAGCTCACGCCGTCCTCGCCGTGGAACGCCGGTTTCTTCAGCGGCGTCAGTTCGAGGTCCAGGCCGAAACCCGATTCGCGGGCTTTCAGGACGTGTTTTTCGCCGCGGACGCCGAGCGTCCAATCCTCGTTCCAGACGCGCGGACGGCCCGCGTCCGCCCCGGCCAGGCCCAGGCCCTTGCGGTTGATCCTCTCGAAAAAATGAAATTGGCCGCCGTCCAGGTCGGAGAGCGTCAGGTGCGCGAAATAGATCTGGTCCACTTTCCAGCGGGAGGGGTTGACCGTTTTCTCCGCCCCCTCCAGGGCGACGCGGAAAAAAGTGAGCTGGTAACCGAAGGACCGCGAGCCGCCCTCTGCCTCCAGGTTGCCCGTGTAATACCACCACTCGATGCGGAAGTCGTCGTGCGATCCCAAATCGCGCGGGAAGGAATAGACATAGCCGGGCAAGGCCTGGCGGAAAGGGGAGGGCGCCGGGACGTCCCCATGGGCCGGGCCGGACATTAAGAGAAGCGTCAACGCGGACGCCAGCGCTTTTGGCGTTATCGAAAGTAAAATGCGGACGGATCGATTTGACATAGATCGACTATAACGGGATTGTTCGAATATTGCGAATGAGTTCGGTCGGATACGGGAGGAATCCTCCCGCGCCTGATTGTTGTGCGACGGTCTCATATTCTGCTATAGTCGTGTGTTTCTTGGAGCCCCCTCATCCTGACCTTCTCCCGCCAGGGGAGAAGGAACATTGTGTTCGCCCTCTCCCTTGACGGGAGAGGGCGGGGTGAGAGTGAAAAGCTGGACTGACGCCGCCTTTTTGGAGAGCGCGCCGTGTCCCCGCGTTGCATGCAAGGCCGGGAGACTTCGCGCTCCCTAATAAGCGAGGCTACCCGCGGCGATGCGCCGCCCCGGCGGCCGAATTTCAATCTTTGGAGACGACATGAAGATACTCGTTACCGGCGCGGCCGGGTTGTACGGCGTCCACCTGGTGGACGAACTGGTCCGGCGTCCGGACGTCTCGCGCATTTTCGGCGTGGACGATTTTTCGCGCTGGTATTTCCAGAAGGATCCGTTCATCAAGTCGCCGGGGTTCGACCGGAAATTCGTCCTCGTCAAAAAGAAGTTCTACGATTTGACGGTCGAGGAGTTGGACGGAATGGACCTCGACGCGCTGGTCCACCTGGCGGCGTATATCTCCATCCCCGAATCGATGGAACGGGCCGACGATTACTTCAAGAACAACGAATGGGGCACGTTCCGCCTCATGCAGACGCTCATCCGCGCGAAGAGCTGGCCGCTGATGGTTTACGCCTCGTCGCCGGAGGTGTACGGGAACCCCATCTACACGCCCATGGACATCCACCATCCCATGTTGCCCCGGAGCGTCTACGCGGCGACCAAGCTGGCCGCCGAAAAACATTGCAAAGCCATGCACGAATGGTATAAATTTCCTGTGATCGTCATCCGCAATTTCAACACGTTCGGCGAGAACCAGGACATTTCCGGGAACGCCGGGGTGGTGTCCGCGTACATCCTCAGGGCCTTGAAAAACGAGCCCCTGGTCGTGCACGACGACGGCGGGCAGACGCG
>JACQQK010000151.1 GCA_016207065.1 Nitrospinota bacterium
GGCCAAGGGCATTTTGACGGACCTCAAGGAGAAAGGCTCGGTCACCCGCGGCTGGCTGGGCGTCATGATCCAGAAGATCACCCCTGAACTGGCCAAGTCTTTCGGGCTCAAGCAAAGCGACGGCGCGCTCGTGGGCGACGTCATCCCCGGAAGTCCCGCCGACCAGGCCGGGATCAAGCGCGGCGATGTGATCGTCAAGTTCAAGAACCAGGACGTCAAATCGATGGAAACCCTGCCCAAGCTGGTCGCCGCCGTCATTCCGGGTTCCAAGGTGGACGTGGAAGTGATCCGCGACGGCAAACGCATGACCGTTCCCGTAACCATCGCCGTCCTTAAGGACGAGGAAAGCAAGCCGCGCGAGGCGCCGCCCGTCGATCTGCTGGGCATCCATGCTCAGGACATTACGCCGGAACTCGCAGAGAGCATGCAGTTGGACACCAGCGAAGGCGTGTTGATCGCGGAAGTCAACCCGGGCGAGGCCGGCGCCGAAGCCGGTCTGCGCAGGGGCGACGTCGTCACCGAAATGAACCGGCGTCCCATTCGCAACATGGCCGATTACAGCGCGGTCGCCTCCAAAATCAAGTCCGGCGATACGGTGTTGTTCTTGTTGAAACGCGGCGGCACCACCATATACATCGCCGTGAAAGTGAAGTAGCGACCTTCCTTCTTCAATTCCCGATCGGGGAGCGGGACCGCGATCCGGCGGTCCCGCTCCCCCTTCGTTTTCCGTCTCCATGCGGACCCAGGATTTTACAAAGCGAATTTTTCTTCCTCTTTTTTTCCTGTCGTCGTTTCTCCTGGCCGGTCCTCCCGCCGATTCCAGGGAGGTCTCTAGTCGAAGGACCCCCTTGGTGGCCGCCGTCGAGGCGGTGGGCCCGGCCGTGGTGAATATATACACCGAGGAGGTCCGCCAGGCCCGCAACCCATTCCGCGACTTTGGCGAATCCCCGTTCGATCGGTTTTTCAGGGACGTCTTCCCTCCCCAAAACTCCGGCAGACAGAGCCTGGGATCGGGCGTCATCATCAATTCCCAGGGATACATTCTCACCAACGAGCACGTTATCGCCAGGGCGGCGCGGATCAAGGTCACCCTGATCGACAAGAGAGAGTTCGAGGCGCGGTTGATCGGGGCGGACATCAAGTCGGACCTCGCCATCGTCAAGGTCGATTCGTCCGCCCCGCTTCCGTTCGTGGACATGGGGGAATCCAACGACCTGATGATCGGGGAAACGGTGATCGCGATCGGCAACCCCTTCGGCCTTCAGCACACGGTCACGTCGGGGATCGTCAGCGCGCTCAACCGGACCATCCGCGCCGGGAAGGACATGGT
Organism: Nitrospinota bacterium; assembly: GCA_016207065.1. Lineage (GTDB taxonomy): Bacteria > Nitrospinota > Nitrospinia > Nitrospinales > JACRGP01 > JACRGP01. The sequence goes on from JACQQK010000151.1 coordinate 1,331, forward strand.
CTACCAGGACTTCATCCAGGTGGACGCCTCCATCAACCCCGGCAACAGCGGGGGACCGCTCCTCAATATCAACGGCGAGTTGATCGGGATCAATACCGCCATCTTCCAGAAGGCGGAGGGAATCGGTTTCGCCATCCCCATCCAGAAGGCCAGGCGGATCGTCAACGATTTGATCCGTTTCGGAAAAGTGCGCCAGGGGTGGGTGGGGGTCCTGGTGCAGGACCTGGACGTCAATCTTTCCCGCTCCTTTCGCCTGGACCGGTTGCGCGGGGTCCTGGTGACCAAGGTGTTTGGCGGGAGTCCGGCGGGAAAAGCGGGCATAAGGACGGGAGACGTTATCCTCTCGGTCGATAACCACGAAATCGAGAACAAGTCCGATTACCTGCAGAGGGTTGGCGCTTATCCCGCGGATAACGTCGTCGACGTGGAGTTGTGGCGGGACGGGGAGAAGAAGACCGTCCGGGTCGCGGTTTCCGACATCCCCCCGCGGTTCGCCGAGGAGTTTGCCCGCGATTGGCTGGGCATCAAGGTCAAAAGCATTACGCGGGAACTGATGAGCGCTTACCGGCTGGGCTCCGCGAAGGGAGCGGTCATCGTCCAGGTGGATCCCCAAGGGGCCTGCGGGAGAGTCGGCATCCAGCCGGGGGACGTCATCCGGCAAATCAATCAGGACCCGGTAAACAACGAGGAGGAGTTCAACCGTTTTGTAATGGAGGCGGGCCGGAGGAATGCCGTTTTGTTATTGGTGCAACGGGGACATTACGGTTATTACGTGACCCTGGAGCCATGAGCCCGTATCGCGGGGCCGTCAAGTTTTGCGGATCACCAGACGGCGCCTTTGATCTGCGTATCCGTCTGGCGTAGGCGTTCGCAAAGGATCTTCCCCAGGTTGCGCATCACGATCATCCCGATCCGGTTGTTTTTTTCGAAGAACTCCAGGAGGTCGGTTTTATGAAATTCCAGAAGGTGCGACGGTTCCGCGGCCACGGCGGAGGCGGAACGGGCATAGTCGTCGAAAAGGGAGAACTCGCCGAAGATTTCATTGGTCTCCAGGACCGCCAGGGTCAAGGGCTCCTTCTGGTAGGCCGGGCGCTCGATGAGGATTTCGACCCGGCCCTCCAGGATGACATAAATTTGACGCCCAAGACTGTCCTCCCGGAAAACATAGTCGTCCTTCTCCACCTTTATGGGGAAAGCCAGGTGGTGAAGGGCCGAGAGTTCTTGGTCCGACAAGTCCTCGAATAGTTTGACCGGAGCCAGGACGTGCATGTCTCCTCTTGGTTGCGGCGCGCAAGGGTTTCGCGATTTAGCCCGGATATTGCATGAAAAAAAATGAACCGCTCCCCCCTTGTAAAGGGGGCCGGGGGGATTCACGCTACTCGCCGTCGGGGCGGCATGGCTCTGCCTGGATTGCCCTCGACGATCGTCGCTCGCCATCCGAGTCAAGCCTGTTGTGGCCAGCGACTCGCTGGCGCGAACGGAAGTTCTAAATCCTCCTATCCCCCTTTGCAAGGGGGGATGAAGGCAAGGCGTTTCTTTTAATTATACGCCCGGTTTAGCTCAAGTTCAACGGATGTCAATGTCCGAGATTGCAGGAAAGGTTTGCGTTATGCCCGATCGGGATAAACAGGAAATCGAAAGACTACGCCGCGAAATCCGCCGTCACGACGTCCTCTATTATTCCCTCGACCGGCCGGAAATTTCCGACCGCGAATACGACCGGCTGATGAAGTCTCTCAAGGAACTCGAGAGCAGACACGCCGAATGGATCGTCCCGGACTCCCCCAGCCAGCGCGTGTCCGGAGCGGTGGCCGATAAGTTTCCGTCGGTGGCGCACAAGTCCCCGATGCTCAGCCTGGACAACGTTTACACGGTCGAGGAGTTGCGGGAATTCCACTCCCGCGTCCTGAAAAATCTCGGCGCGGACAAGGAAGTGGAGTACGTCGTGGAACTGAAGATCGACGGCCTGGGCGTCGCCCTGACCTACGAGGACGGGGCGTTCGCGCGCGGCGCCACGCGCGGCGACGGGAAATCCGGCGAGGACGTCACGGCGAACTTGAAAACGATCCGTTCCATCCCGTTACGGCTTTCCGCGGACGAAGACGGAATCCGCGCCCTGGAGGCGCGCGGCGAGGTGTACATGGACCGCAAGGAGTTCGTGGCGTTGAACGAAAAGCGCATCGCCGCGGGCGAGACGCCGTTTGCCAATCCCCGGAACGCCGCCGCCGGATCGGTCCGTCTGCTAGACCCGTCAATCACCGCGTCCCGGCGGCTGAACATTTTCGTCTACGCGGTCGGCGGAATGGAGCCCATGCCTTGCAAGACCCATTACGAAATTCTGCAAAAACTGAAGTCGCTGGGGTTCCGCGCCAACCCCCAGGCGGCGCTGTGCCGGAATTTCGACGAGGTCCTGCGCATGGTGGAGAAGTGGCGGGACAAGCGTCGCTCCCTTTCCTACGACGTGGACGGGCTGGTGGTCAAGGTCAACTCCCTGCGGTTCCAGGAGGAACTCGGTAGCACCGCCAAGCATCCCCGCTGGGCCGTCGCCTACAAATACGAGACGGAGAAGGCGCTGACGGAGGTGCTGGATATCGTGTGCCAGGTCGGGCGCACCGGATCGATAACCCCGGTTGCCGTCCTGCGGCCCGTCCAGGTGTCCGGTTCGACGGTCGGCCGGGCGACCCTGCACAACGAGGACGAGATCCGGCGCAAGGACATCCGCGTTGGCGACGCGGTGGAGATCGAAAAAGCGGGCGAGGTCATCCCCAAGGTGGTGCGCGTTGTCGAGAGCCCTGGGAAGAAACGGCGCCCGCCGTTCGCGATGCCCGAAAATTGCCCCGAATGCGGGACCCCCATCTATCGCGCCGAGGGCGAGGCGGCCTGGCGTTGCGTCAACTCGTCCTGCCCGGCGCAGTTGAAGGAGCGCCTGCTCCATTTCGCGTCGCGCAACGCGATGGACATCGACCACCTCGGGACCGCCGTCGTGGACCAACTCGTGGACAAGAAAACGGTCGCCGACTTTTCCGGCCTGTATTCCCTGACCCTGGAGGGCCTGGTCTCCCTCGAGAGGCTGGCGGAAAAATCCGGACAAAACCTGCTCGACGCCATCGCCAGGAGCAAGACGGCGGGCTTTGCCCGTCTGCTGTTCGCGCTCGGCATCCGGCACGTGGGGCAAAGGGCCGCGTCGGTCCTGGCGCGGACCTTCCATTCCATGGGCCGGTTGATGGACGCCGGCTTCGAGGAACTGGAAGCCGTGCACGAGATCGGGCCGGCCATCGCCGAGAGCTTGACGGCCTATTTTTCACGGCAGACCAACCGCGACGAAATCCGCCGGTTGCACGAGGTGGGGGTCGTCATGGCGGAGGAGCGCAAGGGCGGGACGGGCCGTCTGCAAGGCAAGCAATTTGTCCTGACCGGGGCACTGGAGAAATACAGCAGAGACGAGGCGAAGGAGAAAATCCAGTCCCTGGGCGGGCGGGTGACCTCCACCGTTTCCAACAAGACCGACTACGTCGTGGCGGGGGCCGACCCCGGCTCCAAACTGGACAAGGCCAAAAAACTGGGGGTCAAAATCCTGAGCGAATCCGAATTCGAGGATATTGTGAAGGGGTAGATGCGCTTTGATTTGACAAACGGTTAGTTTATTACAAGTCCTGATCGCCGGAAAACGCAGGCAGGTTCAAATACTCCGCGGGAGGCAGGATGCGGACGCCCACGAGTGTTTTGCCGAAGTACGGACCGAAGTGGGTAAAATCGCCCGTCAGGAGATGCGAGGCGCGTGCCGAAATCGCGCTGAGAAGGATGGGGACGTCTTTGTCGTGAAGCCCTTTCGCTTCCGGGGGGAGCGGATCGATGAGCGACTTGTGGACGGTCGGGACGACCGCCGTTGTCTTGAGTAATTTCTCCAGCTCGGCCTTGTGTTTGGGGACATCCAGGTTGCGGCGCGCTTCCTCCGCCGCGTAGGACGAGGTGACGAGCGTTATGTTTTTCCGCCGCCAGAGTTCGCGCAGGCGTGAATTCTCGCTATAGGCCGCGGAGAAAAGAACGTTCGCGTCCAGAAAGACTCGGTCCACGGATCAGAGTTTGATTTTATAATGGGGGATTTTGTCCGGGTCGAGGCCCATCTTGCGGACTTCCTTCCTGGCCGCCTCGTAGCCCCGCTTGTCCACAGCGTTCGAAAGCAACAGCTCGGCCTTGCGCTCCGGCGAGTAAACCTCGATGGGGACGGTCGCCGCCGGGCGGATCAACACCCCGTCCTTCGTTTCCTCGGCGATCACCGCGGAGCCGTTTTCCAAACCGAACCGCCGCCGCAACGCCGCCGGGATGACCACCGTGCCGCCCTTACCGATCCTTGTTGTCCGCATGGTTTTTGAAAGCAAAGTTGATCCGATTGTCCGATTTTATTCTAAGCGAGGCTCCTCGCGGACGCAAGGGAGAAGAAAAGGGCGTAAACTGAAATTTGCGGTTCCTTTGAAAAAACGCGGCGTCTGGTACTATGACGCTAAAAACGAGTGGAGGAATTGAATATTATGCGCTCGCAATTAAATCAGCGGAAACTTGCATAAAGATGCTTTGGGGACATGGCATTATGCCAAAAGCTTCTTCGAAGCCGGATGGATAATTAAGGAACATACTGGAGATAAACCACGGCTCCTGTCCCCAGCAGACTATCTATACGGCCACGCTATAGAACTTGTCTTGAAATCCTTTCTTCAGACAAAAGGACACGACAAGATATGTCTAAAAAAACTGAGACATGACCTCGGAAAAATATTAAATGAGGCGGATCGCCTCGGCTTAAAGGATATATGCGCTCTTGGTACAGAAGAAATTGAGGCAATAGAAACGATCAATCCCTATTACAAAGGAAAGGAGTTTGAATACCTTGTAACAGGGTTTAAATCTTTTCCTAACCTTTTATTGGGCTTTTGGAGCGCCTGATGAATCAGGCAACTACAATTTGTAGAGACGCCCTAATAATAATCGACGATCTCGACGTCAAAGGCGGCTTTTTCCTCCCAGCGGAAACAGATTCGCTATTGGTCGTTGATGCGCATGCTATATTGCCCTTCGCGGTCGCCCATCAAACCTTCCAGGCGATTGGATGTGGGAACGCGAAGATCGTTTAAGTCCGTAGCGCGGTTTAGCATGCGTAATTTTCGCAAGGCCGCCCGCTGGATATCGTGAGGAAGTTTTTTGGAAAATTCGCGATTGAATATTTTTTCCGTCTCCCCGCATTTGAACGAAGGGTTAACAGGGGGAAAGGTCATCTCCTTGTCCGGAAAAGACAGGGCGCCGATTTCCGAGCGCGATCCGGTCAGGCGGGTTTCATGTTGGCTTTTTCGACCCGGTCCTTGCCTTCGCGCTTGGCTTTCAGCATGGCGACGTCGGCGGCTTCGATCAGCGACGCATAGGGGGAGCCCGGTTGCGGGACGACGGCGGCGACGCCCAGGCTCACGGTGACATGGTCGCCGGTGGGATGCTTGTGGGAGATCCTTTGCGCCGACACGGCGGCGCGAATCTCTTCCGCTATTTTTTCCGCGCCGGATTCGTCGGTCCCCGGGAGGAGCGCCACGAACTCCTCCCCCCCATACCGGGCCGAAAGGTCCGCCGGGCGCTTCAGGCATTTGGTGATGACGTTCGCGATCTTTTTCAGGCAGTCGTCTCCCTCCTGATGGCCGAGCGTGTCGTTGTATAGCTTGAAATAATCCACGTCGATGAAGACCATGGATATCGGGATGCCTTGGCGGATGGCCAGGCCCCATTCGCGCGCGATGTATTCGTCGAAAAACCGCCGGTTGGCGATCCCCGTCAGGCCGTCCAGGCTGGAGAGGCGTTGTAACTTTTTATTGTTTTCCGCCAATTGGTCCCGGCTTTCGCGAAGGGACTTTTCCAATTCCCGATGTTTCTCCAAGGCGCGCTTCAACTCCTCGTTTGCCAATTCGAGTTCTTGCGTGCGTTGCGCCACCAGTTCCTGCAACTCCAGGCTCTCGATGCACCGGCCCAGCCGGACAACCAGTTCCTCGCGCTGGCAGGGCTTGAGAACATAATCGAACGCTCCCCCCTCGATGGCCGCGATCGCCGTGGTCATCGAGCCATAACCGGTGAGGATGACGACCATCGCGTTGGGATTGATCTGTTTCGCCTCTTTTAAAAGCCGGATGCCGTCCATCCCCTCCATCATCAAGTCGGTCAGGATGACGTCGAACCTCGTTTCCCGGTATTTTTTCAGGGCGTCCTCCCCGCTGTCGGAGACGGTCACCTCGTAACCCGCTTTTCTAAGGTCCTTGCTTACGCTGGCGCGGATCGACTCCTCGTCGTCGACGAGCAGAAGCGAACGTTTCCTCATTGCGCGACTCCTCCTCTGGCCGGAAGGGTGACGGCGACAGCGGTCCCGCGTCCCATATCGCTCGACATCTCGATGTTCCCCCCATGGGCCTTGACGATCCCATAACAGACGAACAGTCCCAGCCCCGTCCCCTTGACGGACTTGGTGGTGAAAAACGGCTCGAAAATCAACGGTATGTTTTCCGGAGGGATCCCGTCGCCGGTATCTCTTATGGATATCTTCACGCAATCCTCGCTGGGCGATTCGGTGGCGACCGTTATGGTCCCGCCTTCGCCGGAAATGGATTCCTCCGCGTTTTGCAGGAGGTTCAAAAACACCTGCTTCATCTGGTCCTCGACCGCCACGATCCTGGGGAGGTTGGGCGCGTAGTCTCTTATTAATTCTATCTTCCTCGTCTTCAATTGCTTCTGGATCAGAAGAATCATGTCGTCCAGGACCTGGTGGACGTCCAGGCGCTCCGCGGTCCCGGTCGACGGCTGGTAAAATCCCCGCAGTTTTCTCACAAGGTCCGCCATGCGGTCGCACTCCTTCACTCCCAGGTTCAGGAGATATTTTTGCTCTTCCGTCAGAAGGGGGTTTTCCCGCGTTTGGTCCATGATATTGCGCAGACCGTAGATGGGGTTGTTGAACTCGTGGGCTATGGCCCCCGTAAGCTTGCCGAGGGCGGAAAGTTTTTCCGCATGCACGAACCTTTCGTGGACTTTTTTAAGTTCCGCGGTGCGTTCCTCGACCAGCCGCTCCAGGTGGTCCCTGTACAGCTTCAGTTCCTCCTCCGCGCGCTTGCGTTCGGAGATGTCGCGGACGATCCCCGTGAACATGCGTCGATTTTCCAAAAGCGTTTCGCTGACGGAGATTTCCAGGGGAAAGGTCTCGCCGCTTTTGCGCAAGGCCGGGACTTCCCGCGCCACGCCAAGGATCTTGGATTGACCTGTCCGTAGATAATTTTTTATGTAGCCGTCGTGCTCCTTGCGATAAGGCTCCGGCATGAGCGCGCTGACATTCTTGCCAGCCAACTCCTCCTCCCGGTAACCGAAAATGCGTTCCGCGGCGGGGTTTATCGATTCGATCTTGCCGTCGTCATGGATGGTTATGATCCCGTCCATGGCGTTGGCGACCATCGAACGGACTAATTCCTCGCTTCGCCGCGAAGCCTCTTCCATGCATTTGCGCTCGGAGATGTCTTCTTTCACGCCGATAAAATGGGTGATTATTCCATCCCGGTTTTTTACGGGCGAAATGGTGCTGAATTCCCAGTAAAGGCCGCCGCTTTTATTTTTATTCAACATCTCCCCTTGCCATCTTCTCCCGGAAAGGATGGTGTCCCACAGGTTTTTATAAAATTCGGGAGGGTGTTTGCCGGATTTTAAAATCCCGGGGGTTTTGCCCAGGACCTCGTCAAATTCGTAGCCTGTATACTTGGTGAACCTGGGATTGACGTATTCGATTTTTCCCTCTTTGTCGGTGATAACGATCGAGACCGGACTTTGTTCGATCGCCGGCAAAGTTCTACTTAGAAACTTGTTGAAAACCCGCCCGAGATGCCCGATTTCATCCGTCGACCGAATCGCCAACGGTTCTTGCTTGAGATTTCCATCGGCGATAGCGTCGATCGCGCCGATGATTTTATTCAACCGCTTGGCCAATCCGTTACTGAAAATTACCGCCGAAATCGCGCCCAATATCAAAATCGCAAAACAGACCGCGAAAGTCGCGATTCGGTTTTTGGTAATAGCGGCATGTAGGTTTTCCAGGGAAAGCCCCAGGACCAATTTCCCATGACCCACATCTTGATAGAGGATGGGGGCGACAAAAAACAACCGGTCGGAATATTCAAACGGACCTTGACGATTCAAAATATCCTTGAGATCCAGTTCGATGGCCAAAAAGCCATTCGGAGAAGAGGAAGGGACCATTTGGTCGCGGGCGACTTTCGCAAGCTCTTTATTCTGGGCGTCAAAAACGGCAATGTAGGAAAAGTCCCGATCGTCCCGCGCGAAATTGAGGGTTTCGTTAACCGCCGTAAAGTCATTGCCTCCCAATCCAATACCCACGCCCAGCGCCAGCATCTCCGCCATGTTTTTTACTTTGGCGTTCAAGGAGCTCATGGCATTTTCTTTCACTATTTTCGGGTAATAAATGAAATTGAAAGCGGCAATCAGAAAGAGAATCGCCGTAAAAAACAAAATCAGCTTGGCCCTTATCGACATTTTCGTGGGACCTCGATCTTCCCCCCTTGCAAAGGAGAGCTTTGCATAACTCCCGTTTTGCCGGGCGATCTTCCGTTCGTCATCGCGAGCCGTCCACTCGCCGTGGGGGCAACTGGCCGAACCCAGATTGCCCTCGATGACGCTCATTCGCCATCCGAGTCAAGCCCACTGGCCCAGCGGTACGCTGGGCGTGGCGATCCAGGACCTCTGGATTGCTTCGCTCCGCTCGCAATGACAATAAGTTACAGTATTCCGTGTGTCTGCCATGACCCGTCTCTTCAGGTCGAATCAAAAGGTAAAATGGCAACTCGACAAGACTTATGCAAAGGTCTCCCCTTGCATAAGCGCGGTTTTTCCCTTGGGGAAGCGCGACATTTTCATAATCCGTTCACCTTGATTATTCGGACGGATTTTTTATCGTCAATTTCGCCCGCATCCACGACCGCGATGGCTCCCTCGTTTTGAGAAACCTCGGCCACGGCTTTTTCAGTCGTTCCCGCGGATTTCGGCGGATAGACGAACACCTGCTGGAAGATGGCCTTGAGATAAAATCTTGCAACGTCCGCCGGGTCGCTTTTCTTGAAAACTTTCGCGGCGAGCGTATTCATCGCCTCGCTTTTTGGAGGGGGTAAAATCAAAACAACGGTTTCCCCGCCGTCCCAGCTTTTTTTCCTGCCCTCGAAGATTGACTGTAAATCATCGATGGACAGATGCGCAACATTGTTGTTCTTATTTAAAATGACGACAATTTGTCCCGCGTGGCAAATTCCAACCGCGGGGATCAAAAAGAAAACGGCCAATAAAATTTGGACGGCAACGCATCGCCTTGAAAATTTTATCGCCATCGTTGCGCCGATCTCCAGGTTTATATTAAGCGGTCCATAATAGAGAAGACATGGATGATCCGCCAATAGCATTGGCGGAACAACATAAACCGTCATTGCGAGGAGGTCCAGCCGACGCGGCAATCCAGCATCCTGGATCGCCGCGCCGCCTCCGGCGGCTCGCGATGACGAATGTCCATGCTATTATGGACTGGTTAGTAATTACCGAGGGGAGCGCTAAACAGGTAAGATTAAAATGCGAACGATATCTGCGCCGTTCCCGCGTTCGAATTGTTTGCCGTCGAATCCGCGTGTCGATACTCCAGCTTTATCGCGGCAAAAGGCATCCAATCGTATCGGATCCCAAGGCTGTGGCTATCCGTGTTCTCCACGCCGGCAAGTCCCCTGAAAAAGGCGTCCCCGGATTCGGTCCTTAAAAAATCGAAGCGGTAATAGGGTTTTATATTCTTAAACAACTTATACGCAAACTGAACATAACCGCCCTTATGGAATCCATCGGCTCCGGAATGGTGGTTGATCAATTGGACCTCGGCGATCGATTCGATATGCTCGTCGATATAAAACGCATGAGCTCCCCCGATCGTTTCGTCGATTTCATTTGTTCGGCCGGCAACCCCGGGATTGGAAGGGATAACATCGTACAAAATATTAGCTCCAAACCCAAATCCGCCGAGAACCTTGGGTTCCAGGGTGAACATAAAGCTGACTTGTTTGTTGTTATTGTCGTCTTTAATCAATTGAACTTCATCGGCGGTCTTCCCTCGCCCGTTGGCCACATCGCCGACATAGGAAAGATTGCCCAGGCTTGGATTAAAGCTCCCGGAAAGCTCCAACCCTACAAAGTGGGTCGGTAAAATCCCCCTGCGTCCTCGAACCGGTAAATAATGGGGCGGTCAACGGTGGTGTATAACCAGGTCCCATGGTGAAAGCGGTGGTTCCAATAACCTAAAGCCGTATGTCCCCGGCCCATTGCCAGGTTTAATCGATCGGAAAACTCATATTTCAGCAAAGCCCGTTCGACATCCAAGACGTTCGACCCATCCCTTTGGGGTTCGAATAGCGTTTCGTTGAGAAAACTCAATTTTTTTGCAACCTGGGAGGTTATAAATAAATCCACCGCTCCGTTTGTAAAGTTATTGGTTTGGCGATCGGAAGAACTTTCGACAGCGCTATTGGCGTCATATTGAAGGTGACCGAACCCGCGAATCTGGAGGCTGGGAAGATCGTAATCGCTCCGCTCTTGCGGCTCCGTCAAGCGTTTGACCGTTTTTTTGAGCGCGGACACTTCTTTCTCCAGTTCTTTTAGTTCCTCGCTACCGGCGAAGGCTTTTAGGGGAACGGCGCTTATTAACAAAAAGCAAAACAACCATAGGGCCTCTCTAAAAATTGTAGTTGCCCGATTCATCAGGCGCTCCAAAAGCCCAATAAATCGGGCAACCCCACTTTTCCAGCGCCGGTTGGACTCAAGAAAAAGGCAATTTTTAATGAACTTCATTTTGTCGGACGCTCAAAATATTTAGGGCAAGACCCTCCGCTGACGCTCAGGGCGGCATGATTGGGCGTCATTCCGAACGAAGCGAAGGATCTCATTTTTCACGGGATCTAAGTGGATGGCGTGGAATGTCTTGCTTCCGGATTTTTCCGGCGCCGCCGCGGACGGCGCGGGTGGGGGGAACCGTGGGATTTCGGTCTCGACGGACGTCCGCCGCCGCGGCGAACGCCCTTCCCGGCCGCGGCGCGATGGGGCCTGCGCCGTCTCCTGGGGCTTCCCTCCAACTCGGGAAGGAACATGTCCTCGGAGGGCCATGTTACGGGGATCTTACGCTTGATGTATTCCTCGATCCGCTCCAGGCTGTCGATGTAGTCCTCGCAGGCCATGGAGACGGCGGTTCCTTTTGCCCCCATGCGCGCCGTGCGCCCGATGCGGTGGACGTAGTCCTCGGGGTCCTGCGGCAGGTCGTAGTTGATGACGTGCGTGATGTTGTCGACGTGGATGCCCCGCGAGGCGACGTCGGTGGCGATCA
>JACQQK010000152.1 GCA_016207065.1 Nitrospinota bacterium
GCCCATAAGTTATAGCGTTCCCTGCGCCTGTCATGACCCGTCTCTTCGGGTTGAGTCAAAAGGTCAAATGGCAACTCGACAAGACTTATAATCCTCCCCCTTCCAGGGGGAGGTTAGGTGGGGGTGAAAAGCCGGGCAAGCGCCCGGAGGCAACGCGGCGATGACGCCGGGGACGCCCCCGGCGGGCAATGCCGCCCCGCGGTTGCGCCGGGGCGGTAATGAATCCGGCGTCACGCCGGCCGCCCTCGGCGTCAGCCTGAGCGGCGTCGAGTCCAGCGTTCACGCTGGTCACCCTCCCCCAAGCCCCCTCCCTCAAAAGTTGGGATTGATCTGGATTAAGGCGGGGATTTGGAGATACCAGCCGATCAGGACGGAAAGTCCCAACCCGCAGGAAAGGACCCCGAGGAGCGGCGGCGTTTGTCGATGACCTTTTCGGGCCTGATTTCAACATGGTCGAGATGGGCTTGGATGTCCGCGCGACACATCGATCGCGAGGCGCCAAGCGGCCTGGTCTGGGTTTCCCATGCTTGCCGGGCTCAATACCGGTAGGCGAACGTCAACCCGGTTTCCTGCGCGGTAACTTTCGGGTAGAGCGCGAAGCGTCCGAACTCCTTGTTCTGGCGCAGTTTGTATATGGTCTTGGAGGTGAAGTAACCCAACGCGGCGCCGAAGAAGACGTCCGACGCCCAATGTTTGTTGTCGTTGATGCGCGACAGGCCCGTCATGGTTGCGATCCCGTAGGCCAGGGGCGGAACGAGCGGTTCGTCCTGGTATTCCGTCGCAAAAGCCGCGGCGATGGCGAACGCGGTGGACGTGTGACCGGAGGGGAAGGCATAACTTTCAATCGATCCCGGGCCATTCCATGATTCCGCGTTATTCCCCGTGTTGGGCCGGTCCCTGCCCGTCCCGTATTTCAAGACGGTGGTGAAAAGCCCCGTGACCGCAAAACTTTCCAGCCCCAGCAAGGCCGCCCTTTTCGACCGTTGGTTTTCGAATGCGTATCCCTGGAGATAATAGACCGCCAAAGCCGGGGCGATGTACCGTCCATCGCCGAAAGGCGTGAAGACGTCCGCCAGCCGGTCCTTTTCCTCGCTCCGGTTGTCCTGGGCGAACTCCCGGATGTCGTCGTCCGCCGCGAAAAAGGCCCCGGTAGTTCCCAAAACCAGCGCGGCCTTCATCCAATCGCCGCCTTCCCAGCGCGGGGGGGAAGTCAGGATATGCGCGGTGTCGGTGATGTATCCCTTGAAATATTTTTTGTTCAGATCGACTTCTTGAAACCTGCCGCCGTTCCGGTTCTCGGATTGTTTGGTTTTTTTCCCAAGGTGTTTGGTTTTTTTCGCGGCATCTTTGTCCGATTCGCCGGAGGAATTCCGGGCCTGTTGATCGACAGCGGTCCGTTGCTTGTGCCGGGCCTGTTGAAATCCAGCGCAGGAAGCCAGAGCCAGGGCGATGAACAACAAAAACAGGGCGAATAAAAATTTACGCGGTTCCAGGCTAAAAATTTTATTTTCCTCGGACGATGGGTGAAGACCGCATTATACCCGTTTTCGACCTATTTTATAAGCGGTTTTTTATCAATGGGTTGCGCGTTTGTTCCGGGGGTTATGCGTTGCTCGAGGTAAAGGACAAATCGAGAAAGGACCAGGGTGAGCGCCAGGTACGTCAAGGCCACGTAGGTGTAGGTCTCGAAGTAATTGAAATGCTTGGTCGCGTATTCGTTGCCCACGCGGAGGACGTCGGAGATGGCCAGGACCGACACCAGGCTGGTGTCTTTCAGCATTCCCAGGGTCTGGTTGCCGACGGCGGGGACGATGGTGCGCAGGGCTTGCGGGAGGACGATCTTGAACATGGCCTGGCGCGGGGTCATGCCCAGACTGCGCGCCGCCTCGCCCTGTTCCCTGGGGATGGCCTGGATCCCGGCGCGGAAGACGTCCGCCATGTAGGCGCCGTAGCAAAAACCGAACCCGGCCACCGCCGAGGCCAGCGCGGGGACATGAAAAAACTCCCCCAGCGCGTAGTAAATGTAAAACAGGAGCACGAGCAGAGGGATGCCGCGCAGGACCTCGGTATAAAAAGAAGCGGCGACCTGGACCCACCGGAACCGCGACAGCTTGCCGAGTCCGACGACCAATCCAACCCCGATCGCGGCGGCGCTTCCCAGCAGGGTGATCCCCAGGGTGTAGCCGATCCCCGCCGGCAGAAGTTTCAGCAGGTCGAGATAATGACCGGGTTCCTCCCGCGCCAGGAAGGAATCGCGGGCCGGGAGGTAAACCAGAAAGGCGAAACCCGCCGCCAGCGCCAGGTTCCACGCCCAGTGTGACGCCGTGCTCCGATCAGCCGAAGTGTCCGCGCGGTCCATCAGGAGTTACCAATCAGTCCATAAAGCAAGTAAATTCGTCATCGCGAGCCGCCGCTCGCCGTGGGGCGGCTGGCCGAGCCCGGATTGCCCTCGATGACGATCATTCGCCATCCGCGTCAAGCCCATTGGCTCCAGCGGCACGCTGGGCGTGGCGATCCAGAGCCCCTGGATTGCCCCGCTCCGCTCGCAATGACGGCTCGACAGATACTTATGCAAAACTTTCCCTAAAAGGGGATTGGCGGATTTCATCAATCCTTCCCCACGGGATCCTCCGGCATGACCGGCGGGACGACGGCCGCCTGCCCCAGTTCCCACTTGTCGTGCAACTGCCGGACGAAACCGTTTTCCAGAAGACGCGCGAGGGCGCCGTTGATTTTTTTCAGGAGTTCGGCGTCCTCCTTGCGCAGGACAATGCCGTAATATTCCTCCGTGAGGATCTCCCCCGCCATTTTGATTTTTTCGAAGTACTCCCGGTTTTGATTTTTGTAATACAGGGTCCCCGAGCTTTCTCCCACCACCGCGTCGATTTCGCCCTTGATGAGGTCGGCGATGGCGTGGCCGTAAAGCTGGTAGCCTTTCTTGCGGATGCCGGGATACTTTTCCAGAAAGAAGTAAGCCGTCGTCCCCGTCTGGGCGCCGACCAGCAGGAACTTGCGTTCGGCGTCCTCTATCGAGTTCACGTCCTCCGTCTCCTTCCGCACCACCAGGGCGAGCCCGCTCCGGAGATAGGGAATGCTGAACGCCATCTTCCTCCGGCGCTCCTCCAGGATGGTGACGGAACTGACGACCATGTCGTATTTGTGGGTGAGCAGGCCCCCGAACAACCCGGCCCATTCCACGTTGACCAGGTCCACGCCGGTCCCGGCGGTTTTGGCGATCTCGTTCATCAAGTCGATCTCAAACCCGTCGAGCCGGTTCCGGTCGTTGACGAAGGACATGGGGACCAGGGTCGCGTCGGTGGCGACGACGTAGCGTTTTTTTGCCTGGGGCGGAGGACCTTGCCCCTTTTCGCAGGCCGTTGCCGGAAACAACAAACATGACCCCAACAGCAAATATAGGGACCGTCTGGCAAAGCGCAAGGCATGACCGGGGCTCATGCGGTTTTCCCGGAAAAGGCGGGGTCCTCGAAAATGCGGACGTCGCCCCTGGAAAACTGGACGAAAACGCGCTCGCCCTCGCGCAAAACGGAGGGCGGAAACGCCGTCTGGGTCATGGGGACCAGCGCCTGCGCGGTCTCGCCGTTGTTCAGCCGGACCCGGTAGCGGACGCGGTTGCCAAGGAAGGAACGGCTGACGAAAGTCCCCTCCAGGCTGTTCATCGATTCCTCCCCCGATCCAGCGAGGGAAAGAAAGGTCTTCTCCGGCCGGACGTAACACGTCACCGGGCGTCCCGGCGGCCAGGCTTCGCGCGCGACGCCTTTCACCCTTCCCAGCCCCACGAGGGTGACGACGGCCGTGTCGCCGTCCTTTTGGTATACCACGCCCTTCAGCCGGTTGGACTCGCCGAGGAACTCGGCGACGAACGGGCCGTTGGGGCGCTCGTACAACTCCTCAGGCGGGCCCACCTGCAACAGCCGCCCGTCCTCCAGGACGCCCATCCGTCCGGCCAGCGCCATGGCCTCCTCCTGGTCGTGGGTGACAAAGAGGAAAGTGATGCCGAACGCCTTTTGCGTCTCGACCAGTTCTTCCCGCAACCGCTGACGCAGGCTCAAGTCCAGGGCCGACAAGGGCTCGTCCAGCAAAAGGACCTTGGGACGGTTGACGATCGCCCGCGCCAGGGCCACCCGTTGCGACTCGCCGCCGCTCAACTGGCCGGGGAACGCGCGTTTCAGGTCCCGCAGACGCACCGTTTCCAGGAGCTCGTCCACCCGCTTTTCGATTTCCGCCTCCGGCGTCTTGCGGATGCGCGGACCAACGGCGATGTTGTCGTAAACGGTCATGTGGGGAAACAGCGCGTGGGACTGAAAGATGAACCCCGCGGGCCGCCGCTCCGCGGGCAGGGAGCCCACGTCCTGGCCCGCGATCGAAATGCGTCCGCCGTCGGGCCGTTCGAAACCGGCGATCAGGCGCAACAGCGTGGTTTTGCCGCAACCGCTCCGCCCCAGCAGGATGAAGATCTCGCCTTCGCCCACCTCCAGGGAAAACGCGTCGATCACCCGCTTGCCGCCAAACGCTTTTGAGATGGATTCCAACCGGAGCATAGGGGCCAAGTCAGATAGGTGTTGCAACTCCCCGGCATTTTATATAAATTTTCGTCTTTGCGACACCTTGTTGTTCAACGAGAGGAAAACCCCATGCGAGTTCTGGTGATCGGCGGCGGCGGGCGCGAACACGCGCTGGTCTGGAAAATCCGGCAAAGCCCCGGGGTCGAAAAGATATACTGCGCCCCCGGCAACGCCGGCACGGCGGAACTGGCGGAAAACGCCGACATCCCCGCCGACGATATCGAGACCCTCGCCCAATTCGCCCGCGAGCGCAACATCGGTCTCACGGTGGTGGGCCCCGAACAGCCCCTGGTCCTGGGGATCGTCGACCGCTTCCGCGCCCTCGGACTGCGCATCTTCGGCCCGACGGCGGACGCCGCCCGGCTCGAGGGGAGCAAGGCTTTCTCCAAGGAATTGATGAAAAAATACGGCATCCCGACGGCGGACTTCCAAGTCTTCGACGACCCCGCCGAGGCGAAAAAATACGCCCGCGCCCGAAAACGCATCATCGTCAAGGCCGACGGACTGGCGGCGGGCAAGGGCGTCTTCCTCTGCAAGGACCTCGCGCAGGCGGAGGAAGCCATCGACCGGATCATGACGCAGAAAGCCTTCGGCGCCGCCGGGGACAAGGTCGTCCTCGAGGAGTTTCTGGAGGGGCGGGAAATCTCGCTCCTGGCGTTCGTCGACGGCAAGACCATACTGCCCCTTGAAGCGGCGCAGGACCATAAAACCGTTTACGACGGCGACCGGGGGCCCAACACCGGCGGCATGGGGGCCTATTCTCCCGCGCCGTTGCTGACTCCCGGCCTGCTGGACCGGGCGATGTGCGAAATCATGCACCCCGCGGTCGAGGCGATGGCCGCCGAGAATTGCCCCTATCAAGGCATCCTGTATGCCGGGCTCATGTTGACCAGGGAGGGGCCGAAGGTCCTGGAGTTCAACGCCCGGTTTGGCGACCCGGAAACCCAGCCCCTGCTCATGCGCATGGAGAGCGACATCGTCCCCCTCATGGAGGCCTGCATCGACGGCTCCCTGAACAAACACAAACTCGAATGGAGCGGCCAGTCCGCGGTCTGCGTGGTCATGACCGCGGAAGGCTATCCCGGAAATTTCGTCAAGGGCAGGGCCATCAAGGGATTGGCGGCGGCGGCGCAACTGCCCGGCTCCGCGGTGTTCCACGCCGGGACGCGGCTTGACGGCGGCAACGTGTTGACCCATGGCGGACGGGTCCTGGGCGTTACCGCCCTGGGGAAGGACTTGCCGACGGCCATCGGCAACGCCTACTCCGCCGTGGCGAAAATCTCGTGGGACGGCGTCCATTACCGCAAGGACATCGGCCAGCGCCCAGCGTGAACGCTGGACCCAACGCCGCCTCAGGCTAACGCCGAGGCGGGGAGACCCCCCCTTGCAAAGGGGGCTGGGGGGATTCGCGTTACCCGCCGTGGGGGGCAACGCGGCGATGACGCTGACGCGATCGCCGGGGCAGGAATTGCTCCCCCTTTCAGGGGGAGGTTGGGTGGGGGTAAACGTGCCGAACCTACACCCCCATCCTGACCTTCCCCCTACAAGGGGGAAGGAAAAACCGGATTTATGCAAAGCTCTTCTTTGCAAGGGGGAAAAACGAAAGCTCTTTGCGCAGTGGCTTCAGGGCGAGACCCTATCTTTTTTTGTTTTTTCCAAGCCGTCTTTCGCGGCTTCCAAATTCCGGCGGATCCGAAGGGTATCAGGATGCTCCGGACCCAGGGTTTTATGGGCGGATGCCCGCGCTTTTTCAAAGTACGCAATAGCCTTGCCGTGATCGCCCTTGTCTCTCCATACACCTCCCAGGTTGTTCCAGAGGATGGCGACGCTGGGATGCCCCGGCCCCAGGGTTTTGAGATCGGACTCCAGCGCTTTCTCGTAAAACTCAATGGCCTTGCCGTGATCGCCCTTGTCTCTCCATACACCTCCCAGGTTGTTCCAGAGGATGGCGACGTTGGGATGCTCCGGACCCAGGGTTTTGAGATCGGACTCCAGCGCTTTTTCAAAGTACGCAATAGCCTTGCCGTGATCGCCCTTGGCTCTCCATGCCTCTCCCAGGTTGTTCCAGAGGATGGCGACGTTGGGATGCTCCGGCCTAGGGGTTTTCTCATATATGGACAGGGCATGTCTGAGTAGTTCTTCCGCCTCGGCGTAACGGCCAGAAACAAAAAGATCCTCTGCGAGGGGCATTACTATGGGATCGACAAGGGATTCGGGGGTGCGGCGTTCGGCAATCGCCTGGTCGTACAGGCGGCGCAGGATGCGTATCCGGCGGTCGCGCGATTCGGGGGTATCTCCCGGCGCAATCGAATCGACCCCTTCAAAAAACGGGCGGAAATCAGTCAACGGCCTGTCCCGGTCGATGGGGTCGAGGTTGAAGTCGTGCGCCCGCCAGCTCCACAGGTTCAAGGCTTGGGAACGTATGAGGTCGATCAGGAACCGGGGCAAAAGAAAAACGACGGCCACGCCGAGGCTGGCCAGCAGTTCTCTGCCGAGGCTGAGTTCCTCGATGGCGTCGCCAGGATAGGGATGGGAAGCGATCGCGAGGTCCAAACCTTCCACGTAAAGGATTTTAATCTGGCGGCAGTCTTTGACAAACTCGTCCAGAACTTTACAGGGGTTACCGCTACGGGGAAGCTTGGCGAAGTCGGCGACGGCGTAAGAGGCCTTGAGCCCCTCGGCCTTGAGCCGTTCCGGCAGTTCCCGTCTTTGGACGGGAGAATTGATCTGCATGAAAAACAACTGGCCCGGCGCCGCGTTTTGCAGGGCCTTCAATAAACGGCGGAAATCGGCCTCCGGGTCTCTAAACTCGTTGACGGAGGGCGGCGGGGCGGGTTCAGCGCTTTTTCGAGCGCGCCCCGGCTTTTGCTTTTTTTGGACGCGTTTTGGTTTTTGATTTTTTACCGGGGACATTTTGGGTTTCCAAATGCTCGCGCACCAGTGGGTGCAGGTCGAACCACCTTTCCCCATTGTATTCCAAAATGCACAGGTTTTGTAGGAGGGCTTTGAAGGCTTCGGTTTGCTGGGGGGCGCTCGTAGGCCAAGGCCTGGCCAGGGTGTTCTCGACATCTTCCATGGCAAGGCGTGAGGAAGGGGAGATGCGGTTCGCGTATTCGGCGCGCAGGCGTTTCACGGCGTCCTCGGCATCGTGGAACTCGATTTTCCCTCGGCCGCCGATCTGGGCGCCGAGCGCCGATTCGCGCAGAAGGTACAACAAGTCCCGGATCAACCCGCCGGACTTTTCGATCATGCAGTCCAGGGCCTCCGGGGCGATCAACCCCGGGCTCTTGTCGATGCGGCGATAGACGATGTCGGCCAGGATTTTCCGTCCCCGCCCGGCTTTGCCCGTTTTGCCGTTGGGCGGGTCGGAGACCGGGATCATCGGCAGTACGTACCGGACGGGGAAGTTCTGCATCCCGGCTTCCTGGTCGTACCAGAGGGCGATGGGAAACGTGAAAATGATGGAGCAGGGGATGTCGATGAGTTGTCTGCGATGTTCGAAGAAGATTTTGCGCCCCTGATCGCGGTCCTCGATCTTGTCCAGCCCCTCCAGAACCAGAAGCAGTCTCTTTGGGGTGATTTTCTTGTTGATGGCCTCCACGATGATCTGCATGTTCAAGCGGAGACCGTCCAACCGTTCTTCGATATGTTTGGAAACTTTTTCTTTGGTCTCCCCGCCGCTGTACAATTTTCCGGAAAATTTCAGGAAAAGACTTTTCAAAAGATCGATCCCCGCTCCGCCCTCGGTCTTGATTTCGCGACCTTCTTTTTCAACCTCGGTTATTTCCTTGTTATCGAACCAGGACAGCAATTGTTTTTCCTCGGTACCGCCGATGGCGGCCTTTACTTGATCGGCGACATCGATCAGTCGGTCGGCGCAATAAAACAGCAATTGCCGGTAGTCTATGGAAGGCAGGGAATACCGGTCGGCGATATTGGCGGCAACGACGAGATATTCGTTCTCAAGCGCTTTTTTAACGCGCGCCAGTTCCGTGGACTTGCCCGATCCCGTATGCCCGGAAAAGACCGCCAGAACGGGGTCGGGAGAAGCGGACCGGTCTTTAAATTGTTGGATCAGGCGCAAAACGTCGTGTCCGCCGCGGGCTTCGTCCGTTTCGACAAAACGGTCCCAAGTAGATTCGTCGAGGGGATTGGGACTGCAAAAACGGGAGAATTCGGACAGTTGCGTGGCTTGGGTTGCGGTTTTAACCGGTTCGGTCATGGGTATGGGATCAATCGAGTTGGGCTTCCTTGGTGTCCTTGACTTCGGTCATTTGCTTGGCGAAGACGAGGTGCGAGAGTTTCCATGTCCCCCAGGCGATGGCGAACACGGTCCCGATCCCGACCGACGCCCACAAGAGGACGTTGCCGGCGATCGCCATCCCCCGCAGGAAGATGAACATCCCCACGGGCAGGGCCATGATGAACCCGAAACAGGTCAACATCATGGAACTGCGGGCAAAGTACTTGGGCCGGACGTCGACGTTGAGTTCGGCGAGGTATTTCTGGTTTTCCGGCAACGCGGCGTCGAGGAGTTCCACCTGCCCTTCGCATTTCGGGCAGTACTGTCCTCCCCAGAATGAGCTTTTGCACTGCAAACAAAATTTGACCATGTCGGGGGACCGGACGGTTCGAAGGTTTTTTCATCATGGTACCCCACCCATACGCGCCAAGTCAACCGCCCGGCGTGACGCCGGATTCAATGCCGCCCCGGCGTAAGCGGGAGGCGGATAGAGGGGGGGACGGGAAAAAGAATTTTCGATCTTTTTTTCATGTAATTCCCGGGTTGACGTTGCGCAGGCGGCGCCCGATCGTGTAAAGTGAAAAACCTCTTCTCGAAACGTCATACAACCCACCGGCACTCGATCGGAACGGAAGATCCATGGTCCCAGAGCTATTGGCCCCCGCGGGGAGCCCGGAAAAACTTGACTACGCCTTCGCTTATGGAGCGGACGCCGTGTACGCGGGCATCCCGAAATTCTCCCTCCGCGCCAGGGAAAACCCGTTCAAGGACGCCTCGTTGAAGGAGGCCATCGGCCATACCCACCGGCTGGGGAAAAAGATCTACGTCACCGCCAACATCTTTCCGCCCAACCGGAAAATCGAATCGTTCAAGAAATCGCTGGCCTTCTTCGCCGCGGCGGGAGCCGACGCGTTCATCATGGCCGACCCGGGGATGGTCCGTTTTGCCGTCCGGGAGTTCCCCGGCGTCTCGGTGCACCTGTCGGTGCAGGCCAACGCCGTCAACTGGACGACGGTCGAGTTCTGGCGCGACCTGGGGGTCAAGCGCGTCATCCTGTCCCGCGAGCTTTCCCTGGAGGACATCCGCGAGATCCGCGAAAGGGTCCCCGACATCGAGCTGGAATCGTTCGTGCACGGCGCGATTTGCATCGCTTATTCCGGGCGATGCCTGCTGTCGAACTACTTCAACCGCCGGGACGCCAACCAGGGGACCTGCACCAATACTTGCCGATGGGAATACAATATCTACCAGGGGAACGGGGAACGCGGCCGTGCCGGTCCCGGTTCCGGGGGAAATTTTTACATCGAGGAAGTCAACCGTCCCGGCGAGTTACTGCCGGTCGACGAGGACGAGCACGGGACCTACATCATGAACTCCAAGGACCTCCGCGCGATCGAGTTCCTGGCGGACCTGCGGTCCGCGGGGGTCGATTCATTCAAGATCGAGGGGCGCGCGAAGTCCGTTTATTATCTCTCCCTGGTCGCGCGCGCCTACCGGAGGGCGCTGGACCTTCTCGCCAGCGGACAACCGCTGGATTCCGCCTTGATCGGCGAACTGGACAAGACCTCCAACCGCGGCTTCACCTCCGCCTTTCTCGCCCCCCAGCGTGCCGCGCCAAATACGGAACGGTTCGATTCGTCGCAGGAATACGACTTGCCCCAGGTTTTTGCCGGACAGGTCAAAGGCGCGCGGGAAGGGGGATGGATGGAGGTGGAGGTGAAAAACCGGATCGAGGCGGGGGACTGGGCGGAATACATTTCTCCCAGCCGGCAATATTATTTCCGTATCTCCGACATGGAGGACAGGAGCGGCGCCCGGACCTCCGTCGCCCATGGGGGAAACGGAACGGTGTGGATCCGGGCCGATGGCCCCGCGGAACCGTACTCGTTATTGAGCCTCGTTACAAAAGAGAAAAAAACTTCTCCGTCCGTAACGCCCAATCCAATGGTTCCAGCCTGAAAGCAAAATTCGCGCGCATGAAACGGCCCCTACCCTCGGTTGCTCTCATCCTCGTCCTTTTTGATGTCGCCCGCCCCAATGATTAAAAAAGCGATCAGTCCCAGAAATACGAGGAGCACGACGCCGACCACGGGATCGATGCGGAGATCGGAGAATTCGTAGGTCAGCGTGCCGTCAATGGCCAGGGCCAGAACGACCAAAATTGCCAGGAAGGAAATTTTTTTCAAGGACGGTTCAAACCGGATGCCGACGCAAAAAATCGGGGGTGGCGTACGCCCATCTTCCGCCGCCGGATTAAAAATTCAAATATTTTGATGAAGAACCCGCAAAGGGTCATTATAATAAAGACTTTCAGGGTTCGCCCTTTGAAAAAACCCGTTCCGGGGCATTCCCCGGCCAGCGTGCCGCTGGATCCAATGGGCTCCGCTCAGGAGGCGAATAAGAGCGTCTAACAAAATGAAGTATTCCATAACTTCCTCCCCCTTGAAGGGGGAGGTTAGGTGGGGGTGAAAAGCCAGCCCACCCTCCCCCAGCCCCCTCCCTCAAGGGAGGGGAGTAATTTGAGGGTCGAGCCAAAGGGTTCGTTTTGTTAGACGCTCTAAGCGTTGTCGAGGGCAATCCAAGTTTGGCCCGTTCGCTCCGGGGCGTTCCCCGGCGGGGTACCCATTCCGCCAATGAAGCCAAACGCTTATTTAAAACAACCTTCTTAGAAAAGATAAACGAATGCCATGGCCATCCCGATAAAACAAGCTCTCAAGGTCGGCTTTTACATTTTCGTCCAGAAATTGAAACGGCGCAAGCGGTATCCCCTGGTGTTGATGCTGGAACCGCTGTTCCGGTGCAACCTGGAATGCATCGGTTGCGGGAAAATCCAGAAACCCAACGAGATTTTGAAACAACACCTGTCGACGGAGGCGTGTTTGAAGGCGGCGGCGGAGTGCGGCGCGCCCATCGTTTCCATCGCGGGCGGGGAACCGCTCATCCACCCCAACATCGTGGAGATCGTCGAGGGCCTCCTTCGGCAGGGGCGCTACGTTTACCTGTGCACCAACGCCCTGCTCCTTCCCCGGTTCCTCGGCAAACTGCCGGTGTCCGAGCAACTCACCCTCTCGGTCCACCTGGACGGGTTCGAGGAGGAACATGACCGGATCGTTGCCCAAAAAGGCACGTTTAAAACCGCCACCGGCGCCGTCCGCCAGGCGAAAGAGATGGGCTACCGGGTGACGAGCAACACCACCCTGTTCGACGGGGTCTCGGTGGAGGCGGCGGCGCGGTTTTTCGATTTCCTCAAACCGCTAGGGGTCGACGGCATCACCGTTTCATCCGCATTCCACTACCCCGATGCCCCGGACCAGCGCCATTTCTTTGCCCGCAACCGCACTCACGAATTCTTCCGGGAGTTGTTGTCGAAAAACACCGGGGGGCGTTGGAACTTCAACCACTCGCCCTTCTACCTCGACTTCCTCCAGGGAAAAAGGAATTACGACTGCACCCCGTGGGGGAACCCCAACTTTTCGGTCCTCGGCTGGCAACAGCCCTGCTATCTTCTCGACGAAGGGTACGTCCAGTCCTTCGACGAACTGATGGAAAAAACCGATTGGGAGAAATATGGGCACCGGAACCACCCGAAATGCGCCGACTGCACCGCCCATTGCGGTTACGAGCCGACCGCCGTGGAGGATTCCACCCGCGGTATTAAAAACATGCTCTACGCCGCCAAGGCCGTCTTTTCTTGAGAATCCCGGCGGACCCGCCAAAGCGCTAAAAATCAATCGGTTCATGGTTCCTCGGAGAGACCCCCGGCCATTTCCGGCGGGGATTTGTCTTTATCGCGGGCCTTTTTATTCTCCGTGATGACAAATCCAAATCGCGATCTTATATTAATGTTATCAATGGACAGAGGGCGATTTCCCAGGAGGATTTTATGAACTTATACCTCGTCAACGGGACCATTCTGGAAGCCGGATCCGTCGCGGAAGCCGCGCGAAAAGAGGACGCAACCATCCCGGCCAGCGTGACGCTGGACTCAACAGGCTCAACTCCGATGGCGAATGGGAGTCATCAAGGGCAATCCGGGCCGGGCCCATTGCCTCCGGGCGCTTGCCCGGCCGTCCGCCCGGAAAACGGTTTCGCGGTTAAAAGCTGGCTCTGGAGCGCGGAGGACCAGGATTATACGGTCGAGGACTTGGGTAAAACCGGGCAAACGTTTTTTGACAAGTTCGCCAACGCCAACGACTTTTTCGAACGCGTCCGCCACGAGGACCTGTTCGGCCCGGACCAGGAAGGGAAAATCGAGCTGGTCCAGTACAAATACGGCATGGGCCGCGTTGTCAAGTCCCGCATCCTGTTTCCGCGGGCAAGGCATTAGCGGGCGCGGGGAGCAACGCGTCAACCGGCGCCGGTTTTCAGTTCCGAACGCAATGCGGCAATGATGGTTTGGAGCAAAGCCGCCTCCGGTTGGGTTGGCTCCAACCGTAATGACTCCTCAAAATGATGCAAGGCCCGCGGGCGGTCGTTTTTATTTTTGTAATAGATCATTCCCAGATTCTTGTGAGCGCCCGCCATATTCGAGAAACGCGTAAGGATTTTTTCGTAAGTGGCGACCGCCTTGTCGAACCTCCCCGTCTCCATATAAATCGCCCCCATATTGATATAAGGGAATGGATAATTCGGGTCCATTTCGACCGACTTTTTATACTGTTCGAGGGCCAGGTCGTATTGCTTCCCCCGGAGATACGCGTTGCCCAGTTGGAAATGCGCCTGTTTGTTGCCGGGGCGAAGCTCGTTAAAGTGGATAAAACTCTTGATCGACTCGTCGACTAAATTCATTTCCAGCGCCAGTTGCGCCAAGTTGAAAAAAGCCTTGTCGAAGTAAGGATCGTAATAAGTCCCTTTCCGGTAATAGTCCAAGGCCTTTTCCCGTTCGCCCACGATTTGATACGCCATGGCCAGGTTGTAATTGGCGGTTGCGTAATCGGGCCGGAGCGCCAGGGCTTTCGCAAAATATCCAATGGCTTTCAGGGGTTCCATCAACTTCCCGTAAACGTTGCCTATGTTATTGAGAGCGAAAAAATAATCCGGTTCGATTTTCAGGGCGGCTTCGAACTGGGCCAGCGCTTCGTTGTAACGTCCCAGCCGGTCATAAGCTTCCCCGAGGTTGTTGTAAGGCCGGATGTAGCGCGGCGCTTTCCTGGATGCGTCGGACCACAAGGAAATATCGTCTTTCCAGACGGCATTCCGTTTCACCGTCCCGACGGCATATAGAATCGCGATAAGAACGACAGCCCCCCAACAGCCCGCTTCCAAGGAAAACCAGCGCGGATTGACGGCAGGTATCTTCTCCCGGAGACGGCGCGCCAGAAGACAAGTGAGCGAGGCGAAAAAAACGGAAAATCCCACCAAGGGCAGATAGGTCCGATGTTCGACATCGTAATCGAGGAGCGGCACGAAGCTCGACTCGGGCAGGACCGTGATCAACGCCCAGGCCATGCCGAACCCAATCCAAGGCCTGGTCCGGGACGCCAGCGCCAGAACCGCCGTGTATCCGGACAAAACCAACAACCCCAAATAGTTCACCGGACGGTCCCAATATCCAACTCTGAAGTAAGGGATATCCACGCTGAGATTGATGGGAAAAAACATCTTCCAAAAATATTCGAACGGGACCACGAAGGTTTGGGTCAGAAAATAATCCGCGGCCTTAAACGGCGTGGGCGACGCTTTCAAGAGTTGACCCTTGGACATTTTGAGGAATATGCCGACCGCCAAGACGCCCCCGATCGGGCCAAACCATTTCAGGTTCTCCTTGAACCAGCGAGGGAAGGTCTTTGACGAAACAAAATAAAAATGAAAAAGAAACGCCAACGCCGGAAACGTGATGACGATTTCCTTCGACAAACCGCCGCAGGCCAGGGAAACCAGAGCCAGGAATAAATTGACGATACGCCATGCGGCTTTTCCCGGCGCCAGA
Organism: Nitrospinota bacterium; assembly: GCA_016207065.1. Taxonomy (GTDB): domain Bacteria; phylum Nitrospinota; class Nitrospinia; order Nitrospinales; family JACRGP01; genus JACRGP01. Next base: position 14,756 of record JACQQK010000152.1, read on the forward strand.
CCCTTAAATAGCAGGATCAGCGCCCACAGATAAAAAAGCGTGGCCATGGCGGCCGACCGGCTGGCGATGTAAGCGACCGTTTGCGTGTTGAGCGGGTGCAGGGCGAAAATAAACGCCGCCAAGAACGGCAGGGGCGCCGAGTCCCGATCGATGGGCCGTTTACAGGCCATGGCCAAAGACCCGCCAGCCGCGAGGGAGGATTCCCGTTCCGTAGCCAAACGCACGCTCAATCCGGCCAGCGTGTAAACCGCAAGGACCACGAGGACATGCATCAGGATATTGAACACATGGTAGCTCCAGGTGTCCATCTTGCTGACGGCGTAGTTGATATTGTAGCTGAGGATGACGAGGGGGCGTTGGTTCCAGCTGAATATGAACTCAGGGATTTTATCCAGACCCCGGACGTAGGGCGTTCTCAGAAAACCCGCTTCGTCGTCAAAATGGAAGGAGCCGTGCAGGGTATTGCCGTAAACCAACACGACCGCGGCGATCAATATCAATGGCGGTAAATATTTTTTCATCGGTCCGTTATTCCTGGTATCAGGCAAGGGCGTTGAAAAATTCGCATTCTATCCGGTCCACGACCTGCTTCCAATCGTACCGGGTAACCGCCGTCTCGCGGCATTTTGACCGCAAGGCCAGAACGGGAGCGGGGTCTTTCAAGAAGGTTTCTATCCGGTCCGCGATGGCCTCCGGCGAAGCGTCGCGGAACAACAGCAGGCCCGCGTCCAGGTCTTGCAAAATTTCGACCGTCCCGCCGACGGGCGTCCCCAGCGCCGGCAACCCGCTCGCCAACGCCTCCGCGGTCGCCAGGCCAAACCCCTCGATGAACTCCGTGGGGAGGACGAAAACGTCCGCCGCCTGGTAATATAGGGAAAGCGTCTCCGTGGGCAGGCGCCCGATCATGCGGACGCGGTCCCGCATACCGCGGTCGGCGATCAGGGACTTCAATTTTTCCTCCAAGACCCCGTGGCCGACGACGATCAGCAGAAAATTCAATTGCGGGCTTCGCCGGGCGATCCTGGCGACGGCCTCCACGAGGTTTTCCAGCCCCATCCGCGCCGCCAACCGGCGCACCGTGAGGAGGATGGGCCGGTCGTCCGGCAGTCCGAGTTTTCGTTTGGCCTCCTCCAGTCCTCCCGCCGACGGATGAAAAACGGTCGTGTCCACCCCGCCGGGGACCACCAGCAATCCGTTTTTTTTCAACCGCGCGAACTTGCGGAACTTGCGCTCGGAATACCGGCTCAAAAACAACACCCGGCGGGCCGTATAAAAGCAGGCCCACTCGATCATGCGGATGGCGTTCAACCGCGCCCACAGTCTGGCCCGGAACGCCAGAGAACCGTTTTTCCCGGCGCCTTCCGCGGACAACAGGTTGATCTTCTCCTCCTCGTACCACAAGCTGTGGAAGTGGTAGAACTTGGGGATGCGCCAAAACCTGGGATCGGACAGGAGGACAAACTCAACCAGGGGATTGTGGACGTGAATGAGGTCCAGCGGCCCGCGTTCCAGCAGGACGGTCAGCAGTCGCACCGCTTCCCGCCGCAACCCGGCGAAACTTTTGCTCTCCTCGACCCCGATGCGGTAATAGTGGATACCGTCGATCAGCTCATAATCCGGCAGGTCCGCGGACGGCTTGCAGGCGATCAGGAACACCTCGTGGCCCCGTTCGACCAGCCGTTTGTTCACCTCGTAGGTGTATTTCCACGCCCCGCCCACCTCGTCCGGATAACAATAATACTGGAGGGACAGGACGGCCAATTTATCCCGCGAACGCCGCATAGGAACGTTATCATAAAGATAATGGCGGGACAATGCAACCGGCGTGAACGCTGGCCGGCGGGGCGCCGGGACCGACAAGCTTGACTCGGATGGCGAACAATACTCGTCAAGGGCAACCGGGGCTTTGCCTGTTGCCGCCGGGCGTTTGCCCGGCGCCGAGGCGGGATGCGGTTCCCCCTTGCTCGACTCCCCCTTTGTAAAAGGGGGTTGGGGGGATTTGATGGGGCGGGGGGATTTGCATTCCGGCGATCGCGCCAGCGTCATCGCCCCGCCGGGTAGCGTTCACGCCGGTTGCATTCGGGGGCAAACC
>JACQQK010000135.1 GCA_016207065.1 Nitrospinota bacterium
GCGATCGCTTCCCCTTCGCGGTCGGGGTCCGGGGCCAGGTAAATGTTCTCCACCTTCTTCGCCGCCGCCTTCAATTCGTCCAGGATCTTGCCCTTGCCCCGGATGGTGATGTAGTCGGGCTTGAAGTCGTTATCGACATCAACGCCCAATTTCTTTTTCGGCAAATCCTTGATGTGACCCACCGAGGCCTTGACGATGAAGTCCTTGCCTATGAATTTCTTGAGGGTGTTAACTTTCGTGGGGGATTCGACTATCAACAACGATTTGCTCATAAAACCTCGTCCGCGTCAAACATGGTTTGCGATAAACATCTTGCCGTCCCGTTGCCGGACCAACCCTTTCAACTCCAATTGGACTAGTGTAGCGGAAACCTCAGCGGGTGACAATTGACTGTTTTCGATCAGGGAGTCGATATGTTTTTCCTCGGAGGACAACAACGAAAACAACTTCCGCTCCTTCGGCGACATGCCGCTTTTATCCAGGGACCTGGGGCGTAGCTCCTTGAGCGCCGCCTGGATCGACGGCGCCAGTTCCTCCGCCACCGACTCGGGGCCGTCGACCAGCTTGGCCCCCATCTTGATCAGCCGGTTCGTCCCGCGGCTTTTGGGCGAATATATGTCCCCCGGGACCGCGAAAACCTCTCGTCCCTGCTCCAAGGCAAAATGCGCGGTGATCAGCGCGCCGCTTTTCTCGTCCGCCTCGACGATGACCGTCCCGGCGGAAAGGCCGCTGATCACGCGGTTGCGCGCGGGGAAATTGTTCCTGTCCGGCTTCTCCATGATGGGAAACTCGGACACGACCGCGCCATGCTCCGAGATTTTCTTTCGCAGGGCCGCGTTTTCGGGCGGATACGTGTGGGAGAGACCGCACCCGAACACCGCCAGGGTATCGCCGCCCGCCTTGATCGCGCTCTTGTGCGCGATCGTGTCGATGCCGCGCGCCATCCCGCTGACGATGCAAAATCCCATTTCCGCCAGACTGGCGGCGAGCCTTTCGGCGACCAACCTGCCGTAATTCGTCGGCATCCTCGTCCCAACGACGGCCAGCGGCGCCGGAAACAGGGCCGGGCCCTTCCCCATGTAATACAAGACGGGCGGAGGGTCGTATATGGATTTCAGCAATTCGGGATAATCCGGGCCCGCCGACGTGAGGATGCGCGCTCCCAACTTCTCCGCCAGACGGAGCTCCCTGTCGGAGATCTGCTCGACGTCGAACTTTAAAATCTGGTCGGCGGTCTTTTCGCCGATTCCATCAATCCTCATTAACTCCGCCCGGCTCGCGCGAAACACCCTTTCCGGCGGCCCGATCTCCCGTACCAGGCGGTGGAACAGGGTCTTCCCTATTCCCAGCACCATATTCAACGCCACCCAGTATTTTACGGAATCCATGGGCCCTTGAACGGCATTCGCGCGAAAAAACCCCGGCATGTCAATTCATGGATATAAATGATAATCCCCAAAATTGCAAATCGTAATTCCGCCCAAGGTTAGGTCACGGAGGCAGGAGTGTCAAGAAAATTGGCCGGACCAACGTGGACGTTGGATCCAACGCCGCCACAAGGCTTCGCCTGGCGGCGGAGAACGTCAACCCGGAAATTGCGATCGGAAAGATGGATTGGGCGAAGGAGAAAGGGTCCGCCGACCGTGCTTCGATTCACAACCCCAGGAACCGGGACTTCTGCCGCTCCAGTTCGATCGCGGCCACGTTGAAATCGTAGATGGACTCGTAATACCCGCTCGACACCCGGGTGTAAATGATCAGGGATTGAAAGAGGTCTTCCGCGTTGCCGATCCCAAAATCGTAATTCGCGACTTCGGTCACCAGCAAGGCGCGGGTGATTTTCCGGTTCTTCTCCGCGAGCCGCATGATGTCGCGTTTTTCGATTGCCTTGATGAAAGACTTGCGCATGGCCAGACGAATATCCGCTTCCAACGCGCTCTTTTCGGGGGAACCGCCGCCGGGGTTTTGTTTCGGATTCCCCGGATTGCCGGTTCTTACGGCTTTTTCCTGGCTCTTGCGCGGCAGGCTCTTCTCGTAATCCTCGTAATTCTCGTACTGAAATTTCAAGGGCGCGATTTTACCCTCGCCGACCTCGCTGTCCAAGGACAGTTCCCGCCCCATCAACGTTCCCAGGGTCAGTTTGGCAATTTTAATGTCGCTCCTGAGTTTGATGATGTCGTTCGTGGACCCGGCCAATCCCAGTTTCATCTTGGTGATCGCGGATTGCGACACGTCCCCGTCGCCGCTCTCGTATTTTTCCTCCGCCTTCGAGATGGCTTTTTCGAAATAACCTTTCACTTCCTCCGCGATATCCAACTGCTCTTTCTTGTACAGGATTTCAAAGTAAAGAGTTTTCGCCTCGACGACGACATTCTCGCGGACCGGCGCGGCATCTTTCTTTCCCATGACCGCCGAGGAAAGGGCGTGTTCGAGCGAAAGACGGACCGTTTCCTCCAGCGACGGCGGTAAACCGGCCTTTTTTCCCTCCGTCCCCGCTTCCGCCGCCGGAAAGGACAATAACAATAGCGCGATCAAGGTAAGCCCGAAACCGGACCGGACCGGCGCGCGGGTCTTTCGAAACTCATCCGCGGAGTTTTTTATGAATGCCATGAATTCTCGCTTTCGAATTAAATATGGAAAATGATTTCCAATGATCGATTAAGACAACGTCGAAGTAAAAATATTCGCGGGGGAATGGACGGTTTTCCGGAAAAGAAAAAGGAAAAGGGGTACTGAACTTTCCAAAAGAGACCTTGATGGCAACCAAGAAAGATAGCTGAGACTATCTTATTTAAGTCTTTTTCTAAGGAAAGGCCCTCGCAAGGGCTGGTTCAGTACCCCTTAATGGTTCTGAATTTAGCATAGGCCCCATCCGCCTGTCAATAAAATTTTGAGAAAAGGCCCGCCTTTCCCCGCCGCAAATTGCAAATAAATATCAATAAAAACAATTATTTATATAAATATCCCCAAAAACGCCGGATTTTCGTACAAACAAGAATATCGTTATTTTTCAAATAGTTATAAAAATTTCTGCACGGGGAGTATGATTTTTCGCCGCCCCCTCGCCAAAAACAAAAAATAATCATTTAAAATCAATATGTTACAAAATATCACATCACGACCGTAAAGGGTACGGGGGTAAATGTTAGCAGAAAGATAATCACCGCGATGTAACCCATGATTTTATGCCTTTTTTCCAAGACCGCGGATTCGTCCATCAAAGGCGGATGTTGAAAACCAAATAGCGCGATCAAAAACGCCCAAAACCACCAACCCGTCCAATAATATCCCAAGGGAAACAATAGAACGAAAAATACTTTGGCCAAAATATTATAACGCACCCGGAACAACGAGTAGATGATATGCCCGCCGTCGAGCTGACCGATGGGCAACAGGTTCAAAGCGGTGACAAACATCCCGATCCATCCGGCAAACGCTACGGGATGCAGTTCGATATTCACGTCGGGCGAAAGAGGATCGACGCCCAGGATTATCCTTGAAAAAACGCTCAATACGATCGAACTTCCAAAAGAGAGACCGCGCAGATGGACGCCTTCCGTGACGCGCGACATGAATAGTCCGGCGATCAGGGTGGGTATGGCGACGATGAAGCCGGCAATGGGGCCGGCGGCCCCGATTTCCATCATGACCCGCCGGTCGGGAATGGGGTCCTTGATCCGGATGAACGCGCCGAACGTCCCAGCGATGAACATGGGAGGCGCGGGGATAAAATACGGCAACGAGGCGTTGACGCGGTTCTTGCGGCTCGCCCAATAATGGCCGAATTCATGCGAACCCAGGATGAGGATCAAACTGACGGCAAACAAAAAACCCCCGGCCAGGAACGTGGTCATCAAAGTCGCGGTCAGTAGCGCCCCGAATACGAGATAATCGCGGAGTCTTGACGGTCGTTCGGACCCATGCAACGCTCTTTGCGCGTCAATCTCTTCGCCGGCGACATTCGCGGCGGGACTGTATACCGGCCCATGGGGCAAGCCAGGGGACCCCGAAGACGGCGGCTCCGATGCATTCCCGGCGTTCGAATGGTTCCCTACCTTAAAGTCCATACCTTAGGCGCCGAACCGCCGGGTTGGGATTGGTGGCGCGGAGTTTCTCCGCGGATTCACGTCGATTCCCGTCAAACGGAAGGGCCTAAGGGTTTGTGCGTGAATTCCCTGGCGTTTTTCCCGGAATATTCCGCCACCGTCTGGCCAGAGCCGATGAGTTTGTATTTATAAATGACCAGGCCTTCCAGCCCCACGGGGCCCCGGGCATGCGTCTTGTTGGCGCTTATCCCGATCTCCGCGCCCAGGCCGTAGCGGAAACCGTCGGCAAACCGGGTCGAGGCGTTCCACATGACGCTGGCGGAGTCCACCTCGTTCAGAAAACGTTCGGCGCGTTCCTTGTTTTCCGTAACGATCATGTCGGTATGGCCGGAGCCGTGCGCATTGATGTGCCGGACCGCTTCCTCAAGGCCGGAGACGATCTTGATGGAAAGTTTCAGGTCGGTGTATTCCGTGTCCCAGTCCTCTTCCCTGGCTTGCTCGATCTCCGGGACCAGTTGGCGAGTCCGCTCGCATCCGACCAACTCGACGTTCTTTTCAAAAAGCTTTTTCGCCAGTAGCGGGAGAATGTCCGGGGCGATGTCCTGGTGCACCAGCAGGGTTTCCATGGCGTTGCACGCCGCCGGGTATTGGGTCTTCGCGTCCAGCGCCAGCGCGACCGCCTTGCCGATATCGGCCCCCTGGTCGATGTAGCCGTGGCAGATGCCCTCGGAATGCCCGAGGACGGGGATTTTCGAGTTCTCCTGGATGTATTTGACGAACGCATTGCTCCCGCGCGGGACGAGGAGGTTGATGTATTCCTCCTGCCGTAACATCTCCGCCACTTCCGCGCGGGTCTCGATCATCTGAACGGCGTCCTGGGGGACGCCCGGGACCTTGCCGATCGCTTCCCTCAACAACGAGACCAGGACCTTGTTGGAATTCTGCGCCTCGGCGCCGCCCTTGAGGATGACGGCGTTCCCCGACTTGAGACACAACGAGGAAATCTGCGGCACGGCGTCGGGACGGGACTCGAATATCGCCCCGATCACGCCGATGGGGCACGTCACGCGGTACAAAATCAAGCCGCGGTCCATCTCCATGACGCTCTGCAATCTGCCCGCGGGGTCCGGCAGGCGGGCCACGCTGAGAATCCCCTGCGCCATGCCCTTGACCTTGGTTTCGTCGAGGGCAAGACGCGAGATCAATGCGGCGGGGACATTCTCCTTTTGGGCATACTCAAGGTCCTTCCGGTTCGCCTCCAGGATGGCGTTGCGGTTTGTCTCGATGGCTTCGGCCATGGATTGCAACGCCCGGTCCTTGAGGTCCGACGTCAGGCGCGCCAATTGGAGCGCGGCGGCCTTGGCCTGGACCGCCATTTGCGACACCGTCGTATTTTGGGCCGGGTCATTCATAACTAAAATCCAAATCGATGAGGTTTCCGCCGCCAAGTTGGGGGCGAGTTGAAATATTCAGCCGTGTTACGGAAAGAATACTCTGTTTCCTCGCCGTTTTTAAGGAAAATCCTGGACGGTGATGCGCACTTCCAGCCCGTCCTGCATCCATCCAATATTCTGGTTACCGGCCACGCTCGCGATAACGCCCCGCGCGTCGATCTTGCGGACATGGTTATTGTCGCGGTCCGTGAAATAGAGATTGCCCTTGGCGTCGAATACCATGCGGTGAGGCCCCTTCAAACGCGCGTCAGTCGCCGCTCCGCCATCGCCCGAAAAACCGGGCTCGCCGGTCCCCGCGACGCGGGAGATGATCCCGTTCTTGTCGATCCTCCGGATGCGGTTGGATTGCTCCTCCGCCACGTACAGCTCGCCTTGAGGGGAAAACGCCAATCCTCCCGGCGACCGGATGCCCGCCGACAAAGCCGGTCCGTCATCGCCCGAATCCTCGAAGTCCCCGGTCCCCGCGAAGACCGATACCTTGCCGTCCGCCGCGTCGATCCTCCAGATCGCGCATCCGGCGCTATCGGACACATAAATATGGCCTGCGGCATCCGCGGCGACCCCGTTGGGGTGGACTTTATCTCCCAGTTCCTTCCAAGAGTTTTCCGCGACCTTGGAGACGGTCCCGTTCTTGTCGATTTTTCGGACGAACGGGTTTGACTGGTCGGCCACATACAAGACGCCCTTGTTGTCCGCGGAGATATCGCTGATCGCGTAGAACGAGGCCCTCATGGCGGGGCCGCCGTCGCCCTCGGTCCCCATCTGCCCGTTTCCGGCCAACAGGGAAATTTTCCCCTGCGGGTCGATTTTACGGATGTTCCAGCCGATCCCCGAGCGGGAGGCCAGGTAAATATTGCCGTCCCGGTCGGCCGTCAGCGCGGACGGCAGGTAGATGGCGGCCTTGAGCGCGGGACCGCCGTCCCCCTCGCTCCCTTGAAACCCGTTCCCCGCGATGGTATCGATGATCCCTTTCGGATCTATCTTCCGGATCCGGTGGTGCTGTTTGTCGGCGAAAACGACGTTGCCTTTGCCGTCCATGGCGATTCCCGACGGAGCCGACAACGAGGCCCCCGGCCCCGGTCCTCCGTCGCCTTTAAATAGAAATTCGCCGCTTCCGGCCACGGTCCTCACGGAGTGGGTTTCCCGGTCGATCCGGCGCACCCTGAAATGCGACCGGTCCACGACCAAAAGGTTCTTGTTGGCGTCGAGCGCCAGCGCGAACGGCAGGTGGAGGTTGGTTTCCGAGGCGATTTCGTTGTCGCCGTTATAGTGCGATTTCCCCGTCCCCGCGATAGTGGAGATGATGCCCAGCGAATCGATCATGCGGATACGGTTGTTATTCCGGTCGGCGATATAGACGTTGCCCTCGTCGTCCGCGGCGACGCCCGTCGGGAAAGCCAGGCTGGCCCGGGTGGCCGGACCGTAGTCCCCGGAAAATGCGTACATGCCGTCGCCCGCGACCGTCGTGATGACGCCCCTGGCATCGACCTTCCGTACCCGGTTGTTGCCCCGGTCGGCGATGTACAGGTTGTCCGCCTTGTCAAAAACGATGCCGAACGGGTACTTCAGGAAGGCGTCCGCCGCGGGTCCGAAATCTCCGCCGTATTCCGGAAGCCCCCGTCCGGCGACGGTGGCGATGACGCCCTTTTTGTCGACTTTGCGGATACGGTTGTTGGAGCGGTCGGAAATATAGAGGTCGCCCGCGCGGTCGAGGGCCACCGCCGAGGGAAAGTTCAAACTCGCCGCCGTCGCGGGCCCGTCGTCGCCGCCCCAGCCGGCGGTCCCGTTTCCGGCTACCGTGGTAATAATCCCCTCCCTGCGATCGACCTTGCGGACGCGATGGTTGTTACGGTCGGCGATAAAGATGTTGCCCTGGCGGTCGACCGCCAACCCGGCGGGGAAATTGAGCGAGGCTTTTAACGCGGGGCCGCCGTCGCCGCCGAAACCGGCGTCGCCGTTACCCGCGACGGTCGTGATGGTCCCTCGCCGGTCGATCCTCCGGATGCGGTTTTTCGACCGGTGGGCAATATAAATGTTATCGTCCCGGTCGACGGCCATGCCGTCGACCAGAGTGAGGATGACGGAAGTGGCGGGTTTCCCGTCCCCAATATCCTTGTAGGGATACCGGGCATCCGCGGCAAATACCGTCTGGAACTGCAACAGACACAGAAGCGCCGCCCCGGCGATCATACCCGGCGGGAACTTGTAATCCATGCGCGTTTCTTCTCCCAGCAAACCTCTATCCAAACTTCTTGAAAACCGGGCCTTCTCCTGAAATCACCGCGTTATGATCTGTATCTTCCCTTCCTTGTTGCGTTTGAAAGCCGATTTCAACGTGGCTTCGCCCAGCCGATTCTGGGCGAGGTCGAGCAACTTGAGCTTGGGAAAAGATTTGGATTGGATGATGGTCACCGCCCCCTCGTCGGTTATGGCGTTCTGCCCGAGATAAAGATACGAGAGGTTGGGGAAGTTTTTTGACCCGGCCAGCGCAAAAGCGCCCTCGTCGCCAATCTCGTTGCGGTAAAGGCTCAAGGTGGACAATTCGGGAAAATTTTTCGACCGGGCGAGATAACTTGCCGCCGCCGGGGTGATCAAGTTGTCGTTCAACAGTAGCGTCTTCAGGCGCAGGAAATTGTTCGACCGCGACATCAGGTCGACGCCGTCCTCGCCGACCTCGTTCTTCCACAGTTTCAAAATCTCCAGGTCCTTCAGGATGGGCGATTGGGACAGCGCCATGACGCCTTCGTCGCCCAGCATGTTCCCCCACACGTCCAGGACTTTCAAACCGGACAGGTATTTGGACTTGGCGAGGGACAACATGCCCTCGTATTTAATGCCGTTGCCCTGGAGCAGGAGTATCTTGACCTTGGAGAGGAGTTCCATCTCCGCCAGTTGGGCCGCCCCTTCCGGGCCGATCTTCTCGCCGCTCAGGTCCAGCGTTGTCCCGTCGGGACTGAGACGGCTTTTCGCCAAAACGGCGATATCGTCCCCGGCGTGGGAAGACGGCGCGCCGGAAACGATCAGGATGGCCGCGAACAACGCTGGGAAAACTTTTTTTAAAACGCCGGGGGACATAAGGAAGGGGTCCGATTCGAATTTATTCCATGGGAACCTTCGTCAAGGGGACTTGTTCAATGTTTACCACAGAAGCGCCGCAAAAAAAACTTATTTCCAATGCCCGGTTTTCTCCGGAGTTCAAGCGAAAAGGTATTTGAAAATGATGTAAATGATTTTCGTCCCGGCTTTCACGGTCCCCGACAATGTCCCGGTGATCTTGGACACGCCGACCCGTTTGCGGTATCGGACGGGGACCTCCAGGATCCTCAACCCGCGTTTCACGGCCTTGATCTGCATTTCGACGGTCCAGCCGAAATTTTTGTCCTGCATGTCGAGGGCTTTCAGGGATTCGTAACGGATGGCGCGAAAAGGCCCCAGGTCGGTAAACCGGAAACCGAAAAACAGGCGGACCAAAAAAACCGCGAGGCGGTTTCCGTAACGCGCCTGGGGAAGCAGGGCCTCCCTGCTTTCGCGCAGGACCATCCTGCTTCCGAGGACGAAATCCCGTTTGCCGCCGACGATGGGGCGGACGAGCGCCGCCAGGTCTTCCGGGTAATCGCTGTAATCGCCGTCCAAAAACGCGACGATATCGGGGGAGTCCAGATGGGCGATCCCCTTGAGACAGGCGCTACCGTACCCTCTGCGCTCCTCCCTGACGACTCGCGCGCCGTTCTCGCGCGCTACGCGGGCGGTATCGTCGGCGGAGCCGTTATCGACGACGATGATCTCATGCAAACTTTGCCGGGACAGGCCCTGGAGTACCAGGGGAAGGGAACGCTCTTCATTATAGGCGGGGATGATTACGGAGATTTTCGGGTCCATGACGGGACGTTTATCCCGAACCCAGGACGGCCCGTTTGACCTCCTTGACGAAAGAGATCACCCGTTTCTCCCGTTCGACCGGGTCCTGGCATTCCTCGACCAGACGCACGATGGCGCTCCCCACCACGACCCCGTCCGAAATTTTCGCGGCCTTTCCCGCTTGTTCGGGTCCCGAAATGCCAAACCCGACCAAAACCGGCAACGGCGTCGCTTTTTTGATGCCTTCCACTTTCTCTTTCAGACCGTCGGCCAGCCGATCGCGCGTCCCGGTGGTGCCGGTGAGGGAAACGTAGTAGATGAACCCGCTCGACAGATTGCCGATCCGTTTCACCCGCGCCTCGGTGCTGGTGGGTGCGAGGAGAAAAATCATATCGAGACCTTTTTGCCGCGAATAGCTTTCCAGTTCCCCCGCTTCCTCGGGAGGAAGGTCGGGGACGATGATCCCGTCCACTCCGGCTTTGACCGCGTCGTCCACGAACCGGTTGGCCCCATAAACGAAAACCGGGTTGAAGCTGGTCATCAGGACGATGGGGAGCTGGGATTCCTTGCGGATTCCGGCGACCAGCGCGATGATTTTTTTCAGGCTGGTCCCGCTTTTCAGGGCGCGCAGGGCGGCTTTCTGGATGACCGGCCCGTCGGCGAGCGGGTCGGAAAACGGCACGCCCAGCTCGACGATGTCCGCTCCGCCCTTTTCCAGCGCCGTGAACAGTTTGCGCGTGGACTCCAGATCGGGGTCCCCGGCGGTTATGAAAGCGACCAGCGCTTTTTCGTTCCTCGATTTCAACTGCTCAAAACGTTTTTCGATCCGGCTCACAGTTTGACTCCCATCCTGGCCGCCACCTGGTTGACGTCCTTGTCGCCCCTGCCCGACAGGCAGACGACGATGATTTTGTCCTTCGCCATTTGCGGCGCGAGTTTCGCCGCGTACGCCACCGCATGGGCCGATTCCAGCGCGGGGATGATGCCCTCCGTCCGCGACAGGAGCTTGAACCCGTCCAACGCCTCCTCGTCGGTGATGGAAACGTATTCGGCGCGCCCGGCGTCCTTGTAATAGCTGTGCTCGCAACCGACGCCGGGATAGTCGAGCCCGGCGGAAATGGAATGCGCCTCGTGGACCTGCCCGTCGGCGTCGTGCAAGAGGTAGCTCATCATCCCGTGCAGGACGCCGACGCTACCCTGGCCCAGCGACGCCCCATGCCTGCCCGTTGCGATGCCCAGTCCCGCCGCCTCCACCCCGACCAGACGCACGCCGGGGTTGTCGAGGAACGGATAGAACAACCCCATGGAGTTGCTCCCTCCCCCGACGCAGGCCAGACAGACGTCGGGCAGGCGTTTCTCGACTTCCAGTATCTGCTCGATCGTTTCCTCGCCGATGATTTTCTGAAAATCGCGGACGATCATGGGGTACGGATGCGGCCCCACCACCGAGCCGATGATGTAGTGGGTCGTTTCCACGGTGGCGATCCAGTCGCGGATGGCCTCGCTGGTGGCGTCCTTGAGCGTGCGCGTCCCCGAGGAGACGGGGATGACCTTCGCCCCCAGGAGCCGCATCCGGAATACGTTGAGAGACTGCCGCTGGATGTCCTCCTCCCCCATGAACACGTCGCACTCCAAACCGAACAAAGCCGCCGCGGTGGCGGTCGCCACTCCATGTTGCCCCGCGCCGGTCTCGGCGATGACGCGTTTTTTGTTCATGCGCACCGCCAGCAACGCGCTACCGATGGTGTTGTTGATTTTATGCGCGCCGGTATGGTTCAGGTCCTCGCGCTTCAAATAAATCCGGGCGCCGCCCAGACGGCGGGTCAGATTCTCGGCGAAATACAAGGGGGAAGGCCGGCCCACGTATTGACGCAGGTAATACTTCAACTGTTCCTGGAAAACGGGGTCCTGGCAGGCAGAGCGGTATTCTCTCTCCAGTTCCTCGAGGGCGGGCATCAACGTTTCGATCACGTACTTGCCGCCGTAAATCCCAAAATGGCCTTGTTTGTCCGGTAATTGCGACGCTTTCATGATGGTCTCGTTCCTTCGGGAAATGGTCGAAAAGTCAATTCTATCCTCGATCGCGCGTTTTAGAAAGGCGATTACTACTAAGGGCGCCTGACAAAATGGAATCCACAAATCCCCTCCCCCTTTCGGGGACCGCCCCGAAACGGGATGGCCAAGCCCCGGATTGTCCCCGATGACTCCCATTCGCCATCGACGCCGGGCCCGTTGAGTCCAGCGTCATGCTGGCGGGGGGAGTTTGGGTGGGGGTAAACGCGCCGAATTTACACCCCCATCCTGGCCTTCCCCCTGCAAGGGGGAAGGAAATTCGCCGTCCTCAATTTCCTCCGTGAGGGATAGCTACTTATGAACTCCCTGTTAAACTCCCCGGGCCGCGCGGATGAAGGCGCGGACTCTGGCCGGGTCTTTTTTGCCGGGGGACCGTTCCACCCCGGAGCAAACGTCCACCCCGTAAGGTCCGGCCCGGCGCGCGGCCTCGGCCACGTTTTCGGGAGTGAGCCCTCCCGCCAGGATGACCGGCCCGAATTCCCGCGCGCGGCGGACGATCTCCCAGTCGCAGGTCTTGCCCGTGCCGCCGGGCAGGTCCTCGACGTATGCGTCCAGGAGAAACCCCGCGACGCGGTAACGGCCCAGAGCGTCCAGGACATCGGCGCCCTTGACGCGAAAGGCTTTGATCGTCTTTTTCCTCATCTTCCCGCAATAGGCGGGGGACTCTTCGCCGTGCAACTGGACAGCGTCCAGCCTGCACGCCTGCGCGATGCGGTTGACCCGCTCGACGCTCTCGTCCACGAACACGCCGACCGTTTCGACGAAAGGCGGCAACTGCGCGACGATGCTTTTGACCGTCTTTTCGGCGACAAACCGGGGGCTCTTCCGGTAAAAAATGAAGCCCAGCGCGTCGGCGCCCTCGCCGACGGCGAGCAGGGCGTCCTCGACGCTGGTATTGCCGCAGATTTTGATTTTAACCATGGGACCGCGCCTCGCCCAGCAACTCCTTCAATTTGGCCGGGATGTCGCGCGCCGTCATCAGGCTTTCGCCCACCAGGAAAGCGCGCGCTCCCAGGCCCTCGAACTCCTCCACGTCCTCGCGGGCATGAATGCCGCTCTCGCAGACCAGGATGTTCCGGGGATCGGCCTGCGCCATCTTGATCAGCCGCCGGGCGATGCCCAGGTCGGTTTTGCCGGTGGTCAAGTCCCGGTTGTTGATGCCGATCAAGTCGGCTCCGGAGAGAAACGCCTTTTCCAGGTCCTTCTCGTGATGGGTTTCCACCAACGCGGGCAGGCCCAATTCGCGTCCCAGGGACAACAGGTCCTGCAATTGATTCTTTTCCAGCCAAGTGGCGATCAAGAGAAACATATCGGCCCCGGACGCGCGCGACTCGTAAACCTGATAGTCGGCGAAAATGAAATCTTTCCGCAGAAGCGGCACGTTTACCGCCTTCCGGGCGCCGGCGAACAGGTCCAGGTTCCCGCCGAAATATTTCTTCTCGGTGAGGACGGAAATCGCCGCCGCGCCGTTTTCCGCATAGATGCGGGCGATTTCCAAGGGGTCGCAACCCTTCCGCAACTCGCCCTTGAAAGGACTTCTGGGTTTTACCTCGGCGACAATCCGCGTCTTGCGGGGCGATCCGGAGTCCAGAGCCTTGCGGACGTCCAGCGTGGGCGAACACAGTCGGATCTTGTCCTTGAGTTGGGACAGGGACACGGCCCTTTGGGTATCGTCCAACTCGTATTTCTTGTCGGCGAATATTTTATCGAGGATGGTCGCCATGCGCTTTGAACCTGAACTCCAAAGTTAAACTCGCCCACATATCCCCCTCCCTCGATGGGAGGGGCTGGGGGAGGGTGAGCCAAATGTATTGAACGCGGTTTTTCACGTGCCCCCTCACCCCGTCCCTCTCCCGCCAGGGGAGAGGGCGAAAAAACCATTTAGGAATTTTCAACTCCGGAGTTCGCGCTAAATGGATCGCTTGCCTCTCAAGAATTGCTGATCTGGATCAAGTCCTGTAGTTTCCTGTATGCGGCGCCGGAATCGAGCGAACGCCGGGCGAGTTCCAGGCCTTGCTCCAGGGAACCGGCCTTGCCGGACACGAGAATGCCCGCCGCGGCGTTCAACAACACGATGTCCCGTTTCGCCCCAGCCTGGCCCTTCAGCAGGTCCCGCAACAGGACCGCGTTCTCCTCGGGGATGCCGCCTTGAAGCTCCTCCGCCGGGCAACGCTGGAGGCCAAACTCCTCGGGGGCGATCGCGTATTCCCTTATCTTCCCGTCCTCCAACTCCGAAACCCGGGTGCGGTCCGTCAACGTGATTTCATCCAGACCGTCCTCGCCATGGACGACCAACGCGCGCCGGCATCCCAGCTCCTTCAAGGCCTGGGCGATGGGCGTCGTCCATTGCCCGTCGTACACGCCCACCACCTGGGCATTCGCCCGGGCCGGGTTGGTCAACGGCCCCAGGAGGTTGAAGATCGTGCGAAACCCCAACTGCCTGCGGACGATCGCGGCGTGTTTCATGGCCTTATGCATCACGGGGGCGAACAGGAACCCGATGCCCGCCTGTTCGACGCACCTTTTCACCGTAGCCAGGTCCGCTTCGATATTCACCCCCAGGCACCGGAGGACGTCGGCGCTACCCGAGGCGCTGGAAACGGCCCGGTTGCCGTGCTTGGCCACCGCGATGCCGACCCCGGCGACCACGAACGCCGAGGTCGTGGAAATATTGAAGGTCCCGGACCGGTCTCCGCCGGTCCCGCACGTGTCGACGACCGGGTCGGCGGCTATGTCGAGAGATTCGGCTTTCCGGCGCATCGCCTTGGCGGCCCCGACGATCTCGGCGACCGTTTCCCCTTTCATGCGCAAGGCGGTCAAAAAGGCCGCGATCGACGCCTCGCCCGCCTCCCCTTCCATGATCTCGTCCATGGCCTCCATCATTTCCCCCTCGGAGAGCCCCTGGCCTTGCAGTATCTTATGCAGGGCGTTTTGAATTTTCATGGGGTCTTGCTTTTGCCGCCGGCAGTTCGAGAAAATTCCGCAACAGGTCCTTGCCGCACGCGGTGAGGATCGATTCCGGATGAAACTGGATCCCCTCCACGAAATACTGCTTGTGGCGGACGCCCATGATCTCCTTGTCCTCGGTCTCGGCGGTTATTTCCAGACAATCCGGCAGGGTTTCCCGTCTGATGACCAGGGAATGGTAGCGCGTGGCCAGGAACGGGTTGGGCAGGTTTTTATAAATCGTTTTACCGTCGTGGTGGATCATGGAGGTCTTGCCGTGCATGAGTTTCCGGGCCTTGACGATCTCCGCGCCGAACGCCGCGCCCACCGACTGGTGTCCGAGGCACACGCCCAACAGGGGGACCTTCCCGGAAAAACGGCGGACCGTCTCGAGGGAAATCCCGGCTTTCTCGGGATTGCACGGGCCGGGCGAGATCACGATCCGTTCCGGGTTCAACCGTTCGATCTCGCCGACGCCGATCTTGTCGTTGCGGTAAACCTGAATGTCCGCGCCCAGCTCTCCGAGATACTGGACGAGGTTGTAAGTGAACGAGTCGTAATTGTCGATCATGAGGATCATAAGAGCAAACCCCTTTCCGCCATGTCGATCGCCTTGAGCAAGGCCCTTCCCTTGTTCAGGGTCTCGTCATACTCTTTCTCGGGGACCGAATCGGCGACGATCCCCGCCCCGACGCCCAGGTAGGCGACGTCGTCCTTGATCAGGAGGGTGCGTATGGCGATGGCGGTATCCATGTTCCCCGAGAAACCGATATAGCCCACCGCCCCGGCGTACAAACCCCTGCGGGTCGATTCCAACTCGTCGATGATCTCCATGGCGCGGATCTTGGGCGCCCCGGACACCGTGCCCGCCGGGAAAACAGCCTGGAGCACGTCGAAGCAATCCAGCCCCGGTTTCAACAGGCCGCGGACATTGGACACGATGTGCATGACGTGCGAATACCGCTCGATGGTGAACTTTTCGTTCACTTCCACCGTGCCCACCTCCGCCACCCGGCCCAGGTCGTTGCGCCCCAGGTCGACCAGCATGATGTGCTCGGCAAGCTCCTTGTGGTCGCGGAGGAGGTCTTTTTCCAATTCCCGGTCCTCCTCCTCGTTTTTCCCCCTCCTGCGCGTACCGGCTATGGGCCGCACCTCGATCCGCCCCTCCTCCAGGCGCACCAGGACCTCGGGCGACGACCCGACCACCTGCAAGTCCCCGAATTTCAAAAAATACATGTAGGGAGAGGGATTGATCATGCGCAGAGCCCGGTAGATGGTGAACGGGTCCTGAGTGATCTTGAATTTCAACCTCTGCGACAGGACCACCTGGAAGGCGTCGCCTTCGAGAATGTACCGTTTGATCTGGAGGACCGCGTTCTTGAACGCCTCTTCCTGGAAATTGGATTCGACGCGGGAGAAATCCAAAGCCTGTCCGCCGCCGTTCCGGTTCCGGCCAGCGGGGAGCCCCTTTCGCAGTTTCTCCTCGACCTCGGCGATCCTGGCGACGGCGGAGCGGTAACAGCCTTCCAGGTCCCCGTCCTCGACGAAGGCATTGGACACGATCTTGATCGTCTGGCCGATATTGTCGAAGATCAGCAGGGTGTCGGCGACCACGAACAACGCGTCGGGGACGTCCAGGTCGTCGACGGCGCGGTCCGGCAGAGCTTCGAAGAAACGGACCATATCGTAACTGATGAAACCCACCGCCCCGCCGGTGAACCGGGGAAGGTCCTCGGCGGCTACCGGTTTGTAACGCGCCAGGTAGTCCTTGAGCGCGGTCAACGGATTGCCCCCGTCGATAACGCGCTCGCTTTCCCCGCCGTTAACGAGGAATTTGATCCTGTTCCCCTTGATGCTGATGACCGCGGAAGGATCGCATCCCAGAAAACAGTAACGCGCCCATTTTTCTCCGCCCTCCACGCTTTCCAGAAGGAAGGAGTAGGGCCCGCCGCCGATCTTCATGTAGGCGGAAACGGGCGTATCCAGGTCGGCCAGCACCTCTTTATAGACCGGGATCAAGTTTCCCGTTCGGGCTTTTTCTTTAAATTCTTCCAGCGTGGGTTTATACATCGCGATAAAAAAAAAGCACGGTTGAACCGTGCCCCAAGGACCCCTTTCCCCCGAAAAAATCACATGATATCAACGGCTTAATATTCCGACATTAACATTATGCGGGAGACGGTGTCAAGGGGATTGAAACTCCTTGTCAAATCGCGGTCCCGCTCTTATATTTAAAGCTAAGAAGCCCGATCCTGTCGAGCATTCAACCTCCTACGCGGCGTAAGAGGACCGCCCCGTCCCGGTGAACATCATGGAACTCGTTCGCGCTCCCACGCTGTACGCCAAAATCCTCTTTTGGTTCCTTCTGGTCTCCATACTGCCCCTCGTTATCATTTCCGTCCTCACCTACCAGCACGCAAGAGTCGCCGTCCAGGCGGAGGCGCAGGAGTTCCTCGACGGATTCGCCAACAAGCAGACGCATCTGATCGAACGCTCCATTAAGGAAAGAATGATCGACGCTCATGCTTTTTCGCTGTTTCCCATGATCGCGGAAGCGTTTCACGAATTCGAGAACGCCTTCTTCAAGGGCGGTCTCGACGATCCGGACTATATCGCCGCGGAGATCCGATACCGTCCTTTATTGAGTGAAATTTTCAAGCCTTACGATTATAAGAACGTTTACTTCGTTTCCCGTAACGGCGACGTGTTCTTTTCCATGGTCCGCGGGAAGTTGATCGGGACCCACCTGTTTTCCGGGTTGGCCCAATCCACCGAACTGCCTCAACTCCTGACGTCGGTGTTGGAAACGGAATCGACCCGGATTTCCAATTTCGCGTTCTATCCCCATCTGAACAACGTGGCCGCGTTCACGGCCGCCCCGGTTTTTCAAGGAGGGAGCGTTATCGGCGTCATCGCTTTCAGGCTGTCCCCCGACCACATTTACCAGATTGTCAGCGATTACACGGGCCTGGGGCAAACGGGGGAAACCGTGCTTGGGGCCAAAATAGGCGACGAGGTGGTCTTCGTCGCGCCCCTGCGGTTCGACCCCCAGGGCGCGTTCAAAAGGCGCGAGAAAATAGGACCGGACGTCGCCCTGCCCATGCAGAACGCCGTCCTGGGCAAGCACGGACAAGGCTATTCCGTGGATTATCGCGGAGCGCCGGTCTGGGCGAACTGGCGGTACCTGCCCTCCATACGGCTGGGGATGGTCGTCAAAATGGACGTGGCGGAAATCGAGTCGCGGGCGGAGGCGATTCGGATTTTTTCCCTTGCCATGGTCTTCTCCACGGTATTGTTGGCCGTCGGCATGGCCGTGCGCGTTTCCAAATCCATCGCCGATCCCATCAAGCGGCTGACGTCGGTAACCCGGCTGATCGCCGAGGGCCATTTGGAACAAAGGGCCAAGACCGAGGAAAAGAACGAAATCGGGGAACTGGCCGATTCCTTCAACCGGATGACGTCCCAATTGCAAAAGTCATACGCCGAGATCCGGAAGGCCAACGAGGACCTGGCCCGCTCCAACAAGGAATTGGACGATTTCGCCTACATCGTCTCGCACGACCTGAAGGAGCCCCTGCGGGGCATTCACAACTATTCGATCTTCGTCAAGGAGGACTACTACGACAAGCTGGACGACGACGGAAAGGCCAAGCTGGACACCCTGGTCCGCCTTTCACAGCGGCTCGAGGACTTGATCAACGACATCCTATACTACTCCCGCGTCGGCAGAAGCGCCCTGACGCTTTTTCCGGCGGACCTCAACCAAGTCGTCGAGGATGTCCTGGAAGGATTACGGGTCATGATCGAGGAAAACAACGTCGAAATACGCGTCCCGCGGCCCTTGCCGACGGTTGATTGCGACAAAACGCGGGCAATCGAGATATTTTACAATCTCCTGACCAACGCGGTGAAGTATAATGACAAATCTTGCAAATGGGTCGAGATCGGCTTTATCGACCCCAAAGAGAAGGAGGGGGAATCCCCCCGGCACCCTTTACAAGGGGGAAGCGGCATTGGCTCCAGGCCCAGCCTGGGCGCCCACGTTTTTTATGTGCGGGACAACGGCATCGGCATCCCGGAAAAGCATTTCGAATCCATATTCCGCATATTCAAGCGCCTGCACGGTAAGGACAAGTATGGCGGCGGCACGGGCGTCGGCCTGACGATCGTGAAAAAACTGGTGGAACTCCACCATGGCGGAATCTGGGTGGAGTCCGCGCGCGGCGAGGGGACAACCTTTTATTTCACCCTGAAAAGAGAGGAGGCGGCATGAACGCGATTAAAGCGAACCATCTGATCCTGTTCGTCGAGGACAGCGACGAGGACTACCAGACCACCTTGCGCGCCTTCAAGAAAGCCGGCCTGCACAACCCCGTCCAACGGTGCGAGGACGGCGACGAGGCCTTGGATTACCTTTTCCGGCGCGGCAGGTTTTCCGATCCGGCGAATTCTCCGAGGCCGGAACTCGTCCTCCTGGACCTCAATCTCCCCGGCGCCGACGGCCGGGACGTATTGATCGAAATCAAAAAGGACAAGGACCTCAGGAGAATCCCCGTCATTGTCCTGACCACCTCGTCGGACGAACGCGACATCGAGAAATGCTACCAGGACGGGGCCAACAGCTATATCCACAAACCCGTCAACCTGGAGAATTTTTTCATGGCCATTCAGAAGCTCAAGGACTTCTGGTTCGAGGTGGCCATTTTACCGAAGGAAATCAACGGCGCATGAGCGAACCCAAACCTCGCATAAAACTCCTGGTGGTGGAGGACAGCCCGGAGGACCGGGTGATTTATAGAAGGTTGCTCGAACAATGCCCGGACCTTGAATGCGAAGTATTGGAAAGCGATACGGGAGAGGACGGCCTCCGGCTGTGCCGGGAAAACGCCCCCGATTGCATCATCCTCGATTACAATCTGCCCGACCTCGACGGGCTGGAGTTCGTTGCGGACCTGAGGAAAAACCAATATCCCGGGGCCGTGGTCATGCTCACGGGCACGGGGAGCGAGGAAATCGCCGTAACAGCCATCAAGCAAGGGGCGCAGGACTACCTGTTGAAGGACCACCTCACGCCCATGTCGCTGAGCAAGGCGATTCGATCCGCCCTGCGCATCAAGGAATTGGACCGCCAGAAAAAAAAGGCCGAGGAGGAACTGAAAGCGCACAAGGACCGGTTGGAGGAACTGGTGGAAAAACGCACCGCCGAACTCAAATCCGCCCACCAGCAGTTGCTCCACGCGGAGAAACTGTCCGCCACCGGCAAGCTCGCGGCCTCCATCGCGCACGAATTCAACAATCCCATCTACGGCATCCGCAACGTCCTCGAGCAAATCCGCGAGGACCTGGCCCTCGACGAAACCCACGCCTACCTGGTCGACCTGGCGATCCGGGAATGCTCGCGGGTCGCGACGCTGATCCGCAAGCTCCAGGATTTCCACCGGCCGAGCGACGGCGTCGTCTCCCTGATGAACCTTCACCAGGCCATTGACGACATGCTCCTGCTGGCCGATAAAAAAATGAAGGAACGGAACATCCGCCTGAAAAAAATTTACGACCCCCGCCTTCCCCAAATCCGGGCGGTCGCCGACCAGATCAAGCAGGTCATCCTCAACCTCGTCCAGAACGCCGAGGAGGCGATCCCGGACCCGGGCGGCGAAATCGTCATTACCACCAACGCCCAGCCCGACACGATCTTGATTGAAGTTCAGGACACGGGATGCGGCATCTCCCCGGAAACCATGAAAATGATTTTCGATCCGTTTTTCACCACCAAGCCCCAGGTCAAGGGGACTGGACTTGGCCTGTCGGTCAGTTATGGTATTATCAAAAAACACGGCGGCGATTTGCTGGTGGAAAGCGTGCCCGGTAAGGGTTCCACCTTCATAATTATCCTGCCTTGCGAGGGAGAAGGACGATGACCAAGGACTTTCCCATTTTATTGGTGGACGACGAGGAAATCATCCTGGCCACGGTCGGGAGGGACCTGAGAAGCGAAGGGTTTGAAGTGATCGCGTGCAAGAGCGGCGAGGAGGCGGTCGAAAAACTCCAGGGCGGCGCCTTCGACATCGTGATCACCGACTTGATGATGGAGGGGATCGACGGCCTGGGCGTGTTGAAAAAAGCGAAGGAAATAAAACCGGAGACGATGGTCCTGGTCCTCACGGGTTTTGGCTCCCTGTCCTCCGCCGTGGACGCGTTGAGACTGGGCGCGTCCGACTACCTGCTCAAACCCTGCGACCGGGTCGAACTCGCCATCCGGGTCAACCACTGCGTCGAAAAACTCCGGTTGAGACGGAAGATCAAGGTCTACGAGAACATCCTGCCCATCTGTTCCATCTGCAAGAAGATCCGCGACGACGGCGGCGTCGAGCCGGGGACCGGGGAATGGGTGCCCATCGAACACTACATCGAACAAAAACTGCGCCTGGACGTGTCGCACGGTTATTGCCCCGATTGCTTCAAGCAAAAGGAAAAAGAGATCGACGAATTCCTCAAGCGTCAACCGCGCAAACCAACCGGACAATGACCGCGCCATTTTCGCCGCCCGCGGATTCATGAATATGGAAAAAATCAGGGAACGGGAGTTCCCGGTAACGAAGAACCGGATTTTTTTCGACCACGCCAAGGTCGCGCCGCTCTCCATGCGGGTCCTCGAGGCGACGCGGAGTTTCGCTGAGGACGCGGCAAACTTCGGCACGGCCAACTACGCGCGCTGGATGAGCGGCGCGGAGGAAACCCGCGAAAACTTCGCCCGCCTGATCAACGCCAACATCGACGAGGTGGCGTTCGTGAAGAACACGACCGAAGGCCTTTCCATCGTGGCCAACGGCGTCGCCTGGCGGCGGGGCGACAACGTCGTGGTCCCCGACATCGAATTCCCCTCCAACGTCTACCCCTGGCTCAACCTGGAACGGCTGGGCGTCGAAACGCGGTTCGTGCATGCCGTCGACGGACGCGTGGAGTTCGACGACATCGCCAGGCGGGTCGATAAAAGGACGCGGGTCGTCTCCGTGAGTTCCGTCGAGTGCAACAGCGGGTTCCGCAACGACTTGGGAAGGATCGGCGCTTTCTGCAAGGAGCGGGGCGTTTACTTTTGCGTGGACGCCATCCAGAGCCTGGGGGCCTTGCCCATGGACGTGAAAAAATGGAATGTCGATTTCCTGTCCGCCGACGGCCACAAGTGGATGATGAGCGTCGAGGGACTGGGCGGGTTCTACATATCCCCGGAGGTATTGGAGGAGATCCATCCCGCCGTGGTGGGCTGGGACAGCGTGGTCGACGCCTACAACTTCATGAATTACGATTTCACCCTGCGGCCCGGCGCCAAACGGTTCGAGGAAGGCAGTTTCAACACGATGAGCATCCACGCACTGGGCGCGGCGTTGTCGCTCCTGCATGAGGTCGGAATCGAGCGGATCGAAACGCGGCTCCTGGAACTGGGGGACCGTATCCTCGAAGCCCTGCGCGCGAGAAATCTCAGGCTCCTGAGCCCCTCGGCCCCAGGCGAGCGCTCCGGCATCGTTTCGTTCACCTTCGACGCCGACCTGAAGAAATTCTCCGCCTTCATGGCCGAGAACCGGGTCTCCCTCACGGTGCGGGACGGCATGGTCCGCCTGTCCCCGCATTTCTACAA
>JACQQK010000136.1 GCA_016207065.1 Nitrospinota bacterium
TACACTCATGCTATTCCTCCTCCAGTTTGATAAATAATTTAATGCAGTTTAATAACGTCGCCAATATAAACGCAGGTCAAAGTGGTAAAGATGTACGCCTGGATAAAAGCGATGAACATCTCCAACCCGTTGATCAAGATGGTGAAACCGAACGGCATCCAGCCGATCCACAGGGCCGTGGCGGTCGCCAGGGCAAACAAGACGCCCAGGACGGTATGGCCGGCGGTCATATTGGCGAACAACCGCACGGACAGCGATATGGGCCGCGCCAACTGGCTGATGATCTCGATGGGGACCATGAGCGGGATCAGGACCTTGGGGATGCCGGGCGGCACGAGGATGCCCAGGAAATGCAAACCGTGCTTGGCGAACCCCACGATCAGGGTCAGGATGAAAATGGCCCCCGCGAACGCCCCCGTGACCGCCAGTTGGCTGGTGAGCGTGTAGGAACCGGGGATCAACCCGACCAGGTTACAGGCCAGGATGAAGAAAAACAAAGTCGCGATGAACGGGAAGAACTTCATGCCGTCCGCGCCGATGTACTCGTTGACCATGTCGCGGATGAAGTCCACGCTGATCTCCCCGAGGCTCTGTATTTTCCCGGGCACCAGGGAGAGGCCGCCGCGGACGACGATCATGAATAGAATAAAAACCGTGGCCAATCCCGCCCACATCGCCAGGATGGCCTTGTTGATGGAAATGTCGAACCCCAGCAGAGTCAGATGGACCAGGGGGTGCAGTTCAAAATGGTGTAATGGATTTTCCATGGGATCGTTTAATCGTCTCGTTCTTTCGTTCGCTCTTCCTCTTCTTGATCTTCTTCCTGGACGATTTCCTGAAACGCGCGGAAAGCGTTCAAACAACCCGCCGCGCCGCCCAGCAGAATCCCGGCAACCAGGAACCAGGGCTCCGAACCCATGGCGCGGTCCAACGCGTACCCCATCGCGGCGCCCAACATTGTAGCGACCAGCAACTCGGTTCCCAATCTGTAGGCTATACCCAAGCCCTTACGGAAACCGCCGCCCTGGTTCATTTGTTTTATAGGGGATTTTTCTCGAACTGCGGGGTAAAACGGTCAACAGCGCTTCAAATCATTAATTTTCATCCAAGTCCGTTTAAAACCATTCGGACGGAAAAATATCGTTCTATGACCGATATGTCAACAAAAAAGAACTTTTTGCGCCTTGGCGGGCACAACCGGCCAGCGTGAACGCCGGACCCAACGCCGCCCCCCCTTGCCCGACTCCCCCTTTGTAAAAGGGGGTTGGAGGGATTTGATGGGGCTGGGGGGGGATTCATGCCATGAATGCGGGAAAAATCCTATATCCCCCTCTACCGTCATTCAGTCGACAGATCGGTTAATAAGGAAGAACCCCAAACCGTTCTTCAAACTGCTCCAAAGGAAGCATATCGATGGCGTCCCATGGACAACCTTCCAAATAGGTGTTCAGCGGGCCTTTTGAAGTGCACTTCTTACAGCCGATGCACAGCAGGGGATCGACATAAACCCGGTTGAACGCCGGGGCGGACTCGTTGGTAACCTCGTACATGCAACCGTCGACGGGACATTCCGTGATGCATATGGGCGAACCGCTACAACCCGTGCAGGCGTCGTTGATGACGGCCAGAATATTGGGTTTTCTTTTTCTTTGACCGGTCTTTTTCGCTTTCTCTTTGACAGCCATGGTCCGAATCTTTCCCGAAAGTGATCGCGATCGTTTTATTGTAGCAAAACAGGGTGAATTATATATCAAATTACCCGCCGGTTTGCAAAAAAAAATAGTCCGCGCGCAAACGGTCCGGTAATGGCTCCCACCCTTTCAGATCAGCCCTTCAATGCCCTTCCGGTCGAGGAGGTCGAGCAATTTCAAGGAAGGTCCGCTCGGATGCTTGTCGCCGATCTCCCACTTGCGGACGGTCGACAGACTCGTATTCAATACCGCCGCCAGAACAGCCTGGCTGAGTTTATAGCGGTCCCGCAGAGCGCGAATCTTTTTGCTGTCGTAGTCCGGCGCCGGTTTCAGGCAAAGAGCGTCAAACTCGCGCAGTTTTCTCATGTCGATGAAACCGAGACGGTAAAAATCGCCCGCCGTTTCCTGGACAGCCTTGAGGATCCGGCTCTTAGCCCTGGCTTTTCTCTTCATGGCAAATCTCCTGTAAAGAACCATCCCGTACGGCCACCGTGAGCTGAACGGAGGTCACGCCCAACAACAGTTTGGCGATTTTTCGCAACCCTTCCAGTTCCTCGTCCGAAATATTGGCGCGTTCGTTTTTCTCGAACCCAAAGACGAAAAACCAACGGTCAGCTTTATTCGTGGCCAGCAGAGTCCGGACTCCGCCACGCTTGCCGCGCCCAGGCGAAGCCACGCGCTTCTTGACCAACCCGCTACCGAGGTCCGCGTCAATGAGCCCTTGTTGCATTTCCGACACGGCCCGGCACGGAATCTCGTCCGTCAGTCCGGTTTTGCGCATCCAACGGACGAAATGACGGGTCTTGAAGGCCCTTTTCATAGCCAAAGTATATCACTAAGTATTATAATATACCACGCTGAACTTCTGGCCCGGCAATCCAACAACATATGTTTCGCGCCGACTGTCCAATCATCTCGCGCTAAGTACAGCTAAGCGCAAGCTAGCATTTTGGATTTTGAACTCTGGATGGATAATTTTGAAACCTCTCCATGGTTTGTTTCGCTTCTTTTTGCCCTTGAGAAGCCGCGCGTTTATACCAGCATAACGCTTTATCGACATTTCGTTGCACTCCCCAACCATTTTCAAACATCACGCCAAGATTAAATTGAGAATCAAGATGGTTTTGTTCAGTAGCCTTTTTAAACCATTCTACAGCTTCCGTATCATCCCGTTGAACCCCCCGGCCATTAAAATAAATTGATCCGAGGCAAAATTGCGCCAATGGAAATCCGCCCTTTGCCGAACGTTGAAGCCATTCCATTCCTTTTTTAAAATTCCGTGTTACACCCTGACCATCGGCAAATATTATTCCGAGTTCATATTGAGCTTCAGCGTCCCCTCCATCAGCTTTTTTTTGTAGCATTGTGAACAACTCTGCATCAGACTTTGATTCAAAGCATCTTTGCAAGGGTATTAACTGCGGCTTGTTACCGTTATTTTCCTGTTCCGCATTACCATCCGGCGTTTGTTTTTCAAATTTTTTATTGTTTTTATCGCGGGTAGGTTCCCGAGACACTTGTGTGAGTTTATGGTTTTTCGTTTACATTCAGCGCCGCCCTGTATTAAGATTTAAAATAGATATTATTAAAGACTCGGCGGCCATAACCCAATGATGTTTTTATCAGAAGAACAAAAACTCCTTTCCGCCGTTCACGGGGCGGGGATCGTCATAAAAAACCATGTCATTCAACCGCGTTTTAGGCCAGGACTTGGCCAAACAGATCATTCAAAAAGCCCTTCTTAACGGCAGTGTCGCCCATGCCTACCTGTTTTACGGCCCTGAAAGCATAGGAAAGAAACTCGTTGCGGTCGAGTTGGCCAAGGCCCTCAATTGTCCGGTTTCCGGCCCCGCGGACGGGTGCGACGAGTGCCCCTCCTGCCGGAAAATCGAACAGGGGGCGCATCCCGACTTCTTTTTTCTGGAACCCACGAAAACCAGTTCGTCGGCCCGGGAGGGCGCCATCCACATCGAGGACGTCCGCGAGTTGCAACGGCGGTTGAACTTCCTCCCCTACGAAGGCAAAACCAAGGTCGCCGTCGTCGATTCGGCGGAACTGATGAACCCGCAAGCCGGCAATTCGTTCCTGAAAACCCTGGAGGAACCGCCGGCAAACACCGTCCTGATCTTGATCGCCTCCAATCCGCGCCAGCTGTTGCCAACCATCGTCTCGCGTTGCCAGGGAATTCGGTTCCAGCCCCTCGGCTCCGGGGAGATCAGGCGCATTTTACAGCTCCAGGAAGGCTTGGAACCGGAAGAGATCGAATTGCGGACGGCCCAGTCCATGGGACAAGTGGAGAAAGCGCTCAACGTCGATACGGCCAGGACGGACCAGCTTCGGCGGGACCTCGTCGAGATGATCGGCACGGTCTCTTATGCCCGCGTCGACGCGGTCTTCGCCTGGTCGCGGACGCGCGCGAAACAATCCGACTCCATCCCCGAGGTCCTCGACCAGTTGACGGTCCTGCTGAGGGACCTGGCTTTCCTGAAAGCCCGGGACGACGCCGCCTTGCTCCACAACAAAGACCTTGCGGGGCAACTGAAACCCCTGGCGGCCAGGAAAACCCTGCCGGCCATTTTGAAAATGGCGGAGGCCGCGGAACGGACGCGTCGCGCCCTGCAGGGAAACGCCAACGCCCAGCTTGCGCTGGAAAACATGCTCCTCGCGTTTTGCGACGCGGCATGATCGAGGCCAGAAAATGAACCTACCTCCCCCAATTCCCGGCAACGCTCAAAAATGCGCCCAAGCGGACAATAATCCCCGCTTCATCATCGGGGTGCGCGTCCAGGGAGAGGACCGGACCGAGTTTTTCGATCCCGGGAACCTGCATTTGCCCGTCGGGACCCTGGCGCTCGTGAAGACCCGGCAGGGCGAAAAAATAGGCTCGATCGCCTCCAACAAGATCGTCAACTTCCGCAAGGACCTGCCGAAACCGTTGCCCAAGGTCCTCAGGGTCGCCGGCCCCAGGGACATCGAGGAACGGAACAGGGTCGAGGAGCTGGAATCCAAGTCGCTCGCTCTCTGCATGGAGAAAATCGCCAAACTGAAACTGCCCATGAACTTGAGCCGGGCGGTCTACTTTCCGGACACGAGGAAAACGGTGTTTTATTTTACGGCCGAGGGACGCGTCGACTTCCGCGAGTTGGTGCGGGAACTGGCGCAAAACCTCAAGACGAAAATCGAGATGCGGCAGGTGGGCGTCCGCGACGAGGCCCGGGCCATCACCGGTTACGGCGTCTGCGGAGAGAGCCTCTGCTGTTCGACTTTCCTGAAGGAGTTCACTCCCGTCACCATCCGCATGGCCAAGGACCAGGGGCTGGCCCTCAACCCGAGCAAAATTTCGGGGGTCTGCGGACGCCTCATGTGTTGCCTGCAATACGAACACGACGGGTACAAGGAACTGGTCAAGGGCCTTCCCAAGATCAACGCCAGGGTGGAGACCCCGGAAGGGCCGGGGAAAGTCGTCAAAATCGACATCCTCACGCAGAAAGTCACGGCCCGGCTGGACGACGAAAGCATCGCCACCTACGATGCCGGCCAGGTTTCCAAAATCCAGGCGGACCCGAGACGGGAAAGACAGAAACCGAAACCATCCTAGGAAGAATAAGGCCGATGCCGGATCCGAGAAAAACTTTTTTTATCACCACGCCCATATACTACGTCAACGACGTGCCCCACGTCGGGCACGCCTACACCACCATCGCCGCCGACGCGGTCGCGCGTTACAAACGCCTCGACGGCTACCGGGTGTTTTTCCTGACGGGGACGGACGAGCACGGGCAAAAGGTCCATCAGGCCGCGCAAAAAACGGGCGTCGGCCCGCAACAGCACGTGGACGCGCTCCACCAACGGTTCAAGGACCTTTGGAAGCGGTTCGAGATCTCCAACGACGACTTCATCCGCACCACCGAGGAGCGCCACAAGTCCGTCGTGCGCGACATCCTCCAGCGACTGTACGACCAGGGGGAAATCTACAAGGCCTCCTACGAGGGTTGGTACTGCCTCCCCGACGAGCGGTTCTGGACGGAAAAAGACCTCGTCAACGGGAACTGTCCGGAATGCGGACGCGCCGTGGACAAGATCCAGGAGCACAACTATTTTTTCAAGATGGGACAATACCGGGACTGGCTGTCCGGCCACATCCGCCAGAACGAAAACTTCATCCAGCCCGCGTCGCGCCGGAACGAGGTCCTGGGCTTCCTCAACAAACCGCTGGAGGACCTGTGCATCTCGCGGCCCAGGGAACGGCTCCCGTGGGGCATCCCCCTGCCCTTCGACGACAACTACGTCACCTACGTCTGGTTCGACGCGCTGATCAATTACGTCTCGGTCCACGGCCCGCTGGAGGAAATCCGGCGGTGCGGGTTCTGGCCCTGCGACCATCACCTGGTCGGGAAGGACATCCTGACCACGCACGCGGTGTACTGGTCCACGATGCTCAAGGCGACGGGGCTGGAACTGCCCAAGAGCATTTTCGCGCACGGCTGGTGGACGGTGAACGGCCAGAAGATGTCCAAGTCCCAGCGCAACGTCGTGGAGCCGAACCTGCTCGTCGACCGGTTCGGGGCGGACGCCATCCGCTATTTCCTCCTGCGCGAGGTGCCTTTCGGGCAGGACGGGGACTTCTCGCGCGAGGCTCTGATCGGGCGGATCAACAGCGACCTCGCCAACAACCTGGGGAACCTGCTCAACCGCGCCTTGAACATGTTGGACAAGTATTACGCGGGCGTCGTCCCGGCGCCCAACGGGCAACTGCCCGAGGACGCCCGCCTGCTCGACAAGGCGTCGGAAACGGCGCGCGAAACCCACGCCCTGTTCGACCATCTGGGGTTCAACAAGATCCTGATCAAGATCTGGGAACTGGTGGACGCCGCCAACGTCTACATCAACGACATGGCGCCCTGGAACCTGTTCAAGACCGAGGAAGGAAAAGCGCGGTTGGCGACGGTGATGTACAACTCCGCTGAGGCGATACGGACGATCGCGATTTTGATCCATCCGTTCATGCCGGAAACCGCCGCGAAAATCTTCCGGCAACTGGGCATCGGGGAGTCCGTCGAGTCCCACGGGCTGGAATCCGTCC
Source organism: Nitrospinota bacterium (assembly GCA_016207065.1). Lineage (GTDB taxonomy): Bacteria > Nitrospinota > Nitrospinia > Nitrospinales > JACRGP01 > JACRGP01. Next base: position 6,775 of record JACQQK010000136.1, read on the forward strand.
GCAAATGGGGCGGCATCCAGCCGGGAACGAAAACCGCCCCCGGCCCGCAATTATTCCCGCGCATCGAGGAGGAACAAGCGAAAAAAATCATGGATACCGTACAGAACGCAAGCCAGGCCGGGACGGAAAGCGCTCCGGCCGCGCAAAAACAGGAAGAAAAATTGGAGCAGGTTTCCATCGAGGACTTTTTCAAGATCGACCTGCGGACGGGGAAAATCGTCGAGGCCGAGAAGGTCAAGAAGTCCAAGAAGCTGGTCAAACTCAAGGTGGACATCGGCTCGGAAGTGCGGCAGGTGGTCGCCGGCATCGCCGAGAGCTACGAACCGGAACGGCTGGTGGGCCGCACCATCGTCCTGGTCGCCAACCTCAAACCCGCCACGCTCATGGGCATCGAGTCCCAGGGCATGGTCCTGGCGGCAAGCGATAACGGCAAAATCGTCCTCGCGGGCTTCGACGAGGAAGTCAAACCGGGAGTGCGCGTGAAATGATCGTCGATACCCACGCCCACCTCGACATGGAGGAATACGACGGCGACCGCGCCGAGGTCATCCAGCGCGCCCGCGACAACGGGGTGGACTACATCCTCAACATCGGGTGCGACCTGCGGAGCAGTCTCCGCTCGGTCGAACTGACGGAGGAATACGATTTCATCTACGCGACCGCGGGCGTCCACCCGCACGACGTGAAGAACATCAACGGGACGACCTACGGGGAACTGAGGAAACTGCTGGCCCACCCCAAGACCCTCGCGCTGGGCGAAATCGGCCTGGACTATTACAAGGACTTCTCCCCGCGCGACGTCCAGCGCCAACACTTTCAAAAACAGGTCGAACTGGCGCGCGAAATGCGCAAGCCGATCGTCGTCCACTGCCGCGACGCCAATGACGACATCGCCGCCATCCTGTCAAAGTATTATCCCAACAACGACGGCCCGCCGGGCATCTTCCATTGCTTCTCCGGGGACGAGGAGTTGGCGCGGAAAGCCCTCGACATGGGATTTTACATTTCCTTCGCCGGGACGGTCACCTTCAAGAAGGCCGAGGCGTTGCGCGAGGTGGTCAAAATCGTCCCCGGCCACCGGCTGTTCCTGGAGACCGACTGCCCCTACCTGGCCCCCCTGCCCCATCGCGGAAAACGCAACGAGCCGTCCTACGTCAACCTCACCGCGGAAAAAATCGCCGAAATCCGCGGGTTGACCGTCGAGGACGTCCGGCGCTCCACGTCGCAGAACTTCCATGAACTGTTCGGCATCGGCGAGGGCGCGAAGACCGGCACGATCACCTACCGGATCCGCAACTCCCTCTACCTGAACCTGACCAACCGGTGCACCGCCGATTGCGTGTTCTGTACGCGGCTGACGCATCCCGTCGTCCAGGGGCACAACCTCAAGCTGGAACGGGAACCTACGGCGGAGGAGGTCTGGCGGTCCATCGACGACCCGAAAAAATACGACGAGGTCGTATTCTGCGGCTATGGCGAACCGACCCTGCGGCTGAACGCGATCAAGGAAGTGGCGCGCAAGATCAAAGACGCGGGCGGACGCGTGCGGCTCAACACCAACGGCCACGGCAACGTTATCAACAAGCGCAACATCCTGCCCGAACTGGCGGGACTGGTGGACGAAATCTCCGTGAGCCTCAACGCCGACACCTCGGAGGCCTACGACGAAATCTGCCGTCCCCTGCCCTCCTACCGCAACGGCATCTTCGACAAGGTCAAGGAGTTCATCGCGGAAGCCAGGAAATACGTCCCGGAAGTGCAGGTCACCATCGTCACCCAGCAGTCCGGGGTGGACGAACGGCGGTGCGAGGAAATCGTCAAGGACCAATTCGGCGTCAAGTACCGGCCCCGGCGCCTCGACCTCGTGGGCTGACCGATGCAACCCTGGATTCCGCTGGGCGCGATCCTCGGCGGGCTGAGCGTGATGTTCGGGGCGTTCGGCGCGCACTCCCTCAAGGCCCGGCTGACCGAGCAGAAACTGGCCGCCTTCCACACCGCCACGCAGTACCAGTTTTTTCACAGCCTGGCGCTGGTCATGGTGGGCATCCTGGCGATTCAGTTGGGCGAGCCGTTCGCCAAAAAGCTGAAACTGGCGGGAAGCTTGTTCGCGGCAGGCATCGCGCTGTTCTGCGGGAGCATTTACATCCTGACCCTCGGCGGCCCGAGGTTTTTCGGCCCCGTCACCCCGCTCGGCGGCCTGTCCTTCATGGCCGGATGGTTCACCCTCGCCTACGCGTTCCTGAAGAAAAATGATTGACCCTCCCCCTTTATTAAAGGGGGACCGAGGGGGATTTGAAATTTTTGCTTACAATCAGGGCGCGAATCAAATCTCCCCCCTCCCTCTTTGTCAAAGAGGGAGGGGGAATGGAAATCAGTATCCGCCGCGGTCCCCGCTACGGCGCTTCTCTTTGGCCATTGCCGCTTTCAATGACTGTTCCCCTTCCTCATACCGGCGGTATTCCTTCATCTGGTCTTTGTCCAGGATGGGGGCGAGTTGGGATTCGTTGTCCTTTTGGATTTTCTCCAGCATGTCTTTCAGTCCGCATTTGGACGCCCCGTCTTCCAGGACGATCTTGAAGGCATCCTGCTTTCTTTGCGCCGACTGCTCGACGATCGGCCGGACTTTCGCCTCCTGCTCTTCCGTCAGGGCGAGGCGTTTCCGCAAATCGTCCATAACTTCGTTTTTCGATTTGGCGTAGCGCGCGGGCGGCCATTTCGCTTTTTCGGTCGCGCAGGAAACGAGAAACGCGCCCATGAGAACGACCGGAAGAATCATGAAAACGGACCGCGATGCAATCGACCCGCGTTTTTTTCGGACAGTTCCGCGGAGCGAAGGCATTTTTTCTCCTCGATTTGGGTTTATCTCGCTAAGCGGCGAGGGTCTGGGATTTCAGTCTGTAGCTAAAAACCGCGAGCGCCGAGCTGAGAAGGGCGATGGCAATAAGGTGCGGCCACAGGTCGATCTCCCCCGCGCCGAAGTGGATTTGACCGCGGATTTCCCCGGCGTAGTGTTTCATCAGTTCGCCGTACTCGATCGTCAGGCGGACGGGATACTCGCCGTCGGGAACGCCGGTCAGCTTGGAAACGGGGATTTCGAAATGCTTCTCCTCGCCGCTACGAATGGTGAACCCCATCATCCCCTTGAAGGTCTCGGAGATCAAACCGGGCGGCATGAGGAGCGCCAACTGGACATTCTTGAACGAGGAGGAATTGTTTTTAATGGAAACCCGCATCGCGGACGCGCCTTCGCTTACGGACGCAACCATCCGTCCCTCGACGTCGGAAACCACGGGTTCCTTGTAATAGAAAGAATCGGTATGGATCTGGGTCGCGCTGTGCGGGCCGACGGAGGATTTCTTGTAGCTCGTTATGACGGTCAGCGGATAGCGGCCCACCTGGACCACCGGCGGGTGGCCGGTATTGACGAGCGTCGCGCTCTCGCCCGGGGCGAGGGAATGGATCATGGGCCCCATGACCATGGAATGGTGAAAATGGAACATGGGGTGGATATGATAAAGCGGCCGGTCCCAAAGGTTCTTCAAGGAGAGCGTGACTTTCACCGCGCCCTTTTCGGACACCTCGGAAACCGTGGCGACCCGCAAAAGCTCCTGGGCCAGAACCCCGCCCGGCAACAACGTCCCGGCAAGCGCCAAGACCGTCCACAAGAAACTTTTTCCGAAAAACGGGTTTTTACGCATCATGAAAAACCGCCCCTGAAACCAGCCCCCTTCTTCACGCCTTCCAAGAATATCAAAAAAACATTAGAACGGCAAAAACGTCCGTCCGCTTGATTAACTCAGTTCCCGGCGCGACTTGTCCAGGCCCGCCCAGAAGGTATAGATCGCGTCCAACGCCTGCCGGCCTCCCTTGAGGAACTTCCTGGCGTCGAAACCGGACTTGAAATACGAATGTTGCATTTCCTCCAGCACATTGTCCCCGTGCCCTTTTTCGCTGTTGAAGTGAAACAGGAAGAAATCCAGCGGGACCTTACGGGCGTCGTCCGCGCACTGTTGATTATGAATCTCGATGCCCACGATCAGTTCTTTCCAGAAATTATCGGACTCCGCCGTCGCGCCCTTGCCGATCCCCCATGCCGCCCAGGTCTCGATGGCGTAGCTGGCGCCTCTGCCGATCTCCCCGTCCTTGCTCCCGTAAGTTTCCTCCAGCCCTTTGATGAAAGCTTTCGTGGCGGGGGAGGCCGATTCCCAGCTACCGAGCCGTTGCGGGTCGAGACCCAACGGCCGGGCGGTCTCCCGGAGCCAGTTGATATGCGCCCATTCGGTCTTGAACGGCTGGTTTTCCGCGGCGCCGTCCGGAAGGATGCCGACGCCCAGCTCGTTGACCAGGATGTAACGGGAACGCGTTTCCGCCTCCAGGTCCGAGGCGTTGAGCACGCGCAGTAACTGCGCCAGCAGGAACCATTTGGAAAACACCGCGAACTGCTCGAACAGGTCCGCGATCTGGCGCCGGTTGGCCTCGCCCGTTTTAAACCATTTGCAGAAGGGGTTGTTGACGATGACCGGATGCCCGTGAATTTCCTTCTCGACGATCTCCCAAAAGTCCTCGAACGTCTTGCGTCTTGGAGCATTCATGACGAACCTCCGCGAATTTGCTCATAATGTTCGGACCGTTTTCAGGCTTCATCGCCTTCCTCCCTCGTTTCTCAATTGTACCGCGATCCGGAGCGGACGGCGACAAAATCGACAGGCGGCGCAATGAGTTTCCGGGAGCGCGCCCAATCCCGGCGATTTCTTTGGGGAATTCGATTTTTAGATGTAATAAAATGAAATAAAAAGCCTTTGTCCCCTATCTTTTGGTCATGGAAGCCGTAAAAGACATTGAAAGTTTTCTCGACCGCGTCCGCCGGAAGCGGGCCGGATTCCACGCATTGAACGGCTTCTATTCGACAATGGCCGTGTTGACCGGCGGTTATCTGGCGGGCAACCTGTTCGTGTATTTTTCCACGCGACCCAGGGCTTACCTGCCGGCGTTTTTATTTTTAGTCTCGGCGATTCTTTCCTACGTCTTCTGGCGTCATTTCATCCGCGGCGTTTTCTCGCCGTTTTCCCGGGACCGCGCGGCCTTGCTGGTCGAAGCGAAATTTCCCGCGCTCAATAATTCGCTCATCAACTCCTGGCAGTTACAGGATTGCCTGACCCGTCCGGAAATGGACCGCGGGATTTCCTTCGCGTTTATCCGGGAACTGGTCCGGGAAACCGCTTTAAGCGTCCAGGAGATATCCCCCGACGCCGTCATCGACCGGACGGAAGCCGTCCGGAACCGCAACCGGGCGCTGGCCGCGGTAGGACTGCTCTTGATCATCGCCGCGACCCTGCCGGACTTTCTGACCCGCGGTTATGCCAATCTCTTTTCAGGGCCCAAAAGAAGCGCGGTCCTGGCGGAACAAACCGCCGGCGGCGAAAAGGCGGGCCCCGCCCCCGCCGCGCCACTCGTTTTCTCCGTAAAAGACCTGACGCTGGTTTTCAATTACCCGGCATATACGCGTTTGAAAAGCTCCGTCGTCTCCAACGCCGACGGCCAAATCAACGTCCTTCCGGGGACCGAGGCGCGCGTCAAGGCCAGGATCGACAAACCGGTCGGCGGCGGCAACCTGGTCCTCAACGGCAAGGACAGTCTCGCCATGTCGTTGACCGGCGAAACGGAAATCGCCGGGCAAATGCTGATTAAAGAGGAGGGCTATTACCAGTTGGAGATCAAATCCGCCGACGGACGAAGCGCCGTCCTGCCGGCCAAGTATCCCATCGCCCTGGCCAAGGACCTTCCGCCCCGGATCATTCTCTTCACCTCCAACCCCAAACCCGTCTACTACCCGACCGACAAAGTGCAGTTGCTTTACGACAGCGCCGACGACTACGGCCTCCAGAAAATCGAACTGGTGGCGGACGTGGACGGCAAGACCGCGCGCATCCCGATCAAAAGCGTGAAGGACGGGACCAAGGAACTGAAAGATAGTTATACGTGGAGCCTTGCCGAGTTGGGAGTGGTCTCCGGGGAGAGAGTAAAATACTACCTGGAGGCACAGGACAACGACAATATTTTCGGCCCCAACACGGGGCATTCCGAGGTTTACTCCTTTTCCATTTACGACCTCCAGGGCGAACGGGAGAACCTGGTCCAGCTACAGGACGAACTGATCGAAAAAATGATCGACCTCCTGGCCCAGGGCCTGGTGGGGGGCGACCAGCGCTTCAAGCAAGGCCCGCCCAACGCCCAGAAACTGAAAGCGTTCATGACCTCCAGCGCGGACCAGACCATCGAGATCGTCAACCTGGCGCAACGCATTCTGGACCAGGCCAAAACGGTCCCGTCATTCCCCCAGTCCTATCTTGTCCTGATGAAAAACATCGTTTCCGATCTGACGCGGGTCCGCGCGGAGCAAATCGAGTCCATCGGCAAAATCACCGCGTCCCTGGTCCAATCCACTCCCATCGGGTACGATTTCCCGCCCTTCGAGGAGGTCAACGACAAACTCGTCGCGCATTTGGAAAAAGCCATCCTGTTCCTGATCAAGATCAACAACCGGCAGAAGATGGACCAGGCGATGGACATGAAAAGGAGCCTGAGCGATCTGGCCGAACTGCTGAAAAAAGAATTCGAAAAGGCCAAACAGGGAAAGAAGCCCTTGAACATCCCCGATTTCAAAAAACAGATCGAGAAGATCAAGCAGACCATGAAAAAGATGATGGACCAGCTCGCGCGCCAGACGCAGGCCCTGCCCGACGAATTTCTCAACCCCAATTCGTTCAAGTCGCTGGACTTCGAGAAGTTCGAGGCCACCCTGGAAAAGATCATGGACATGGTCGGCAAGAACGACCTGGACCAGGCGATCAAGGAAATGGAGAAGCTTTCCGACGATTTGAAGACCCTGTCCAACCAGCTCGACCAGGCGGAGGCGTCCATGGACAAGCTGGTCGACCTGGAGATCATGAAGAAAATCGACGACTCGCTCCGCGACCTTCTGAAACTGGAGAAGGAGCAGACCCAACTGTTGGAGCAAACCGGCAAGATCAACCAATCCCTGAGGGAGTCGCAAGCGGGGATTTTCGAGGACCGGCTGAAAAAATTTTTCGAGTCCCTTAAAAGCGACGTCAACCAGGCCCAGAACATCCTCAAGGGAAACGGCCAGTTCCTTGAAAACCACGGGACGCTTAAAAAGTTCGCCGAACTTCTGGACCGCGAGAACCGCGAGAACCAGGACATCAAGGACCTGGAGCAAAAGACGATCGACTCCCTGCAATCCAGCAATCTGGATTCCAACTTTGTAAAACTCAACCAGGCCCGCGCCAAACGCTCGCAAACCCTGGAGGAGATCGAGGCCTTGCGGGCCGGCGTGGTCCAGCGTTTCAAGAATTTCCTGCCCCAATTCTCCGAAAAATACGACGCATTGGAGGAACTCGCCGAGCTTTCGGACCTGCCGGAGTTCAACTCGCAGTTCAAGAACGTCTACCCCGAGACGCTTCGCTGGATGAACAACCTGAGCATGGCCCCCGATACAAGACCGGACCTGGCCGACCGCTTGAACGGCGACCTGCGGGAAATAAACCGGATCAACGGCGAGATTTCCAAGAAGCTGGGGACCACCCTGCGCGAACTGGAGAAGAATTTCCGGGACCTCCTCACCCAGCAAAACAAGGAGGAAATGGAGAGGATCGCCAAAAAACAAAGCCAGATGGAAAAGACCTCCGGGGAGTTGGCGCAACGGTTCGCGAAAATGAACCAGCAAAACCCCATGATCAATCCGGAGTTGTCGCTGAAAATGACGGGCGCCGGGAAGCACATGGAAAAAGCCGAATCCTATCTGCGGAAACACGACCTTCCCCGGAGCATCGAGTCGGAAAACAGCGCGCTCCAGGAACTGACGGAAACGAGGGAGATGTTGAACGAACTCAAGAACGCCAACGATTCCGAAAGCCAGAAGGGCGAGAAGGAAACCTCGCTGAAACTGGGGTCCGGCAGGGCGCGCGACCAGAGCCAGGGCGGCTCCATCCGCATGCAGAAGGAAAGGGTCAACCTGCCGTCCGAGGACCAATTTCAGGCCCCCAGGGAGTTCCGCGAGGAAATCCTGAAGGCGATGAAGAACAAGTACCCGCGGAAATACGAACGGTTCGTGACCGAATACTACAAGGAGTTGGTGAAATGAGGCCCCGCGAAATACTCATCGCTGTCTGCCTGGCGGTCTTGCCGTGGGCGGGACCGGCCCGGGGCGACGTCGGCCCCGAGGAAGTCCAGTTGGGGTACTCCCTCCTCGACCAGTGGCGCGTCGAGGAGGCCGACGCCCTCGCCCGCTCGCTGGTCAAGGCCAACCCCGATTCCGGCGACGCGCATTTCCTCGATGCCCGCGTGCAGTTTTACAAAGGGAACTACGGCCAGGCGGCGAATATCTTGAAAACGCTTTCCGACTCCCAACGGACGGTCCGGGACTTCAAGTCCCTGGTCGAAAAGACGCGGGAGGCGACGGCGGGGTTCGTCTCCGAACAGTCGGAGCATTTCGAGTTCCGGTACCAGGGGGGTCCCGACCGGATCCTGGTCCATTACGCCCGGGACGCCCTCGAACGGTCCTACCAAGTCCTCGGCGGCCTTTTCGGACACTTCCCGGCGGAAAAGATCCGGGTGGAAATCTATCCGGACAAAGATCCGTTTTCCCGCATCTCCCCCCTCACCCTGAAAGACATCCTGACGTCGGGGACCGTGGCCCTCTGCAAGTACAACCGGCTGATGATGATCTCGCCCGGCTCCCTGGTCCGCGGATACAACTGGATGGACACGCTGAGCCACGAGTACACGCATTACCTACTGGCCAAAATCAGCCATAACAACGTGCCCCTATGGCTCAACGAAGGCATCGCGAAATTTTTCGAGTCGCGCTGGCGCGGCGAGAACAACTCCATGGAGCCGATCATGGAAAACATGCTTGCCCAGGGCCTGGCCAACGATTATTTCATCCCCCTGGAAAGCATGATGCCGTCGCTGGCGAAACTGAAAAACGCCGAGGACGTACAACTCGCCTACGCGCAGGTGGCGACCATGGTGGATTACCTCGTCTCGTTAAAAGGCGAGCGGGTCATCGCCGACATCCTGGCCGACCTCGGCCGGGAAATCCCGTTCGAGGAGACTTGGGAAAAGCGGTCCGGCAAGGACCTCGCTGAGTTCCAGAAGGACTGGAAAGACTACATGAAACAGAAGCGGTTGAACGCCATCCCCGGCCTCAAGGTCCTCGCCTTTCAATTCAAATCCGACCGCAAGGAGAAAAACGACGAAACCGATTACGGCGCGATCGACGACAAAACCGCGCGGGACCTGGCGTTCCTTGGGGACGTCCTCAAGTCCCGAAGCCATGTGAAGGCCGCTATTCTGGAATACCGGAAGGCCGTGAAAGAATCCCCCAGCCTGTCGCCCATACTGCACAACAAACTGGCGGGGACCTATCTTCTCGCGAAGGAGTACGATCAAGCGGAGGCCCTGCTCAAGGAAAGCTTGAAATACTATCCCTCGTTTCACACGACGCTGGCCAACCTGGGCGAAATCTACTACGAAAGCGGGAAATACGAACTGGCCGGCGCCTATTTCGAGAGCGCCGTCCGGACCAACCCCTTCAATCCGTTCGTCCACGAGAGGTTGATCGCCATCGATAAAAAGCTCGGAAAAACAAAGGAGGCCGAGCTACAGACGCGGTTGTACCGGTACCTGGAATAGATTACAATCCGGCTTTTATCCGAAGCTGGCGAAGGGATTTTCACGAAGGACGCGCGGCCGCCGAAAGGCTGTCCGCATTCACCATTTGCAATCCAAGGGGTCATCCATGGACGATTTGGAGTTGGCGAAAGAGTTTGTACAAACCAAGGAAAGGGTCGTCCGCGAAATCCGGAAAGTCATCGTCGGACAGGAAGAGGTGATCGAAAACCTGCTGATCGCCCTGTTTTCGCGGGGGCACTGCCTGTTCGTCGGCGTCCCGGGCCTGGCCAAGACCTTGCTGGTGAGCACGCTGGCGCGCGTCCTCAACCTCAAGTTCAGCCGGATCCAGTTCACCCCGGACCTCATGCCTTCCGACATCACCGGCACGGACATCCTTTTTGAAGACCACGCCACGGGCAAACGTTCCTTCCGGTTCATCAAGGGCCCGATTTTCGCCAACATCATCCTGGCGGACGAGATCAACCGCACGCCGCCCAA
>JACQQK010000022.1 GCA_016207065.1 Nitrospinota bacterium
CGCAGTGAGGGCGTGAATCCCCCCGGCCCCCTTTACAAGGGGGAGCAATTCTATTTTCTTGTTCATGCAATTCCGGCTAGAGGCTCTCCTCGCGAAGTTCCAACTCCCTGACCGCGATTGTATCGAGAAGGGCTTCCTACGTTTGGAACAAAGAAAACGCATTCAGGTTATGGGCGTCCAGTATTTTGAGCGCTTTAATCCGCTCCGTCGTCGGCAGTGTGAAATTTCCATAAGAGATCTTGTGTGTCCGGTTGATTCGCGAAGGCTTCCTCTGTCCCGATCGGATGTTCGCCATGCTCAATGCGATCGGCGACAACTCGTAGCGCCACCGCCTCCTCGCGGTCACCGCCGTATTTCATTACGCCGGGGAGCTCGATGATTTCCGCGATCCAGCGGCCATCCGCCTCTTGTTCCGTTTCAACGGTAAACTTCATCGGTCCTCCTCTTCTTTATCCGCGTTAGAACAACGGGTCGATTTTGCGCGCCATTTGCACGTCGGCCAGGGTCACGCCGCTGGCGGAATGCGTCCAGTAGCGCACGGAGATGCGCTTGTAGTTGATGAAGATGTCGGGATGGTGGTTGTTCCGCTCGGCTTTCTCCGCCACCTGCCGGACGAAGTCGATGCCCGCCATGAAGGCGGACGCGTGTTTCACGCGTTCGATATAAGGAACGCCTTTCTCGTTTTTCCCCACGCGCCATTCGGGCGCCAGTTCCTGCAGTTTTTGCCGGAGTTCCTCCTCCGTCAAGGGTTTCTTCTCAATCATGGCTCAACCCTTTCCTGAAATCGCGTCGAGTTTCTTGCGTAAAACGCTTTCGCGCACCTTGTAGACGAAACTTTCCTCGCCGTTGATCAAAACGACGGGGATCTTTTCCTTGTAGCGTTCGAAGAGCGCCGGGTCGCTTTCGATGTCGGTAAGCTGTAACCGCGCCGGGTAGTCCGCAATAGTCCGCCGGACGGTTTCCTTGACGGTGTCGCACAGGCAACACTCTTTCTTGGTCATGATTTCGATGATGATCGGATCGTGCATGGGAAGCGCCGGAAAAGAGGGATTACATCGAATGGGTCATGGTCGTGAATTTCCCCCACAGGATCAACCCGGCGAAAAGCAGGACGGTCCCCGCGAGGACGGCCATGGCCAAGGGGCGTTTTTTCCATAGGAGCTCCTCGCTCCGGTCGACAAAGGGCACGGAGAGCAGGAAAACGATCAGGATTGGCGGGACGATGATCAGCGTGGGCACCCAGAGGTTTTCCAGCGCGTAAATCCACACGAACTGCCAGGGAGGCTTGGTCACTTCCAGTCCCGGGACCGGCGGGTCGCCGAGCGGCGGAGCGATCAGCAGGGCCAGCAGGCAGATCAGGGTAAAGACCCCCGCTCCCGCCCGCCGGAGATAGCCGAGATGCCGGGTGAAGGGGATGGTCTTCCCGCCCTCGGGATTGCCGGGGTCGGGCGACAATTGATGGTATTTGACGAAATACAAATGCAGGCCCAGCAACGGCAGGGCGACGATGGGCAGAAGGGAAATATGGGCCATGTACAACCGGCTGATGATGGGCACGCCCTGCGCGAACTCCTCGGTGAGCGGCAAGCCCAGGACCCCCAGGCTTTTCGCGACCCAGAGAAAGTGTTCCAGCGCCTCGTAGGCTTCCTGGTCCCACTTGATCACGGTCCCGGTGAATAGAAAGGTCGTCATGACGACCAAGAGCGCCACGCCCACCAGCCAGTTCGCCTCCCGGGGTTTTTTGTACGAGGCGGTGAAAAAGATCCGGGCCATGTGCAGGAACAGGGTCACGGTCAACGCCTCCGCCGACCAGAAGTGGACGCCGCGCAGGAACCATCCCAGATAAACCTGGTCCGCCAGGTAGTGGATGCTCTGGTTGGCGCGCGCCGGGTCGGGGACGAAAAACTGCGCCAGGAGGACCCCGCTGACGACCAGCAGGGCGAAGGAGGTCAGGGTCATGCCGCCCAGGGAGTAACGCACCGAGTTGGCGTGTTCGGGGATTTCGTATTCCAGAAGGTGAAGGCCCAGCCGGTCTTTCAGGAGTTGGGAGATGCCGTTAGCCATGCGCGACCGACCTCCTTGATGTTGGGGGGAGTCTATTCGTTGGGACGTTTCAAGCTCATGATTCCAAAAACCAGTCCGGCAAAAACGGTGATTCCTACGGCGGTATTATAACCCTTCCGGGACGGCGAAACCCATTCGTGCGAGGACATCTTGACCTGCGGTTTTTCGTGCTGGGCATGGGTCCCGCCGCTCATGTCCATCCCCTTCATGTCCATCGTGTCCATGTGTGTTTCATGAGCGGGTTCCGTCAGGCCAAGGGAGTCGAGACCGCTTTCCGCGCCGGTCTCTCCAGTATCCTTGGAAGGCAGGGAGTAGATGTCCGGTTCCGGCGCGGGCTCCGTTGGAGCAGAGATTTTTTCCTCTTTTCCCTCCTGATGCCCGCCATGCGCATAAGCGTCGGCGCCGGCCAGCCCGAAAAGAAATACGATCGCTATCGCCATGGCGTTTTTAAACATGTTCAAGACCTTTGAAGCAACTCGTCGAACGCCGCCATCGTCTCGTCCGTGGCCCAGTCCCTGGGACCGATGGCCTTGTGGACGATGATCCCGTTCCGGTCCAGGATGAAAGTCTCCGGGACGCCCGTGGTTTTGTATTTCTTTTTCGCCAACTTGCTTTCCGGGTCCAGAAGGACGGGGAACGTCAGCCTGTATTCGTCCATGAACGGTTTGACCAGGGACAGGTCTTTGTCCACGCTGATGGTCAGCATTTCAAATCCCCGGCCCTTGTATTTTTGGTAGAGTTTTTCCATGGACGGCATTTCCACCTTGCAGGTGGCGCACCAGGTCGCCCAGAAGTTGACGAACACCACCTTCCCCCTGTAATCGGAGAGCCGGACGTTGCCGCCGGTCAGGGAGGGGAGCTCGAAATTGGGCGATATGAACGCCTCGGCGGGATATTCCACCTCGAACGGTTTGAGGTCCACCTTGTTGACCGAAACGATGAAAAAGGAAAACAAGGCGGCGGCCAGAAGGGCGTAAGGGACGTAAATTCCTAATGGTTTGTCTTCTACGGTCGCTTCCATATCCAAATTGATAACTCGTTAACTTTTATAGGGGCGGTAAAATTTCTTGTCCACGGCGGTCACGATTTCATCCATCGATTTCCCCTGTTTGTGCAGTTCGTAGGCATGGATGACCTCCTCGATGCAGGTGTCGCATTTCGAGCCGTGTTCGTTGGTGAAGCAGGTCAGCAGGGTTTTATGGCCGTGATTTTTCTTGCAGTAGCAATAACAAAACTGGTTGTCGATCACGTCCGGGATTTCCGCGGCGTATCGATATGCCAGAGCGGCCTTGCCGGTAAACAAGGCGGGGGTCAGCACGGGCCGGGTTTCCAGGCGCGCGCCAATATGCCGTTCATGGACGGCGTCCAATTCGGACGCGGTGGGCGGCTTCGTGGCGAAATAGACGACGGCCAGGACCGCCAAAACCGCTCCCACCATGATCAAGGGCGCGGAATTCGAGCGTTTTCCGCCTCCCGGTTCCTTTTTTTTCGAGGAATTGCGTTTTCCCATGTGCTTGCCGGACGTTGATGTTTTTTAATTCATTATATTATCCGGTGGAGTCGTATTCAAGGATGGAATAGAAAACTCTTACCGGACGGACAGATACCATTTACTCAAAAATTTCGGCGGGCAACCGAGAAGGAATAACCCGGCGATGATCGCGTTGCGGAAAGTGGTGAGGAACACGCCCTCCTTCAGCCACCTGCGGGGCGAGGTGATGGCCTTCTCGTCGAGGACCACGATATCGCCTTCCTTGCGGAGTTTTCTGAAAAAGTCCAGGTCCTCGCAGATGGGCAACGGCGAGAACCCGCCGATCCGCCCAAAGACGTCCCGGCGGACGAAGATCGCCTGGTCGCCGTACGCGAGGTGCAGGCGTTTGGCCCTCCACGTGGCCAGGGTCGAGATCAGGTTCAGGGACAGCTTGTCGGATTCGATGCGCAGGCTGAAGGCGCCTCCCACGATGTTTCCCCGGCGCAGGGCCTCGATCATTTTCGCGTAACCCGCCGGTTCCACGGCGCTGTCCGCGTGCAGGAACACGAGCGCGTCCCCGGCGGCGGCCTGGGCGGCGGCGTTCATCTGCGCGGCGCGGCCGCGGGGGGCGGTCACGATGCGGGAGGCGTATTTCCGGACGATGTCGAGGGTCCCGTCCTGGCTTCCCCCGTCCCCCACGACGATTTCATGGGGAGCGAGACGGGCGATGCGGCCGAGGGTTTTTTCGACAACCTGGGCTTCGTTCAGAGTCGGAATGATGATGGAAATTCTCATCGGCGCGGCGCCCGCCGCCTGGCGGGCTCTTTCTCCGGATGAAATGAAAGCGGTATGTTTTGTTCCCGCCATGTCAGGCCGCGAAGAAGTAAAGCACAAAATAAACAATAATTCAACGGCCCACGAACTATTGGTCGGACTCGCTCTCCCATAATTACAGAAAGGCGTTAAAGAGGAAGGGTAAAAGAGGCATGAGGATTTGAATCATGGACGTGACAATTAAAAAAACAATACCGCGGGACCCGGCCGGGTCCTAAAACCGAATGTATTTGGAAAAAAAATGTTATAAAATTGAAAAAACTAGTTTGCGTTTTCATATCTTGCCGATTCAACCGTCAGCCGGAAGAGAGCATGTTGGCCCATTTCATCGATTCCAAGTCCTTCCAGTGCGGCTATTTCAAGGACCGTCAGTCGTTTTTCGAGGAATATCTGCTCGAGGACATTTCGGAGGTCGAGTTCGAATACCTGCTGGCCCACGGCATGCGCCATTTTGGCGATTATTACTTCCGTCCCCGTTGCCGGGCCTGTCATGAGTGCGTGCCGATCCGCCTGAGACCGGAAAACTTCGAGATGACCCGCGGCCAAAAACGCGCTTTGCAGGGTTGTTCCAAGGTGAGGATCAAAATCGGCGAGCCCCGGTATTGCGAGGAAAAGTTCCATCTTTATTTAAAGCACAAGAAACGGTTTCAATCCCTTCAGGACGACGTCGAGGACGAGCAGAACTTCCGCCTTTCCTTTTACGTTCCCGCGCCCTTCGGAATGGAGTTCGAGTACTACCTGGGCCCCAAGCTCATCGGCGTGGCGCTGGCGGACGTCACCAGCAAGTCGTTTTCCGCCATCTACACTTTTTACGACGTCCCCGATTCGCGCGCGAGCCTTGGGACGTTCAGCATTCTGAAACAGATCGAATATTGCAAGGCCCACTGCATAAAATTTTTCTACCTCGGTTATTTCATCGCCAACAACCAATCGCTCCGGTACAAGGCCAGTTTCCGGCCCAACGAAATCTACGTGGACCAGGAGTGGCGGCCGTTGCGCAACGCCGCCGGCGATTGGCTCATGCCGGAGGAGAAAATGATCTGGAAGAACACCGATTTCCTGGTCAAGGCGGCCCACCATCCGGAATACATCTGATCGTCGCGCCCCGCGGACCCGCCGGGAAATCTTTCCGCGAGGGATGACAGGACTTTGCCCGTCAGATCACCTTGAAATAGACAAGATACAGCCAGATCACCAGCACGACGTTGAAGATCACGCCGATATGGAAGATGATGTTGAAGAACCGGGTGTAGGTGTATTGGTAGTCCCCGCCGCCGCTGTCCTTGCCGCCGTTTTCCATAAGTTCAGTCCATCACCAGGGTTTTGAGCCTCTGGCCCAGTTCCGAGGCGCGGATCGCCTGGCGCATGGGTTTTTCGATCAGGTTGAGGCTCATGTAAAGCCGTTCGAGGTTGACGAGGGTCTTCGACTCGGCCAGGGCCTTGCCCCCCTCGTCGCGGATTTCGTTTCTCCACACGCTCAAAATATTGAGGGTCTTCAAGGCGTCGGAAGTGGCGAGCGCCGCGGCGCCGCGGTCGCCGATCCTGTTGGAGCACAGGTACAGTTTTTGGAGCGCGAGCGTGGCGGCGCCGGCCAGGGCCAGGACGCCCTCGTCGCCCAATTGCGCGCTGTCCAGGTGCAGGGAATGCAAGCGGGGAAACGCGGAGGGTCGGGCCAGGACCGCGGCGCCCTCGGGGCCGACGGGGTTCGAGTCCAGAAACAGGATTTCCAGTTTTTGCAAGTTCCCGGAGCGGGCCAGGGCGGAGACTCCCTTGGGGCCGACGCTGTTGGCCTCCAGCATGAGGCAGGTCAGGTTTTGGACCGCGGGGGAGGCGGACAGGATTTCAATGCCCTCGTCGCCGATTTTATTGTGGTTCAGATAAAGGGAGGACAGGTTGCCCGCCGGGGCGTCCGCGAACACCGCCAGTTCGGCGTCCCCCAAGCCGTTGGCGCTCAGGTACAACTTTTCGACGGAGGGGAACTCCTCCATCTCGCACAGGGACTGTAATTCCTCGCGGCCAATGCCCTTGTTCTCCAAGTCCAGCGACTTGTCCCCGGGGTCCCAGTTTTCCTGGAACAGGCGTTCGATTCTGGATTTTGCGACTTTTTCCAAGCGGTTTTTTCTCCTCGCTGATTATTAGCAAGTAATATGAAAAAGTTTCTTTTTGCCAAAGAAACGTCATCCCGCGAAGTTTGTCCCCGCATGATTGAGGCGGGGAGCGGGCATCCAGAAAATCCTTAAAAACACTGGATTTCTTGCCTACGCGGGAATGACGGCAAAAGACCATGGAGTGGTTCTTCAGCGCCCCGATCGTTTCCGGTCACTCGCGATGTACAGGGAGGGAGACGGTAAAGACGGTCCCCTCGCCCGTCCGGCTTTGCGCGTCGATCTTGCCGCCGTGCTTCATTATAATACCATAGCTGACCGCCAATCCGAGTCCGGAGCCTTTGACCGCGGATTTCGTGGCGAAAAACGGATCGAAAATGGATCCCATGCGCTCGGGAAGGATGCCTTTCCCCGTGTCCTCGATGCTTATCCTGACCGCGGATTCGTCCGCTTCCGTAGTTATCGCGATTCTGCCGCCTTGTTCGCCGGCGGCTTCCTCGGCGTTTTGCGCCAGGTTTAAAATCACCTGTTTGATCTGGCCCTCGACCACGTGCTCCGCCTTGGAGTAATGCCGTTCGATGGACATCCCCAACTCTTTCGCGCCATGCATGGTGAGGAGCAAAAACAGGGGGACCCGGTCCGGCTCCTTGGGCCCTAACGCGGTGAGGACGCGTTGCATGGGAGTCATGGTCTCATTCAATGATAGCCGGAGGAGCGGAGGGCGTGGAAAACGATCTTCTTGCCGAGGATATGACGGTCTTGCAGTACCGCGATGGCCAGGGGAACGTGGTTCTTGGGAGGGACTCCCTGTTCCGCCAGCAAGGGCGGAATCGCCTCCTCGCAGAGCCTGCCTCCCATATAAACTTGAGAGAGGGAAAACTTTCCCTGCGACAACCCATTTCCGATCTCTTGAATGATCGGGGCGATAAAACGTTCCAGCGCTTCAAAAGGGAAGTAGGTTTGTAATATCTCGGCGAGATTTTCGCGGAAGCCGATACGGTCCACATCGAGAAGCAACTGAAGGAGTTTGTTGTGAAATAAAATATCCTGCGGATTCATGACGTTATCCCGGACATGTGGCGATGGCACGATTATGGGATATTGGCGGGGAACCGTCAAGTTTTTAAGGCTTTGCGCGCGGAGGTTTTTGGCGCGCAAAGCCAGATATCGCGTGAGCAAAAGAATGGATTCGCTCCCCCTTGTAAAGGGGGCCGGGGGGATTCATGCCGTGATCGCGAACGAAAGCTTCAAATCCCCCTTACCCCCTTGCAAGGGGGAATAAAGCAAAAGCGCTTTTAGCGCCGGATATTTTTGTTTTCCTGTGGGAGATGGAAGACGAACCTTACAAGTTTTCCCGGACGCCACCGATCCGGCGTGGCGATTCATATTGTGGTATTTTTAAAAAGTATGTAAAAATAAAAAACCTTTGGCGGCGAAGGTCGACCGGTAGCAGGTTGCCGAATAAGTCCCATTTGACCAAAAAACGTCATGCCCGCGAAAGCGGGCATCCAGAAAGCCATTGAAAACAGTGGATTCCCGCCTGCGCGGGGATGACAATACAAGGCCATAAAATAATTTCCAGCTAGTCCGGATCAAGTCGCGCTCTTTTTGCGGACCCCACTGAATCGAGAAAGGGGGCATTTCTCATGATCATCGGCGTTCCCAAGGAAATCAAGAAGGACGAATACCGCGTGTCCCTGACCCCGGCGGGGGCGCACGATCTGGCGGTTGCCGGTCATGCCGTCCTGGTCGAGGACGGCGCCGGAGTCGGGAGCGGCATCGCCAACGATCAGTACGAAAGAGTCGGGGCCAGGATTGCGTCGCGCAAGGAGATCTTCAGCCGTTCGGAAATGATCGTGAAGGTCAAGGAACCTCTGCCCGAGGAGTATGGGTTGTTGAACGAGGGACAGGTCCTCTATACCTATCTCCATCTGGCGCCGGCCCCGGCCCTGGCCGACGCCTTGCTGGAAAGGAAGGTCGCCGGGATCGCCTACGAGACGGTGCAGTTGCCGGACGGGTCCCTGCCGTTGTTGGTCCCCATGAGCGAAGTCGCCGGGCGGATGTCCATCCACGAGGGGGCCAAGTACCTGGAGCGGGAAAACGGCGGGCGCGGCATTTTGCTGGGCGGCGTCCCCGGCGTGGACCCCGGACACGTCGTGATCCTCGGCGGCGGCATCGTGGGTTCCAACGCCGCGAAAATGGCGGTCGGCGCCGGCGCCTCGGTCACCCTGCTCGATGTCAACCTCCACCGGCTACGCTATCTGGACGACCTGTACGGAGGCCGGATCAAGACCTTGATGTCCAACCGGCTGAACATCATGGAAGCGCTCAAGACGGCCGACCTGGTCGTGGGCGCGGTCCTGCTTCCGGGAGCCAGGGCCCCGAAACTCGTCACCCGCGAGATGATTTCCGTCATGATGCCCGGCTCCGTCATCGTGGACGTGGGGATCGACCAGGGCGGGGTCATGGAGACCTCGCGGCCCACGACGCACAGCGACCCGATTTACCAGGTGGACGGCGTGATCCATTACTGCGTCGCCAACATGCCGGGGGCCGTCGCCCGGACGTCCACCTTCGCCTTGACCAACGCCACGTTCCCTTACGCGTTGGAACTGG
Source organism: Nitrospinota bacterium (assembly GCA_016207065.1). GTDB lineage: Bacteria > Nitrospinota > Nitrospinia > Nitrospinales > JACRGP01 > JACRGP01. The sequence goes on from JACQQK010000022.1 coordinate 9,091, forward strand.
CGCAAAAAGGTTTTACAGAAGCCGTCCGCGACAACCCGCCGTTGAGGATGGGGGTCAACGTGTATAAAGGCGCCGTGACGCATCCCGCCGTGGCGGAGGCTTTGGGTAAGGAGTACGTCCCCCTGGACAGGATTTTGGATTGACATGTCGAACCCCGGTTTCGTCCACCTGCATTTGCATTCCTTTTACAGCCTGCTGGATTCGTCCCTGCGGCTGGATGCCCTGTTCGCCCGGGCGGAGCAGTTTAAAATGCCCGCCGTCGCCCTGACCGACCACGGCAACCTGTTCGGCGCGGTGGAGTTTTACAACGCGGCGAAAAAGCGGGGGATCAAGCCGATCATCGGTTGCGAGGCGTACGTGGCGCCCGAAAGCCGCATGGACAAGTCCTCGAACCACAACCTGCGCGACGCGTCGTACCACCTGGTTCTGCTGGCGCAAAACGAGATGGGTTATAAAAACCTGTTGAAGCTGGTCACGGCGGGTTACCTGGAAGGGTTTTACTACAAGCCGCGGATCGACAAGGAACTGCTCGCGCAACACGCGGAAGGGTTGATCGCCCTGAGTTCCTGCTCGCGCGGGGAGGTGGCCCACAACGTCAACAAGGAGAACGTCCCCCGCGCCGTCAAGATCGCCGCGCAATACAAGGAGATCATGGGGGACGGCAATTTCTTCCTCGAACTGCAATACCACATGCAGGAGTATCAGGAAAAGATCAACAAGGAACTGATCGAGATCGGCAAGACGTTGTCCATCCCCTTGGTGGCCACCAACAACTGCCATTACCTCGACCGCAAGGACGCGCGCGCGCACGAGATCCTCCTGTGCCTGCAGACGGGCAAGACCATCAGCGACCCCTATCGCATGCGCTATCCCGGCGACGAGTATTACTTCAAATCGCCCCAGGAAATGGCCGAACTGTTCGGCGGCGTTCCCGGCGCGATCGAAAATACGCTCGCGATCGCCGAGCGGTGCGGGCTGAAGATCGAGTTTGGCCGGTTGAACCTGCCGGAATACCCCGTGCCCGATAGTTTCACCCTGGAGAGCTACCTCGATGACCAGGCGCGCGCCGGGCTCCGGCAACGGTTCGAAGCCATGGAACGGAGAGGCGTCGGCTTTGACCGCGGGGTCTACGAGACGCGGTTGGAGGAGGAACTCAAGATCATCCGCCGGATGGGATATCCGGGTTATTTTTTGATCGTCTGGGACTTCATCCGCTACGCGCGGGAGAAAAATATTCCCGTCGGGCCGGGCCGGGGATCCGCCGCCGGGAGCCTGGTCGCGTATGCCCTGCGGATCACCGACCTGGACCCGATCCCCTACGACCTCCTGTTCGAGCGGTTTTTGAACCCGGAACGCGTGAGCATGCCGGACATCGACATCGATTTTTGCAAGGACGGGCGCGACGAGGTCATCCGTTACGTCACGGAGAAATACGGCGGCAACCAGAACGTCACCCAGATCATCACCTTCGGAAGCATGAACGCCAAGGGCGTGATCCGCGACGTCGGCCGCGTCCTGGACATGCCCTACGGCGAGGTGGACAAGCTCGCCAAGCTCGTCCCCAACAGATTGAACGTGACGTTGCAGGACGCGTTCAAGGAAGAGCCCAAGTTCGGCGAGCTACGCAAGGAAAACGAAAAGGTGCGGGAGTTGCTGGACATCGCCGTGAGCCTGGAGGGGCTTCCGCGGCACTGCTCCACCCATGCGGCGGGGGTGGTCATCTCCCCCCGGCCGCTGACGGAGTTCCTGCCTTTGTACAAGGGGGGCGACGATGAAATCGTGACCCAGTTCGCCATGGGCCACATCGAGAAACTGGGCCTGCTGAAAATGGATTTCCTCGGCCTGCGGACGCTCACCGTCATCCACAACGCCCTGCGGCTCATAAGGGAGTCCCGCGGCGTGGAACTGGATATCGACGCCGTCTCCAAGGGCGACCCGGCCGTGTACAAGTTGCTGGGGGAGGCGCGCACGCTGGGGGTGTTCCAGCTGGAAAGCTCGGGCATGCGCGACCTGATGAAGAAGATGAAACCCGACTGTTTCGAGGACATCATCGCCCAGCTGGCCTTGTACCGTCCCGGCCCCCTCGAAAGCGGCATGGTGGACGACTACGTCCGGCGCAAGCATGGCACCCAGGAG
>JACQQK010000139.1 GCA_016207065.1 Nitrospinota bacterium
TCAGCTTGCTCACCTACTCCGACCGGGGCGGCACCAAGATGAAAATGTCGGCCAGCCAGATCGAGCAGTTGAAACTGTTCTACCAGAACACCCTGCACCACAAGAAACGGTCCAGCGCCGGTAGCGCCGTCAAATTGGAATTCCTGGACATGATCCGGCTTCCGCGCGACCTGCAAATGCAGTTGGAAATCTACAACGAGTTCATCGAATCGTCCGCCGGGTTCGCGTGCGAGATGTTCTTCAAGACCGGCCAGGCCTCCGAACTGGTCGTTTGCGCCAGGGACTACAAAGGCCTTCTCTTTCATATCGCCGCCGTGCTGGCGTTCAACCAGTTGAGCATCGTCGACGCCAACGTCCATACCCTGGAAGACAAGGTGTTCGACGTGTTCAAGGTCATGAACTCCTCCGGCAACCCGATCGAATACGCGAATTTCTTTTTCGTCCAAAAACAAGTCAAGGAAGACCTGCGCCGGATTTTCGTCGGGAAAGAGCCCATCTACGAGGTTTACAAAAGCCGTACCCTTCCCGCCCGGCCCGACGCCGGCAAATACAAGGACGTGAAACTGAGGATGAAGTTCATCGGCCGGGCGGTCAAGCTGGAGACCCACGACGTCCTGGGGACGTTCATGATGGAAACCAAGGTCCTGTCCGACCTCGGCATGGAGATCCAGCGGGCGGTCCTGCACACGCACCAGGGGACCGCCGACAACGTGTTCTACCTCAACCCGAAGGACGTGGAGCGGATCCACAACAAAAAAGAAAAATTCCAGTCGAGAATGCGGGAAGCGCTCGGGCAACTCCTCAACCCCGACCCCATCTTCCTGGAGGAAAAAGCCGCCGTCGATTGAACCCCGCTGGGGCTGGCAACCGCGCCGCTAGGGACAACGCGATGCCGCGCTCGCCGAAATGCAAATCCCCCTCGTTCCCCCTTTGAAAAAGGGGGAACGAGGGGGATTTATAAGCGCAGGCGTAGGGGCGGTTCGCGAACCGCCCCTACGCAATTTGCCTCAATACTTGAACTGGCCGACGAGGGTTTGCATTCCTTTTCCAAGATTTTTTCAGCGCCCTGTTAGCGGTCATTTCAGCGCCTTCTTGATCGCCCAGGACACGTTGATGGGCTTGGAACAGCTTTTGTAGATGGCCTCGTTCAGGGTCATCAGCGAACATCCCTCCGAAAGGATTCCCGCCTCGCTACAGTTGACGATCTCCGCGGGGTCGTCTCTCCTCCAATTGGCGAACGCCCAGGTGAACCATTGCTTGGACACCGACATGGCCTTGTGGGTGGGCTTGTCAAACCCGTAGATGTCATTTTCAAATACGATGTTCTCCTTCTGGTCCTCGAAAGTCCGTTCCAGCGTTTTTTCGGCGCCTTCGCTGGCCCGGCTGTAGTTTTTGGTCCTGGAGTAAGACAGGTCCTGTCCGACGAACAGGATCGGGTTGCACCCCATCTGAAACGCCAGGTCGTAGGCTATCGACAACACCGTGCCGCCGGGGGTCAGGTTTCCGATGTGCGGGAGGGCCCGCTGGATCTCGACAAGGACCGGGATATCGGGTGCGTGTTTGTGGTAGAACGCCACGCTTCCTTCCCAGAGATCGAGGATGCGGGGATGGACGATGGACGGCGCCACCAAAACGGTCCCGCGATGGGACGCGCCGGCCAGGAACTTGGCGATATCGTCCTGGGGATCCAGACACACCGCGAACGAAGGCTCGACGCCATGCTCTAGGAGGGGTTTGAGGGCCGCGTCGCTGGCGAAAAACGCCGCCTTCCCCGCCGCCTGCCGGAGGCAGGCGATATTTTTGTCCAGCGACGGGCCGGCGCCGACGAGAAAACCAGGGACGCCGCGGAGCTTCCGTCTCAACGCCGCCACGCCCGGGTTGCGCCGGATGGCGTCCTGGTTGGCCAGGAAGTTCTGTCTCCAAAGCTCCTGGAACCGCTGGATGGTGGCCGATTTGACTTCGCGAAGCGATTCGTTCATGGTCCTGAGATTAATGGAGGTCCTCTTTCTTCATGCCATGCGTGACTACCGCATCTTCCTCTTTGACCGGTCATTCTTGATAAACGCTTTTGCGTTTCTCCAACCTACTTGAACTTTTTCAAGAACTTCTCCGCCGTAAGGATGGGACAGCCTTTATACTTTTTCAGGTCCAGCAGGTGCGCGTCTCCGCTGACAATAAAATCCGCTTTTGCCGCTTTGGCGCAGGCGAGGAATTTATCGTCGTCGGGATCCTTGCTTACTCCTTTAGTATCTTCGTTGACCGTGACGGGTTCGATATAAGGAAGCAGTTCCTCTTGGACCAAGAGCTTGATTTCCTTTTCGGTCAACTTGAACTTGGGGTAGGCTAAAACCCTTACATATTCTTCAATGATCTCTCGGGACGCGGCCATGGTGAATGCCTTCTTCTTCCAGAGAGCGTTGAGACGGGAGAGTTTTCCCCTGAAGAGAAGGGCCGAGACAACCACGTTTGTGTCAAGAACGGCCTTTTTGCGACTCACGCGGACTTTTTCCCGCGAGACCAGCGAATCGCCTCCTCGATATCCGCGTCCCTCAATCCGAGGGCCTCGATTTTGTCCCTGACGCTCTCAAGCGCGGATTCCGCCGGGGTTATCTTTACAGGCTTCAATAGGATTGAGCCGTCCTTTACGGAAATATCGAAGTAATCGATCCCCTCGAATTTTCCGGCGATTTTCTTGGGCAACGTGAGCTGGTTTTTCGACGTCTTTTTTGCGAGCATTTTTCCTGCCTCCTTACCGCAAGGATAACGTATATCAAGGAATTTGTAAATTCCTTCCTCCGTCAGGCTCCAGCGCGAAAATAAAAACGCCCCGCCGTTCCCGGCGGGGCGTTAAGTCTGGCTCGTCTTGTCACGAGAAGCGAATCGGCCCGGACGATTACCTCACCAGGTTGACCGTTTCCGTCAGCAACTGGTTGGAGGAGGAGATGACGCGGGCGTTGGCCTGGAAGGCCTGTTGCGTCTGGATCATGGTGACGAACTCGCCGGCGAGATCGACGTTGGACAATTCCAGCGTGCTCCCCAGCACGGAGCCGAACCCGCCGGTCTCCGCCGTCCCGATGATGGGCTGGCCCGACTGCGCCGATTCCGCGAACAAGTTGTTGCCTTTCCGGCTCAATCCCGTCGGCGCCAGGAAGTCCGCCAGGCCCACCTGAAACAATTCCTGGGTCTGGCCGTTGTCGAACAGGCCGCTGATGATGCCTTTCTGGTCCACCGACAAACCCGTCAATGTGCCCGTGGCGAAACCGTCCTGCACGAAGGCGTTGTTGTTGGACGGGGACGCGAAACCGGTCATTTTCCCGTTCGAGGCCCCCGCCGAGTCCACCAGGTCCCACGTCAAAGTTTGCGAGGAGGCGGGCGGGGTGGACGAGGCGTAGTTGATCGTGATGGACAAGTCCGTGAGGGCCCCGCCGTTCACGGCGCTCAACTGGCCCGAGGTGTTGAAGCTCAACGTCCCCGACGCCCCCGAGGTCACCGTTCCGGTGGAGGGCGAGGCCACGAACTTCCAGGTGTTGCTCCCGGACTGTTTCGTGAAATTCATGTTCAGGATGACCTGACTGCCGACGGAGTTGTAAATGGTGATCGGCGAGGTGAACGTGGTCGCCGCGGAAGCCGCGCCGTTGAGGTTGGCTCCCAGGGTGAACGCCGTGGTCGCCTTCGGCGCCGACTGGACGCCCGCGAGGTCGACGTCGCTCAGCGTCGTGGCGGCCGTGCCGCTGGTGACCTTGAACCCCCGCAGGATGTCCTTGTTGGCGCTCACCACCTTGCCGGCGTCGTTCAAGCGGAACTGCCCGGCCCGCGTGTAAAAACTCCCTCCGGCGCTGTTCTTGGTTATGAAGAAACCGGAGCCGTCCAGCGCCAAATCCAGCGCGTTGCTCGTGCTCTCGAACGATCCCTGGCCGAAGGACTGGATCACGCTTTGCAGTTTCGAGCCGCGGCCGATCTGCATGTTGGTGGCCCCGTTGTTCAAAACGACGCTTAGAATGTCCCCGAAAACCGACTTGCTCCCCTTGTAACCCACGGTGTTGACGTTGGCGACGTTGTCGCCTATGACGTTCAACGCCTGCGAGTTGCCGCTGAGTCCCGACACCCCCGAGAATAATGCGCTGATCAATGACATGGCTTTCCTCTCCTTATGGCGACTATTGAATTTGGTTTACGCGCGAGATCAGGTTTGCCGGTATCTTGACCCCGTTGACGATGGCGTTGGCGACGCCGTTATCGAACGCGATTCCGGAGACCACGCCCGACGAAAGGGTGGTCGCCTGGACGGCGTTGTCCGAACCGTCCGCGGCCTCGACCTGGAAGGTGTAGGCGCCTTCCGCGACGGCGATGCCCGCGTCGTTTTTGCCGTTCCAGGAAACCGTGTTGGAGCCGGATTTTTGGCTCCCCGCGTCCAGCGTGGCGACATGGTTTCCCGTAGCGTCGAAAATCGAGACCTTCACCGACGCCGCGTCCTTGTCGAGCGAATAACCCAAGCCTTGGACCTGACCGGATTTATATTGGAACCCGTTCCCGGGGGCGTCCACGCTTTTCCCCAGGTAGTTGACGGCCGAGGCATTCGCCTGGGCAGTCTGGGTATCCAGAAGTTTTTTCAGGTTGTCGTTCACGGAAGTCATCTGTTCGAGACTGCTGAACTGAGCCAACTGGGCGCTGAAGTCCTGGCTTTCCATGGGCGAAAGCGGGTCCTGGGCCGAGAGTTGCGTCACCAGCAACTTCATGAAGTCGTCTTTTCCGAGAGACTTCTTTCCGTTGATTATTTGGGAGGATGTGTCCGTCTTTTGCGGAACGTGGTCCAGGCCTGATATCATGACTGAATCTCCAAAATCGTTGTTTAAATCGTTTCCCCGCTATTGCCCCGAATACCTCACGCGAATACGCTGATGGACTGCGAATCCCTAAGGAAGGTCCGCTCCCTGGGCGCCGGCGGACCCGTTTCCGCTTCCTGCCGGTAGGAAGGTCCCTGGAAATTGGCGTCCGGGAACGGGGCCTGCCCCTGTTGCGCGTTTTGTCCCTTGTTGCCGGGGTTTCCGCCCACGAGCACGGTGAAACTATCGACCTTCAATCCCTGGTCCGCCAGGGAATCGCGCAATTGGTTGAGGTTGTTCTCGATGATTTGTTTTACCGAATGGTTTTCCGCGATGAGGGTCGTCTTCACGGATTCGCCCACGGTGGAGATGTTCATCCGCACCGTCCCCAGCGAAGGCGGATCGAGCTTGATGTGGATTTCGTTCTGCTGTCCGGTCCCGCGGAGAGAAAACCTCTCCATGATCTGTTGGACGACCGGTTTTTCGGCCATGCCTCTCGACGCGGCCGCTTGTTGCGGCAACGCGCGGGTTTCGGACGTGCCCGCGGATTTGGAGGAGGTCTCGTTGGCCGCGCCGACGCCGGGCGTTTCGCCGGCCGACGGATTTTTAACGGCGCCGGCGTCTTTCGCGTTCGCATTGTCCGGCCCGTTCAACGCGGCGATCGCGATATTCTGAATCTTGAGATCGTCCTTGCCGTTTTGCGCTCCGGCAAGCGGGTCCATGGTTTTCCCGGACGGATCTTGGGGGGCGATATTGTCCAACCGGCTTGCGGCGTTGGCCTGTTGCTCCGTGATTTTGAATTTGACGTCCGGGCCGCCATCGCCGTTTTTCGGCTTGAGCCCGAACTGGGCGGACAAGTCCGTTTTGTCCTGCGAGCCGGAGCCGCTGTTTTGGGAAGACGCGTTTTTCCCGTCCCGCGGGGAAACGTCCTTGACCTGTAAGGCGGCGTCCGCGTCCGCGGAGGGGATGCGCGAGGATTCCTTCGGCATGTCCTGCGCTTGCGGTTTGTTTTCCTGTCCGGTTTCGATTTTGGCGAGCAGGTTCCTGGCGTCCGCGTCGCTCATCCCCGCCTTGGCCAGAAGGTCCTTCACCGCGGATTCGCTGTCCCGCAGGGCGGATAAAAACTGCTGGCTTGGAGAAGCCCCGTCCGCATTGCGGTCGAGGAGGTTTTGCTCCCCCGTCAAGGCCTCGAGCAAATCGTTGGAGCCCGAACCGGCTTCCATCAGGAGAAGGTTCATGATCGCCTTCGTCTGGGGATCGAGATGCAGGTCTTCCAATATCTTGTCGATCTCCCGCTGGACCTCCGGATCGACGGCGGCGGACTCGGGATTTTCCGTTGAACCCGGAGCGGTCGGACCGCTCGCCGGGGAGGAATTCGAGCTTGGGTCTGGCTTTACGGAGTTTTGGTCCGAATCGGACTTGGGCACAACGGATTTGCTTTCCCGGTTTTCATCCGGCGGCGCCGTATCGGTTTTCGGGCCATTCCGCCGGGCGGACGACTCCACGTTCTTTTGTTTGTCCATGGAGTGTCGATCGACAGGTTTTTTGTTCGTCATATCGCGGTTTTGCAGGGACTTGATTTTTTCCGAAATATTTTGCAAAACGTCCCTGAGATGGGACGCGCCGCTTTCCATTGGCGCGCCCGGCAAGCCTCCGCCTGCTTGGAGGAGAGAGGATTGCTGGGTCAACATCATCAAAACACCGCGGAAATCGGCATGCCCTTTCTCGGCGTCGTTTTTTCTGGCGGGTTCCAGGCCCGCCGGTTGCCGGGAAGATGCTGGGGAAAGTTGAGTTTGTTGGATCATTGTCCGACTACCTCTTTTAAGATGGGTTTGAGTTCGCCGCGTTATCTTTAAAGACCAAAAAGCAAAAGGTGTGCCAAAAGCGGAAAAATATGCGTAACGCGCCATGTTAAAAGGAGTTGTGTCGATCCCCGTTTCTTGAAAATCCCCCGTTTGCCCGGCAATAAATTCCTGGATTTGGAAAAATAGGCCGTCGAGTTTTTTTCCCAAAAACACCTTTGATCGAATACAATGGAAACGGCGCCCGGCTCGTTTTTAACGTTTCCGGGAGCGTCTTGAAAATCCACCCGCCCGAATTATCGCGAACCTTTTCGAGGGGTTATGGCCATCAGGGAAAAACTCAAGCTGGGCGACGTTCTCCTCAAAGCCGGGATCATCTCCGAAGACCAGTTGAGAAAAGCGCTTGAATACCAGAAGTCCCGGAACGTGCAACTGGGTAGCGCGCTGATCCAACTGCAGTTCATCACCGAGGAGCAATTGATCGGCAACCTTTCCCGGCAGTTGAACATCCCTTACCTGGATTTGACGGAGATCCGGGTTGATCCGGCGGCGGTGAGAAGGATCAAGGAAAACGTCGCGAAAATGCACAAGCTGATTCCAGTCGCCATGAAAAACGGGAAACTGGTCGTGGCGATGAGCAATCCCCTGAATATATTCGCCATCGACGAAGTGGTCATCCAGTCGGGGATGGACGTCGATGTGGCCATCGCCACCGAAGGGGACATCGACGCGGCCATTCAGGAACATTACGGCGTCGCCGCCTCGATCCAGGCGGCGGTGAAAAGCATCGGCCGGGGCGATGAAAAAAAGGAAGAGGCGAAGGCCGTTTTAGCGGCCAAGGGACCGGGGGTGACGGAAGCTTCCGAGGCGCCGGTGGCAAAACTGGCGGACATGATACTCCGGCAGGCTTTGGACGACGGGGCGAGCGATATACACATCGAGCCGACGCAGGACGAACTCAACATCCGCTACCGCATCGACGGCGTGTTGTTTGAGGCCACCCGCCCGCCCAAGACCGTGGAATCGCCCCTCATTTCCCGCCTGAAAGTGCTGTCCAACATGGACATCGCCGAGACCCGCGCCCCCCAGGACGGCGGATTCTCGGCGCGGTTCGGCGACCGCGAGATCGAGTTCCGCGTTTCCAGCTGTCCCACGATCTACGGGGAAAACCTGGTGCTCAGAATCCTGGACCGGAGCAAACTCCGGTTCAGCTTGATCGACCTGGGGTTGATGGGAGCGGACCTGAATAAATTCCAGGACCTGCTGAAAAACCCTTACGGCGTGATCCTGGTGACGGGGCCCACCGGAAGCGGTAAAACCACCACCCTGTACGCCGCCCTGTCCCTGCTCAACACGCCGGAAAAGAATATCAAGACCATCGAGGACCCCGTGGAATACCGCCTGCCAGGCATCCGCCAGACGCAGGTCAACCCCAAGGCCAACATCACCTTCGCCAACGGTCTCAGGTCCCTGATGCGGCAGGACCCCGACATCATCATGGTGGGCGAAATCCGCGACCGGGAAACGAGCGAAATCGCCGTCCAGGCGGCGTTGACCGGCCATCTGGTCCTGAGCACCCTGCACACCAACGA